>JAKUPP010000023.1 GCA_022450705.1 Alphaproteobacteria bacterium | reverse complement strand
TTTAATGGATATTATAGATCTTTTGGCGATGTAAGAGATGTGGAAAAAGCACGAGAAACTGTAAATAAGCTTTTTGAAGAATTTCCAGGATGAAAAATTTTTTTTTAATTATAATTATTTTTCTAACAAGTTGTTCAACGCCTATCGGCGGGGCGAAAAAAATTGAAGATATTAAACCTGAAGAAACCCCATCAATAGAAACAATTGAGGCAGGATTATGGATGCAAATGAATAATTATGAGGAAAAATTAAAAACTTCAGGATCTAGAGTTAAGGATAAAAGTTTAGAAAAGTATTTGAAAAATATTTTATGTACTTTAACTCCTGATTATTGCAAGGATATAAGAGTATATGTCCAAGATATGCCTTATTTTAATGCCTTTATGGCACCAAATGGCATGATGGTAGTTTGGACAGGATTGCTTTTACGTGCTCAAAATGAAGCTCAAGTTGCAGCTGTTATAGGCCATGAAGCAGGTCATTATATAAAAAGACATTCTCTTAAAGCATGGTTAGATGCTAAATCTAGGACAGATTTAATGGCAATTTTAGCAATCGGGCTTGCAGTAGGCGGCGTACCATCAGGAGGAGATATATTTAATTTAACACAATTACTACAGGCAGGTTTTATGGCAAAACATAGTAGAGATAATGAAAGGGAAGCAGATAAAATAGGTTTAGATCTTTTAATAAAAGGAGGATATGATCCCAAGGAAGCACCAAAAATATGGGAAAATATAATTAAAGAAATGGAATTAGGCGAAGTAAATAAACCATTGGCATTTTTAGCATCTCATCCTGCACCAGAAGAACGAATAAAAAATTTAAAAAAACAGACACAAAGTTATGAAAACTTTGAAACTAAAAAAAATGAAAAAGAATTAAAACAAAAAACTTCTCCTCATTTAAAAAAATGGGTAAAGGATGAAATGAGACTTAAAAATAAAGTTGAACAAACTGAATTTGTAATAGATTTAGTATATGGAGACAATAAAAATGAATACTTATTAAAATTCTATAAAGGAGAAATTTATCGTTTGAGAGGAGATATTGAAAATAATTTTCAAAAAGCAATAGATTTATATAAAGAATCAATCAAATTAAAAGATGATTTTGCTGATGTATATAAAGAGCTAGGTTTGTTACAATTAAAAATTGAAAAAGATAAAAAAGCAAAAAAAAATTTACAAAGGTATCTTGACCTTGCTATAAATCCTAAAGATAAATCAATAATTGAAAGTTATTTAAATTAAATGGCACTTATAAAAAAAATATTTCTTATTTCCTTTTTTTTAGTTTTAATTTCTTGTAAACCAGATGAACCATATATTTTAGTTGAACCTGGAAAAGTTGAAGTAAACAAAATTTATTCTGTTAGTACAAATAAAAAGTGGAGTCAATTTCAAGAGGAAGAATTTAATTTTCTATTCTGGACAGTGGATGGATATACTTTAGATAGAATTGTTTTTTTTAAACCATTGGAAGAGGGAAAATCATTATTTGATCATGATAGTTATTTTACAAAAGAAAGTGACAAAAGACCTATATTTAATTCAAAAATGAATAAATTTGAAATGAAAGAATTTTTTGATGATTGTATTATTTGGTCAAGAGAATTTACAAATTTTGAAACAACAAATCTAGAAAATTATAAAATTGGGAGTGTTGAAGGTATATCATTTGATATAAAAGCACAAAATGAGCTAGGCTTAAACTATAGAGGTTTTGCAGTAGCTGGAATAAAAGATAAAAAATTTTATTCAGTATATTTTATTGCTACTGAAATGGAATTTTATAGGAAATATAAGGAAGAAGCTAAAAAGATAATTTCTTCGATTAAGATTTTGTAATATTTATAAAAATATCTTCTAATTTTTTTCGTTTAAATTCTTTCATAATTTTTTTTTTAGTTTCAGATAAAACAATTTTTCCATTATTTACAATACATATCCTATCGCATAATCTTTCAGCTTCCTCTATATAATGTGTTGTTAAAAGAATAGTTTTTCCTTTTGATTTTAAATTTTTTATGTATTTCCATAATTGTTGTCTCAACGTTACATCAACACCGGCAGTAGGTTCGTCTAAAACAAGAATTGAAGGATTATGAACTAAAGCTTTTGCTATCATAAGCCTCCTTTTCATACCACCTGAAAGGCTTCTTGTATATGAATTAGCTTTATTATATAAATCTAAATCTTCTAGAATTTCCCTTGTTTTTCTATATTTTTTTTTTATTCCATAAAGCCCTGCTTGAACTTCTAATATTTCCTTTGGGGTGAAAAAAGGATCAAAATTTAATTCTTGTGGGACAATACCTATTTCACAACTAGCTTCTTTTCTATTTGTATCAATATTATAATCGTTTAGTTTAACCACTCCTGAATCTTTCAAACATAAACCTGCTAATATATTTATTATAGTTGATTTACCTGCCCCATTTAAACCTAGTAAACCAAATAAGGAACCTTTTGGAATTTGTAAACTTACATTAATTAAAGCTAAAATATTTTCTTTTTTTTTGTTAGTAAAAGTTTTATTTAGCTTTTTTATATCGACCGCGTATTTAATTTTCTTTTCCACTAATTCAAAATTATTTTTTTTAATGGTAATATAAATAACTTCTTTTTTTAAAATGTATATAATTAGTTAAAATTGAAAAACTTATTTTTAATTGACGGGTCAGGATTTATTTTTCGTGCATTTTATGCACTTCCTCCATTAACAAACCCAGAAGGAACTCCTATAAATGCAGTTTATGGATATTGTAATATGATCTTAAATATATTTAAAAAATTTAAACCCGAACAAATAATTGTTGTTTTTGATACTAAAAGAAAAACATTTAGAAATGATATTTATAAAGATTATAAAGCTAATAGAACCGAGCCTCCAGAAGAATTAATACCCCAATTCTCAATAATTAGAGATGCAACTGATGCATTACAAATCCCTAGAGTTGAAATGGATGGATATGAAGCAGACGATATTATTGCTACTTATACAAAAGAAGCTGAAAAAAAAGGCGTGACAGTAACAATTGTATCTTCAGATAAAGATTTAATGCAGTTAGTTAATAAAAATACAAAAATGTACGATTCAATGAAAGATAATTTTATCGGTATTAAAGAAGTTGAAGAAAAATTTGGAGTTAAACCTTCTAAAGTAATTGACGTTATGGCTTTGGCTGGAGATAGCATTGATAATATTCCTGGAGTTTCAGGAATAGGTATTAAAACAGCAGCAGAATTAATAAATAATTATAATAATTTAGAAAATTTATTGGCTAAAGTTAATGAAATAAAACAACCAAAAAGAAAACAAGTTTTAATTGATGAAAAAGAAAATGCTTTAATTAGTAAAAAACTAGTATCTTTGAAAGATAATATTGATTTAAAAAATAAATATAATTCTAATTTATTTGAGGGCATTAATCAGAAAACAGCGTTAAAATTTTTTGAAAAGCATGGTTTTAAAAATTTAATTTCGAGATTCAGTAAAAAGGATGAAAATGATTCAAATAATCAGTCTTCTCAAGAAAAGAGTCAAAAATATTTTGTAATACAATCTTTAAAAGATTTAGTAAATTTAGAAAAAAAAATTCAAAAAACAAGATTACTTTC
This sequence comes from Alphaproteobacteria bacterium, assembly GCA_022450705.1. GTDB lineage: Bacteria > Pseudomonadota > Alphaproteobacteria > CAYOOR01. The sequence goes on along the minus strand of JAKUPP010000023.1, from coordinate 8,408 downwards.
AGTTGATACTGAAAGAAATTCACTAAATGCAAATTCAGCTGAACTTGTGGGAATTTCATTATCAATAAATGAAAAAGAAGCTTTCTATTTACCATTTAAACATAGTTTAAATACTGAAAATAAATTCAAAAATTTAAATTTAAAACAATGCTTGCCAATTCTAAAAAAAATTTTTGAAGAAAAAGCTATAATGAAGGTAGGTCATAATATTAAATATGATAAAATTGTTTTATCTAATATTGGAATTAATTTAAGTCCAGTCGACGATACTATGCTTTTATCTTATGTTTTAGATGCAGGAAAATTTAGACACAATTTAGACGATTTAGCAAAAATTTATTTAGATCATGAAACAATTAAATATAAAGATGTTGTTGGTGTCGGAAAAAAAGAAAAAACATTTGATGAAGTTGTAATAAACGATGCTTATATTTATGCGGCAGAAGATTCTGATATAACATTTCAGTTATATAAAATTTTAAAAAAAAGAATTATTTCAGAAAAAATTTTAAGTGTTTATGAAAATATCGAGAAACCTCTTATTAAAGTTATAGCTAAAATGGAAAAAGAAGGTATTAAAATTGATGTAAAACAATTAACAAATTTAGGTTCAACTTTTCAAAAAAAATTATTAAAAATAGAAAAAGAAATTTTTAAATTATCAAAGATAGAATTTAATATTGCCTCCCCTAAGCAATTAGGAGAAATATTATTTGATAAACTTGGTTTTAAAGGTGGAAAAAAGGGTAAAAGCGGAGCATATAGTACTAGCGTAGATGTTTTAGAAAATTTATCTTACGATGGCCATAAAATTGCAGATTTTCTTTTAGAATGGAGGCAAATATCAAAATTAATAAATACCTATATAGAATCTTTAATTAATGAAGTTAATAAGAAGACATTAAGAATACATACTTCTTATTCTATGGCTTCCACAAACACAGGAAGATTATCATCGACAAATCCAAATTTGCAAAATATTCCAATAAGGACAGATGAAGGAAAAAAAATAAGAAATACATTTATATCTGAGAAAGGATTTAAATTAGTATCTTTAGATTATTCTCAAATTGAGTTAAGACTATTGGCTCATATTGGAAAAGTTGAAGATTTAAAAAGAGCATTAGAACAAAACATAGATGTTCACAAGAAGACAGCTTCACAAATTTTTAATGTAAAGCTAGAGGATGTTGATGACGATCTAAGAAGAAAAGCAAAAACAATAAATTATGGTATTATTTACGGAATTAGTGCATTTGGTCTTGCAAAACAATTAAAAATTCAAAGATCTGAAGCAGATTTAATTTTGAAAGAATATTTTAAAAATTATAAAGGAATATTAAATTATATTGATGAAATAACAAATTTTTGTAAAAAAAATGGATTTGTTAAAACATTGTTTGGGAGAAAATGTTATATTGATGGAATTAACAATAAAAACCCCAATTTGAGGAATTTTGCAATTAGAGCAGCTGTTAATGCGCCAATCCAAGGTTCCGCTGCAGATATTATAAAAAAAGCTATGATAAATATAGATAAATTTCTTCAAGAAAAAAAAACTAAATCAAAAATGATTTTACAAGTTCATGATGAATTACTATTTGAAATGTATGAATCAGAAATTAATTATCTTTCTAAGGAGATAAAAAAAATAATGGAAAATGCGTCTTTACCAGAAGTAAAATTAGACATACCATTAATAGCTGACATTGGACAAGGATCAAGTTGGGCGGAGGCACACTAAATTAGTATTTAATATGAAAAAAAATATTTTTTTAATTGATGATGATAAAAATATATTGACTTCAGTTTCTATATTACTTGAAACTGAAGGTTTTAATGTTAAAACGTTTTCTGATGGTGAGTCCGGTTTAGAAGCAATTTTAAAAAATAACCCTGATGTAGCTATTGTTGATATTAAAATGCCAAGATTAGATGGAATTGAATTACTAAAAGAATTAAGAAAAACATCACAGTTGCCAGTTATTTTTTTGACCTCAAAAGATACAGAAATTGATGAATTGCTCGGATTAAAAATTGGGGCTGATGATTATATTACAAAACCATTTTCACAAAAAATTTTAGTAGAAAGAATAAGAATTTTAATTAAAAGATCTAAATTAATAAATAAAAAGGAAGTAAAAAAAATTGATAATAAAAATTCAATAAAGATAGGTAACATATCCTTAGATACAGAAAAGTATATGTGTAAATGGAAAAATAAAACTGTGAATTTAACTGTAACTGAATTTTTATTAGTTAAATCTTTAGCAGAAAATGCTGGAGTTGTTAAATCAAGAGATCAACTAATTATTTCAGCTTTTGGGGAAGATAAAGAAAATATTGATGATAGAGCAATTGATCATCATTTTAAGAGAATAAGAAAAAAATTTAAAAGTAAAGATAATAATTTTAATTCTATTGTCACAGTTTATGGTGGCGGATATAAATTTTCTGAATAAAGATATAAAAAAATGTTCAGGAATAAAATAACAATATCGCCACTATTATTAAGGTTGTTAACGTTAAATATTCTGGCTCTTTTCTTTTTATTAGGAGGACTATTTTCTATTGATAGATACCAACAAACCTTACAAGAAAACGAATTTAAAAAATTAGAAGATGAAGGTAGGATATTGTCACAAGCAATAGGTAGAACAATTCTTCCAACTGAAGGTTTCAAATCACAAGTAATAATAACTGCAGAAGCTCAAGAAACAATTAGTTTTTTACTTAGCAAAAGCAGAGTCAGAATTAGATTATTCTCATATCAAGGAGACTTATTAGCTGATTCCGAAAGGTCTGTTGGATTTCAAACTAGAGTTAAATCTGTAGAACTCCCATCTTTACAAGAAAAAAACTTTGTAAGAATATTTTTTGAGAAAATTTATTCTTATGTATCACTCCTGCTTGTTAAGACAAGTAAATTAAGTGTTTATAAAGAAAATACATTACAACAAGCAGAGGATTATGAAGAAGTATTAAAAGCTTTATATGGAGAAAAAACTAGGGTTTTAATGCAATTGGAAAGTGGAAAGAAATTATTAGGGGTAGCATTACCTGTTCAATCATATAAAAAAATAACAGGCGCCATATTGTTAACTTTAGATAGTACAAATATTGAAAATAAGCTTAAAGATTTTCGTTTTGAAGTTTTTAAAATTTTTTTTCTGGCCTTATTTTTAACTGTATGTGTTTCAATATATTTATCAGCAAATATTGTAAAACCTATAAGAAAATTAGCTAATGCAACAAAAAATATCAATCCATCTGAAGGAAGAAAATTATCTATACCACAATTTTCAGATAGAAAAGATGAAATAAATGATTTAGCAATTTCAATGAAAGAGATGTTAAATTCAATATGGAATCGAATGGATGCAATTGAGAATTTTGCAGCAGATGTAGCCCATGAAATTAAAAATCCGTTAACTTCATTAAAAAGCGCGGTTGATGTTTCCAATAATACAACTAACAAAAAACAATTAGATAAACTTTCAAAGATCATTAATCAAGATATAAAAAGACTGGATCGCCTAGTAACAGATATATCTAATGCATCTAGATTAGATGCGGAATTGTCAAGAGAGGGAATGAAAAAATTTAATATTAAAAAAGTTTTGGAAGAAACTGTTAATTTTTATAATAGAGATGAAAATAAAATTTTATTTAATTTTATAAAGAATTCTAATTATTCAATTTATGGTAACGAACAAAGGTTATCTCAAGTTTTTAATAATATAATTGACAACGCTTTATCTTTTAATAAAGGTTATAAAAAAATTGAGATTCTTTTAAAAAGTAATAAAAATAATATATTTATTGAAATTAGCGATTACGGGCCTGGAGTAGATAAAAATAATTTTAATAAAATTTTTGATAGATTTTATACGGAAAGACCTTCAAAAGAGAAATTTGGCGAACATTCTGGTTTAGGATTAAGTATAGTTAAACAAATATTAGAAGTTCACAAAGGTTTAATTAAAGTAGAAAATAGACTAGGGAAAAACAAAAAAATTATTGGAGCTAAATTTATAATAACTCTTAAAAAACACATTTAATATCACCATATAATTTAGATTGATTATAAAATTTTTTTTATTAAGTTCAATTTATCATGTCAGATTTTAAAATAAAAGATATAACGCTTGCTGATTGGGGTAGAAAAGAAATAAGTATTGCTGAAACTGAAATGCCGGGTCTTATGGCACTAAGAAAAGAATACAAAAATAAAAAACCATTAAAAGGTGCAAAAATTTTAGGTTGTCTACATATGACAATTCAGACTGCTGTTTTAATCGAAACATTGATAGATTTGGGAGCTGATGTCAGATGGAGTTCATGCAATATTTTTTCAACGCAAGATCATGCGGCAGCAGCAATTGCAAAAAAAGGAATCCCAGTTTTTGCTTGGAAAGGTATGACAGAGGAAGACTTTTGGTGGTGTATTGATCAAACTATTATCGGAAAAAAAAATTGGAAACCAAATTTAATTTTAGATGATGGAGGAGATTTAACAAAGGTTATGCATGATAAATATAAGAACATTCTTAAGTCTGTTAAAGGATTATCTGAGGAAACAACAACTGGAGTTCATAGATTATATGAAATGGAAAAAAAGAATAAACTTTTAGTGCCAGCTATTAATGTAAATGATAGTGTTACAAAATCAAAATTTGATAATTTGTATGGATGTAGAGAGAGTCTAGTTGATGGTATTAGAAGAGCAACTGACGTTATGCTTTCAGGTAAAGTTGCCGTAGTATGTGGTTATGGGGATGTTGGGAAAGGTTCTGCTGCTAGTTTAAGAAACGGCGGTGCAAGAGTAATGGTAACTGAAATTGATCCAATTTGCGCTCTACAGGCTTCTATGGAAGGATATGAAGTTGTTAAAATAGAGGATGTTTTGAAAAAAGGAGATATTTTTTGTACAGCAACAGGAAATGTAGATGTTATTACATTAGAGCATATGAGAAAAATGAAAGATAGAGCAATTGTCTGTAACATAGGACATTTTGATAGCGAAATACAAATTGATGCATTAAAAAATTATAAATGGGATGAAATTAAACCACAAGTAGATGAAGTTCAATTTCCAGATGGGAAAAAATTAATTATTTTATCAAAAGGAAGGTTGGTAAATTTAGGTAATGCAACAGGCCATCCAAGTTTTGTTATGAGTGCATCTTTTACAAATCAAGTTTTAGCTCAATTAGAATTATGGAAAAAATCTAAATCATACAAAAATAAAGTATATGTTTTACCTAAAGAACTTGATGAAAAGGTTGCAGAATTGCATTTAGGAAAATTAGGATCTAAATTAACTAAATTATCAAAAAAACAGGCAAAATATATTAATGTAAATGAAAATGGTCCTTTTAAACCGGGCTACTACAGATATTAAAATTATTAAAATTTTAATCACATCTCTTAAAAAGACAAAAGAACTAGCTGATAAGATTGCAGCTAAATCAAACATTGGCGATATTTATTTTTTACGAGGAGAGCTAGGATCTGGAAAAACAACTTTCGCACGTTTTTTTATTCAAGAAGTTGCTAGAATAAATAAAAAGAAAATTAAGGAGCCTATAACTAGTCCAACCTATAATTTAATTAATAATTATAATTGCGGCAAAAAAATAAATATTTGTCATGTAGATCTTTATAGGATGAAAACTATTAAAGAAATAGAAAAAATAGGATTTTTTGAGGAAATAGAAAATAAGATAGTTTTAATTGAGTGGCCTGAAAAAGTTGAAAAAATTCTAAAAAAAAGAATAGATATTTCATTTATAAAAAAACAAAATAAGTAACAAGCTTTATGGATACTTCTATTTTTAAAAAAATTGGCATCAATGATTTTAGATTAAAACCAATAAAATCTGATGCATCATTTAGAAAATATTTCCGTGTTTACATTAAAAACCAAAAGGAAAATTTGTTATTTGTTAATTCCCCAAAAAAAACAGAAAATAATTTAGGTTATTTAAAAACCACAAAAATTTTTCAAAAAATGGACCTTTCAGTTCCAAAGATTATTAATTTTAATATTTCCAAAGGTATTTTCCTGATTGAAGATTTAGGAACAAACACATATACAAATTCCTTAAAAAATGGCGAGAGTGAATATAAGCTTTATAATTTAGCTACAGATATTTTAATATATATTAATAACCAATCAAAAAATTTAAAAAAAAAATTACCCATGTACAGTAATAAAAAATTAATAGAAGAAGTTAGTTTATTTTTGGAATGGTACTGGCCTGCTGTTTATAAAAATAAACCAAAAAAAGATGTAGTAAATGAATTTGTTAATATTTGGAATAATTTATTAAATAAGAATTTAATGACTAAAAAAGTATTAGTACATAGGGATTTTCATATAGACAATCTTTTTTATCTTAAAAATAGAAAAGGTCTAAAAGCCTGCGGTCTAATTGATTTTCAAGATGCAGTTATAGGACCATCTTCATACGATTTAGCATCTCTTTTAGAGGATGCTAGAAGAAATGTTAATACAAAAGTTGTTTCTAAAATGTACAACAAGTTTGTCAAAAAATTATCGAAAGAACAAAAAGAAATTTTTATCAAAGAATATAAAATTTTAGCAACTAATCGTCACTTGAAAGTTATTGGTATTTTTACAAGACTATATGCACGTGACAAAAAAAGATCTTATCTAAATCACATTCCAAGATTATGGAAGTTAATAGAATATAATTTAAATTTTTATTCATTAATTGAACTAAAGAAATGGATTAATGAGTTTTTTCCAAAGAAATTTAGAATAAAACCAAAATTATAAAATGAATATTTCAACTATTATGATTCTTGCGGCTGGGTTAGGAAAGAGAATGAAGCACTATACAAAAAAAGTGCCTAAGCCATTAATAAAATTAGATAATCAAACTTTAATAGAAAAAATCATAAAAAAAATAGAAGATTTTGGGTTTAAAAAGATAGTTATAAATATTTTTTATTTAAAAAATAAAATAAAAAAAGAATTAAATAAAAAATTTAAAATAAAAATTTTTTATTCCGAAGAAAAAATATTGTTGAATACAGGAGGAGGTATTAAGAATGCTATAAAAATTTTAAAAGCTAAAGAATTTTTTGTTGTTAATAGTGATATTATTTGGGAAGAAAAATCTAAAAACCCTTTTAAACAATTAAATGAATTTTGGGACAACAAGAAAATGGATGCGCTTTTATTATTGTTTCCAAAAAAAGGAACTGATATTGGGGATTTTAATATAAATAAATCAAATAGGATTGTTAAAAATAAGAGTAATTCAAAATATATTTTTACTGGAATACAGATTCTAAAATCTAAAATTTTTTTAGAAATAAAAAAAAAGAAATTTCCCCTATCTTTAATTTACGACCAATTGATTGAAAAAAGAAGAATTTTTGGAGTAGTTTATAATGGAAGTTGGTTTCATATAGGAACTTTAGAAAGTTTGAAAGAATATAAAATGATGTTAAAATAATTTCTTTTTTCATTATGAGCGTTAAATCAATAAAAGAAAATGAGTTTGATAGTGAAGTTATTAATTCAGATAAGCCAGTTTTAATAGACTTTTGGGCAGAATGGTGTGGACCTTGCAAAGAAATTTCTCCAATTTTGGAGGAAATTTCTGATGAAATGAAAGATACAGTAAAAGTTGTAAAAATGAATATAGATGAAAATCCAAATATACCTAATAAGTACGGGATACAAAGTATACCTACAATGATTATTTTTAAAAAAGGTGAACCAATATCAACAAAAGTAGGAGTGGTAATCAAATCAGAGCTAAAAACTTGGATTGAAACTTCAGTGTAAAATTATTTTTTTAATAATTCAGATACTTCTTTGTACATATAAAAAGAGCCACATATTAATACACGTCCGGGCGTTTCATTTAACAATATTTTTTTTATTCCATGACTTATAGTTTCTGCTGTTTCTACATTAAATTCGTTTAATTTAGCAATTTCATAAAGTTTTTTATTTGGATAATAAGGGGAATCACTTTTAATTGAAACAGTTATAAGTTTAGCAGTAACATTTTTGAAATAATTTAAAAAATCTTTCGGATCTTTTGAATTTAACATACCAAAAATTATATATAATTTTTTCCCATGCCATCTTTTGAATGTTTTAGCTAAAGCTTTACTTGCACTTCTATTATGCCCACCGTCAAACCAAAATTCCCATTTTTTGTGATTTATTTTTTTTGAAAATAATTTTTTATTCAAATGTATTTTTTGAAGTCTTCCTGGCCATTGAACATTCTTTAACCCATTTTTTATAAAATTTTTATTTACTTTTTCTTTCATTATTAAATTAAAAGCTTTTAAAGCTATTCCAGCATTAATAATTTGATGATCACCTATTAAACCAGGTTGTGGATATTTTTCTTTTT
>JAKUPP010000022.1 GCA_022450705.1 Alphaproteobacteria bacterium | reverse complement strand
TTTGGTGAAATTATATTGTATGGCTTTTTTTTTGCTAATTCAGGGGTTGTCTTTGGAGATTCAGCAGGGGGAGTGTAATCCGGTAATTATGGAAGAGGCTGCCCTGGTTGATATCCTTCATACATTTGACGAAAAGGACCAGCTACAAAATTTTTAGCATCTTTTATAATAAAATTACATTTACCATCTGCAGTTGGAAAATTACCTTCTTTATGCGGGCAACGATCATCTTTAGTTCCAACAGTTAGTCGCGCATATCCATTCTTTTTTAAGTAATCTAAATTTATTCCTTTACATGCCGGTGAGTCCCAATCAACATAATTTTCTAAACATTCAGAATCTGACCATTTAAATTGTTTATCTTTATAGCCCATACTTTCAGCTAATTTTTGAAAAATTTTATTATTTGACAAAGTTTCACCTGGTCCATCAATACATTTTTCGTTATATGTTAAATAAAGATGTCCCCATGATAAAATCATATCTTCGTGCTCAGCACCCATGGTAGCTGGAAGAACTATATCAGCATATGACGCTGTGTCTGATATAAAATGTTCTGCAGACACTAAAAATAAATCTTCTCTTTTTAAACCTTCTACAATTTTATCTGTTTCTGTAGCTTGTGTAACTGGATTAGCATTCCAACACATCATTGATTTAATTGGTATATCAGAATGTTCTTCACCAAGAAGAGCTCTTCCAATTTGAAGGGCGTTAATAACTCTTGTATTTTTTGGAATAAAATCTGGTCTACAAATAACATCGAATTTATAAGGATGTTCCCAAACTGGAAATTGAGTTATACCTCCGCCAACATGACGCCATGCACCAGTTAACGCCGGTATACAAGTTACAGCTCGTATAGTTTGTCCTCCACCGTAATGTCTTTCTAATGCAACTCCCATTCTTATTGCAGCCGGTTGTACAGTTGCTAATTCAAATGCTAATTTTTTTATATCTTCTTCTTTTACACCAGTTATTTTTGATGCCCATTCAGGAGTTTTAGATTTAGCATGTTCTTTTAGTTCATCAAAACCATTTGTATAATTTTTAACATACTCGCCATCAACTAAATCTTGGTCAATTATTGAATTAATTAAAGCCATAGCAAGCGCGCCATCTGTTCCAGGTTTTGGAGATATATGCCAGTCAGCTGCCTTAGCAGTTCTTGATTTATAAGAATCAATAACTACAACCTTTGCTCCTTTTTTCTTAGCATCTTGAACAATTGCCCAGTGATGAAGATTTGTGCTAACGCTATTACAAGCCCAAATTACAATATATTTTGAGTGTATATAACTTTCAACATCAGTTCCTGCGGTTGGGCCTACTGTCGATAAGTAAGCAGTACACGACCCTTCTCCACAAAAAGTTCTTTCACAAACAGTTGCTCCCATTTTATTGAAAAAAGCATCTGCGCCGTTTAAACCGTGAACCAATCCTTGGTTTCCTAAATAACTGTATGGTATTATTGCTTGAGGACCATATTCTTTAATAATTTCTTTCCATTTATCCGTAATTGTTTTAATTGCTTCATCCCAAGAAATTTTTTCAAATTTATTTTCACCTTTTGCTCCAACTCTTTTCAAAGGATGTAAAAGTCTATCTGGATTGTAGTGTTTTTTTTCATAATCTTTTACTTTTACACAAAGACCTCCTCTAGTCATAGGATGTTCTTTATTTCCTTTAACGCTAATAAGTTTATTATCTTCAATTTCGTAGATCATTGCGCATGTATCAGGACAATCATGCGGACAGCCACCGAAACCATACTTAGTAACTTTTTTGAGCATATATAATGATATTTTTTTTATTTCCTTTTTGCAAGATTAATAGCAAACTTATTGAGAATGGTTCTCATCTTTATTAAATCTTATTTATTATTATTATGTTTTAATAATGAATAAAAGAAAAAATTTAGGAAAATTTCTTAAACCTTTAGTTAATGATCCAAAGTTAACTAATGAAATCATAGTTACGGATGAAAATAAAAAAAAAATTAAAGTACATTCCGTTGTGGAAAGGCCCCTCACTTTATTTTTGAACGATCAAGAGATAGTTACAATGATGACAATTTGTGATTATCCTAAGTATTTAGCGATAGGGTATTTATTAAACCAGAACATGCTTAAGAGAAATGATAAAATAACCGGCATTGATTATGATGAAGAAATTAGCACAGTAGTTGTTAGAACAAAAATAAAAACAAATTACGAAGAAAAATTAAAAAAAAAAACTCTTACATCAGGGTGCGCGCAAGGAACAGTTTTTGGAGATATTATGGAAGAATTTGAGAATATTACATTATCTAAAACTGCAAAGATTAAAGCCTCATGGCTAATTAAACTACTTAAAGACATCAACACGACTCCAAGTTTATATTTAAAAGCAAGAGCTATTCACGGATGTGTTTTATGTAAAAAAGATAAAGCGCAAGTTTATATGGAAGATGTTGGTAGGCATAATGCAGTTGATAAAATAGCAGGATATATGTTTAAGCATTCAATAACTGCAAATGATAAAATTTTTTACACAACTGGAAGATTAACTAGCGAAATGATTATTAAAACAGTAAAAATGAGAATACCAATTTTAATATCAAGAAACGGATTTACATCATGGGGAGTCGATTTAGCAAAAAAATCTAACCTTACTTTAATCGGCAGAACTAAAGGTTCTAGATTTTTAGCTTTATCAGGACATCAAAGAATTATTTATGACAAAAAGTAAAATATTAGGCGTCGTATTAGCCGGGGGCTTATCACGGAGAATGGAAGGTGGAAAAAAATTCTTAAAAAAAATTGATAATACGCCAATTATAGATTTAGTAATTAAAAAAGTAACAAATCAAGTAGATGAGTTAATTATAAATGCAAATGAAAACAAAAATTCATATTTAAAAAAATTCAATGTGCCAATAGTGCCAGATATTATAAAAGGTTTTAAAGGACCTTTAGTTGGAATTTTATCAGGAATGATGTGGGCTAAGAAACAAAAAAGAAATTTTAATTATTTAGCTACTTTTCCATGTGACGCTCCTTTCTTTCCAGAGAAATTAGTAAAAAAATTAATTGATGAAACAAAAAAAAATAATTTTGATATTGTTATTCCAAGATATAAAGATCAAAATCATCCAGTTTTTGGAATATGGTCGCTCGATTTAATAGATTCACTAAAAAAATATCTTTTAGATGAAGATCTTAAAAAAATAGACACTTGGATTTTTAGAAATAAATATAAAATTTTAAATTTTAAGGATTTAAAATACGACCCGTTTTTTAACATAAATACTGTTCAAGAATTATCTAAAGCAAATTCAATATCATCAGAATTTGATATCTAATTTCTTAGTATTAAAAAGAATTAATAAGAAGACCATTAAAGATAATAGAAAAAAAATAGCATTGATATCATGAACACCAAACATAATTATTAAAAAGATAAATCCAAGATTAGATAAAAATTTATTGGATGAATAAAAGAATTTATTTGATAAATAAAATATTGCAGGAATTGTTATATATAATTCATAAAAAGCCATTCTTGGTAAACACATTGTTATAATTAAAAAACTAAATGTAAAAAAAATTCTTTTTTTTTCTAAAATCCAAACTTTTCTTTTTATGAATAGGTAAAAAGTACCAATTAAGATAATAGCTGTAGAAATAATCCAGAAAATCGTTGTAAATATAGATGGACCGGAAGGAAGGTAAATGTTAAACAAGGAAAGAGTTCTTGATGGTAATTGTTCTAATAAGGATACGATTCCTAATCCTCCACCAAATGAAAAAAACCACGCATCACTTTTCATTGCTATCATAGTATTTAAAAAGTCTAAGAATATTTCTTTATTTATAATTAAATCAAATATATATATTGATAAAAGCATCAAAGAAGAATAAAGGAATGGCTGATAAAAATTTTTTCCTTTATAAAAAAAACCAACAAGTATGTAAAAAAAGAAATGAGGCTTTATTAGAGAGGCAATTATAATAAACAATGCAAATTTTTTTATATTATTTTTGTAAAGAGAAACCAAACTAAATGAAATTAATGTAAACGCTATTATTGAAATATTTCCTGTAAGTAAACTTTGAAAAAAAATTCCTCCAAATGAGAAAAATAATATTAATAAAAATAAGACGGAGTTTTTATTTTTAGCGAATAAAGATTTTGAATTTTTAAAAATAAAATAAACACAAATGCAAACTATCACAAACCAATATTTTTTTAAGTCATCAAAATTTATAAACGAAAATAAAGAAAAGAATTTTGCAAGAGGTATTGTGTAGTTGTATGCAAATGCTTCATTTAAGCCTGCTGAATTTTTAATACATTCAGCAATAGGATTATTTGACATCATTCCATAAGGAGTATTTCCAATCGAATAAATCTTACCAGCACAGTAATTTACAGATAAATCCCAAAAAACTTCTCTAGAACCAATTATATATTTTTTATAAAACCAATTTAAGATATTTAACGAAGACAGAAAAAGAATAAGATGTAATATGTTTTCTTTTGTAATAATTTTTTTCATAAATATGTATTAATATTATATGAAAAGGGAGAAAAATACTTTATTTATGTATAGCAATTATTTTCCTATTTTTTTAACAGGAGGAAGAGGTCTTTTTGGAAGTGTTTTTTTAAAAAAAAATAAAAAAATTAAGAAACAAATACTTGCTCCTTCTAGTTCAAGATTAGATATAACAAAAAAAAAAGAAATATCTCAATACTTAAACAAATATATGCCTAAACTTATAATTCATGCTGCAGCATTAGTAGGAATAGCTGATTGTGAAAAAAATAAATTGCTATGCAAGAGAATAAACATTGAGGGTACGAGAAATATTTGTTCATATGCAAAAAAAAATAATATAAGATTTATATATATTTCAACAGATTATGTTTTTGATGGAAAGAAAGGAAATTATAGTGAAAATGATAAGCCAAATCCAAAATCAATATATGGAAAATCAAAATTATCTGCTGAAAATATTGTAAAATCACTTAATGATTACTTAATTATAAGAACATCTTTTTTTTCAAGAAAGAAATGGAAATATAAAGAGGCTTTTGTAGATCAATATACATCGAGAATTCAAATAGAAGAATTAATATCAAAAATTAACAAAATCATTTTTACAAAATTTAGTGGATTAATTCATATAGCAGGGAAAAGGCAAAGCCTTTATAATATTGCAAGAAAAATTGATAAAAAAACAAAACCTATTAGTTTAAAAGATCATAAAGATCTTAATATTCCAGAGGATATAAGTTTAAATATAAATAAATGGAACAAATTATTAAAGAAATAAAATAATAATTAAATTTATGAAAAAAAAATTATTAATATTTATACCTGCATACAACGTAGAAAACTTAATTTTAAATGTCTTAAACGACATACCAGTTAAAAAACTAAATTCTTATGAAGCAGAGATTTTATTAATAAATGATTGTTCAAATGATGGAACATTAAAAAAAGTTCTAGAATTCAAAAAAAAAAATAAAATTAAAGTTTCTGTCTTAACAAATAAAACAAATTTAGGATATGGAGCTGTTCAAAAACTCGCATATTTTTATGCTATAAAAAATAATTTTGATTTCGTTGTAATGTTACATGGGGATGGCCAGTATGATCCTAAAGTTTTACTTAACTTAATTAAACCAATAGAAAAAAAAGAGGCCGACGCTGTTTTTGGTGGAAGAATGCATTCTTATTTGAAAGCTTTTAAAGGGAAAATGCCTTTTCACAGACTTCTTGGCAATATATTTGTTACAAAAATTCAGAATTTTCTTTTGAATGCCGATATAAACGAATACCATACCGGATACAGAGCATACTCAGTTAATGCATTAAAACTTTTACCTTTTCATCTTAATTCTAATTATTATCATTTTGATACAGAAATAATTATTCAATTATTGTTTTCCAAACTTGTTATTAAAGAGATACCCATTGAAACAATTTATGGAATTGAAAAGTCATATTTAAATGTAATTAGATACGGTTTAAATGTTTTAAATACAACATTTTTAGCCAAGTTACAAAAATTTGGAATTTTTTATGAAAGAAAGTTTGATATTGAAAGACATCAAAAAGGAAAAGTTGAATACAGTAATAAAAAAAAATTTACAAGTTCTCACAGCAAAACTATTAAACTAATAGAACCTAATAGCAAAATACTAGATTTAAGTTTAAGTCATAAATTCTTTAAAAAAGAATTAGAAGAAAAGAAATGTAAGATTTATCCAATTGACATCCATTCTATTTTAAATGAATTAACTTATCAAAATTTGATTAATTCTGATTTAGAAAAATACAACCTACCTATCAGCGAGGAAGTTTTTGATACAGTTATTATTTTAAACGAATTACAAAGATTTAATGAACCTGAAGCATTTATAGAAGTATTATCTAAGTGGTTAGAAAAATCACCTAAAGCTGAAATTATAGTTTCAACTACTAATATTAGTTTTTTTATGATTAGGCTTATGCTGCTTTTGGGTTTCTATAATCACGGCACTAAAGGCGTGTTAGATTTAAGTCATAAAAGGAATTATACTTTTTCATCTTTAAAAAAACTCTTTGAACAAAGCGGAGCTTTTAAAATAAAAAAATTAATTGGAATTCCTGCGCCATTTCCTTTAGCTATTAAAAATAAAATTATAAGTAAAAGTTTGTTATTTATAAACAATTTATTAATAAAGATTTTTCGCGGTTTTTTTTCATACGAGATTTTAGCAATTATCGAACCAAAAAAAACAATAGAAAACTTATTTAACTCTGCTGAAAAGAAATAAAGGAATTTATGAGAATTTTTATATCAGGAATCGCTGGTTTTTTAGGTAGTCATCTAGCAGATAGAATGATTTTTCTTGGACACCATGTTTTTGGATGTGATAATTTAATTGGCGGATATTTAGACAATGTTCCTAAAAAAGCTAAATTTTACCAAGCTGATTGCAATGATTTTAACTTAATGAAAAATATTACAAAAAATATGGATATAGTTATTCATTGTGCAGCAACTGCTTATGAAGGATTAAGTGTTTTTAGTCCAAATATTGTAACAAAAAATATTGTAGGATCTTCTGTATCTTTAATTACAGCTTCAATTTGCAACAAAGTAAAAAGAATTGTTTATTGTTCTTCGATGGCTAGATATGGAAGTAATAAAGTTCCTTTTACTGAAGATATGAAAACGAAGCCACAGGACCCTTATGGAATTGGTAAGGTCGCTGGAGAAGAATTCTTAAAAAATTTGTGTGATGTACATAAAATTGAATGGGTCATTGCTGTGCCTCATAATATTATTGGACCTAGACAAAAATATGATGATCCTTATAGAAATGTTGCAAGTATAATGATTAATCTAATGTTACAAAAAAGAAATCCGATTATTTATGGTGATGGAAAACAAAAAAGATGTTTTTCCTTTATAAAAGACGATATAGACATTTTAACTGAACTTGCATTTAGTAAAAAAGCTAGAAGTGAAATTATTAACATTGGTCCTGATGATGAATTTGTAACAATTAATGAATTATCTAATACAATTTCAAATTTGTTAGCTTTTAATACTAAACCTATTTTTAAAAAAGGTAGACCGCAGGAAGTTTTTTTAGCAAATTGTTCTGCAGATAAGGCAAGGAAGATGTTTAATTACAAAACAAAATATTCTTTAAAGCAAGGACTCCAGGAAATGATTACTTATATAAAGAATAGAGGTGTTCGGCCATTTAAATACCATTTAGATTTAGAAATAATAAATGAAATAACACCAGAAACATGGAAAAATAAACTTTTTTAATTAATATTAAAATTAATAAAAAAATATGAAATTAGGAATTTTTGATAAATATAAGACCACGTTAGGTCAAATAAGCCATGTTAAAAAAACTTTGAGTAAAAAAAGGCCAACGGCAATTAATTTTGAAATTGATTTAACTAATGGTTGTAACCATAGATGCTCTTTTTGCCAATGGGGCAGTTATATACAAACAAGCAGAGCAACACTTAAAAGTAAAATAGTACTTCAAACATTGCCAGAGTTAATTCATTATGGAACAAAAGCAATTACATGGACTGGCGGTGGCGAACCAACAGTTCATAAAGACTTTTTTAAGTTATTAAATATAGCTTATGACTTAGGATTAGATAATGGATTGTTGACCAATGGATCACTTTTAAAAAAAGAATATGATAGACAACTTTTAAAACAGTTAGTTTTTTTAAGAATTTCTATGGCAGGCGGGAACAGAGATGCTTATAAAAAAGTACAAGGTAGAGACGATTTTGATTTAGTAATAGATAATCTAACAAGAATAGGAAAATTAAAAAAAAAAATAAAATCAAAAACAACTTTAGGTGTTGCTTTTTTAGCCAATAAGGAAAATGCCGACAGTTTAGACGATTTTGTAGAAACACTTATTAAAGCAAATTGTAATTATCTACAAGTAAGAAGAGACAATTATATTAAAGAAGACGAAAAAAAATGGTGGGAAAAAAATATTGGAGAAAAATGTCAGAAATTAGCAAAGTATACTAGAAAAAAAGGAATGGACATACTAACAGAGGGTTACGTTTCTTTTCAAAAGTATGTCAAATATCCAAAAAAGTGTTTTGCACATAATTTTGTTATGGCAATTAATGCTGAAGGTTATGTAACTTTTTGTAAAAATACTAAAGACAATCCCAAATTTTATATTGGCAATTTAAATAAAGAAACTTTTTCTCAAATATGGAAAAATTCTAAAATAAATAAAAATTTAGAAAAGAACATAAAGCCATCTAATTGCGCAACATATTGTAAAAACATGCAAATAAATAAAGCAATTGAAGATTTATTAAACAAAAAAGTATCATTAGAAGATTACAAAAACCTTAAGTTAGAACATAAAAACTTTCCATAATAATGAAAAAAGAAAAATTATTAATTTTTATAGTTGCTTATAATCATGAGAAAACTATAGAAAATGTTGTCAATAGAATTCCAAAAAAATTATTTAATTTATATGATTTGGAAATATTAATTATAGATGATGCTTCAAGGGATAGTACGTTTATAATTAGTAAGGAAATAAAAGAGAAATATAAAAAAAAAAAATCTTTTAAAATTAATATTTTTTATAATCCGATAAATCAAGGATATGGAGGTAATCAAAAAATAGGATATCACTATGCTATAAAAAATAAATTTCGTTATGTTGTTTTACTCCATGGCGATGGTCAATATGCGCCAGAAGTTTTACCAAAACTTTTAAATCAAATATCTTTGAAAAATTGCGATGTTGTTATGGGCTCAAGGATGATTGATAAGAAATTAGCTTTAAAAGGCGGAATGCCTTTATATAAATTTGTAGGAAATATTATTTTAACCAAAATACAAAATTTTTTACTTGGGACAAGTTTCGCTGAATTTCATACTGGTTATAGGATTTATTCTATAAATTCTCTAAAAAAAATTCCTTTTTATTTTAATACTAAAGATTTTCATTTTGATACTGAAATTTTAATACAATTAGTTATGAGTAAAAATAAAATAAAGGAAATTTCAATACCAACTTTTTATGGAGATGAAATTTGTCATGTTAATGGGATGAAATATGCTTTTAATGTTTTAAGGATGACTTTTCTGGCAAAATTTCAAGAAATAATGAATTTTAATTTCAGTAAAAAGTTTATAACTAGAAGTTATCCAAAGAAATTTTCTGATTTAGACATTGATAAATTATTATCTAAAGCAATGAAAAGAAAATAAGAATATTTACTTTGTATATTTCTTTATTATTGCATTAATTCTTTTTTCAAGAACATCATCCCAATAAGGCATTTTTAATTTTAGAAAATTTTCTAATTTAGTTATATCAAGTAATGAATTTAGAGGTCTTTCAGCTGTTTTTTTGTTTGAAGAAATTTTTTTATAATCTTCTGAGTTTATTGATGTTAAAGAACAATCTCTGTATTTATTTTTTAATTTTTCATATATTTTTTTTGCAAAATCATAATAATTTGCCTTACCTCTTGCCGATACATTTAGTATTTTTGGATTTTTTTTATCAATTATAACTTTTTTAATAATATTAATTGATATATCACTTATAAATCCAGCATGATTAGGAGTTCCTATTTGATTATTGACTAAAAAAATTTTTTTATTTTCTTTTATTTTTTTTATAATTTTTTTTGGAAAATTTTCCCCATGATTATTGTATATCCAATTAAGTCTTAAAATTAAATAGTTACATTTTGATTTAATTATTTTTACCTCACCTTTTAATTTGGTTTTACCATAAAAGTTTTTTGGTTTTTTTTTATCTCCTTCTTTCCACGGTTTCTTTTTTTTTCCATCAAAAATATATACAGTTGAATAATGAACTAAAAAACAATCATTTTTATAGCACCATTTAGCTATTTCATTAGTTGATAATGTATTAATTTTAAAACATTTATCTTTTTTTTTTTCAGCCTCATCTACTTTTGTATATCCGGCGGCATTAATTATTAAATTTGGTTGAATTTTATCTAGAACCTTTTTTATAGAATTTAAATTTTCTAAATTTAATTCTCTTTTAGATAAAATTTTTACTTTTTTAGTTATTAATTTTAATTTTTTTTTTAAATTTGACCCTATTTGTCCAGAAGATCCAAGTAACAAAATTTTATTTACTTTTTCCATTTTGGTAAATTTTTTATTTTTTTTAATTCTAATCCTTTAGAGTCTTTTTTTGATAAAATAGGTTTTTTAATTGGCCAATTAATATTAATGAATGGATCATTCCATTTAATATCTATTTGATTTTTAGGAAAATATTTTTTGGTTGAACTATATAAAATATCTGCTTCTTTACTTAAAACTAAATATCCATGACCAAACCCTTCTGGTATCCAGAGGTTTGATTTTTTTTTTGAGTCTAAAATTACACTACTCCATCTACCAAATGTTGGACTATTTTTTCTCACATCAACAATCACATCAAATATTTTTCCACTTATTACAGAAATCAACTTTCCTTGTAAATTTGGATATTGAATATGTATCCCTCTTAATACATTTTTCTTAGAACGAGCGTAAGTCATTTGAATAATTTTTATATTTAACTTTTTTTTAAGATATGTTTCCTGATTCCATGATTCATATAAAAAACCTCTTTTATCGTAAAATATTTTTGGTTCAATAATGCAAGGACCTTTTAGACTTAATTTTTTTATTTTCATTAAAATTATTTGTAAGTGATGGAAGAAGTTTTGGATACTTTTTCCATTTTTGCAGCACAATATTTAAACTCAGGAATTTTTCCAAAAGGATCTAGCTTTGGATTTGTTAATACATTAGCAGGCGCTTCTTTAAAAGCAAAAGGGAAAAAAATAACATTATTTGGTACATTTCTATCTAATCTAACTTTTACTTCAACTTTTCCTCTTCTTGTTTCTATTTTTACTTTATCTCCAGCTTGTATACCTTGTTTTTTTAATTGCTTTGGATTGAAATGCGCTGTAGCTACTGGCTCAATAGAATCTAAAACCTTTGATCTTCTTGTCATAGAACCAGTATGCCAATGTTCAAGTAATCTTCCAGTCATTAAAATCATTGGAAATTTATTATCTGGAACCTCGTCTGGAGGTGTAAGTTCTGTAGGAACAATTTTTCCTCTTTTATTTTTTGTATCAAAACCATTAGAAAAAATTACTTCTTCCCCAGGTTTATTTATATCTTTTACAGGGTAAACTACAGAATCTTCTTTATCTAATCTATCCCAAGACAACCCTTTAATTGAAGGCATTGTTTCTGCCATCTCAGGAAAAACATCTTTTGGATGTTTATAATTCCATTTCAATCCTAGTCTTTTACCGATTTCATTTATAATCCATAAATCTTGTTTTGTGTTTCCTGGAAGTGGTATAGCTTTTCTACCCATTTGAACTTGTCTATTTGTATTAGTAAAACTCCCATCTTTTTCCGGAGCTGCTGAACTTGGTAAAATAACATCAGCAAATGTTGCGGTTTCAGTTAAAAACAAATCTTGCACTACTAAATGTTTTAAATTTGCAAGTCCTTTTCTAGCTTCTTGTGTATCAGGATCGGACATTGCAGGATTCTCACCCATGATATACATTCCTTTAATTGAACCATCAACCATTGCATGCATTATTTCAACAACTGTTTGTCCTGGTTCAGGATCTAAATCAGATTCCCATAGTTTCTCTAATTTCTTTCTATTTTTTTCTTCTCCAACAGGAAAGTAATCTGGAAATACCATTGGAATTAATCCTGCATCAGATGCTCCTTGGACATTATTTTGCCCACGAAGAGGATGTAATCCTGTGCCCGGGCGTCCAATTTGTCCACACATTAAAGATAAAGCAATTAATGCTCTAGCATTATCAGTTCCATGAACATGTTGAGAAATCCCCATTCCCCAAAAAATAATTGCTGATTTTGCTTTAGCGTATGTTCTTGCCACTTTTTTAATA
>JAKUPP010000021.1 GCA_022450705.1 Alphaproteobacteria bacterium | reverse complement strand
TATGCTTAAAAAAAAAAGTATAGATAAATTAAACGGTTTAGCATATTTAAAAAATAACAAATTTATTCAAACAAAATATAGAGAAAGGATTAAAGAAGTTGATAAAATTCCCTGGCCTGATTGGGAAGTTTTTCCAGTTAACTCTTATTTAGACAATGCTACAAGTTTTGGGGCTGGTTCTGGTCGAAATATGCCATTTTTAGCATCAAGAGGATGCCCATATGAATGTACATTCTGTTCAAACCCTCTCATGTATGGAAGAAGATATTACATAAGACCAATTGATGATGTTATTAATGAAATAAAATTTTATATAAAAAAATACAAAATTACTGGATTACAACTTTACGACTTGACGGCTATAGTAAAAAAAGATTGGATTATTGAATTTTGTAAAGCTCTAAAAAAAAATAATATAAATATAGAATGGAGTCTGCCTTCTGGCACAAGAAGTGAAGCTCTTGATCTTGAAGTAATTAAATCTTTATCAAAAGCTAATTTGAAATATTTAGTTTATGCACCTGAAAGTGGTTCTCAAAGAACATTAAAATTAATTAAAAAAAAAATAAAACTTTATAAAATGGAAGAATCTATTAGATATGCTGTCAAACAAGGTATATCGGTAAGAACAAATTTAATTATTGGTTTTCCTCATGAAAAAAGACGCGAACTTTATAAAACAATGTTTCAACAATTAAAATTTATGATTATGGGTTGTGAAGAATCTCCAACATTTCCTTTTCAAGCATATCCAGGTACAGAATTATTTGATAATCTTTTAAAAAACAAAAAACTTAAATTAAATGATGATTATTTTAACTCTTTAGCAACATTGTCAACCGGCAAATTGACTCCTCCCGATATCTCTTATAATGAGTTTATGGGAAGATATGAATTATATTTTTATAGAATTATTGGTTTAATGTTTTCATATTCAGTTTCTTATATAACTAGGCCAAAAAGAATATTTAGAACATTAAAAAGTATTTTTACTGATAGAAGCAATAGTGTATTTGAACAAAGAATAAAAGATAATCTTAGAAAATCAAAAATATTTGTAAGTTATATAAAACCATTTATTCTAAAAAAAATTCTTAAAAATGTTTGAATTAATTGTAGGAAATAAAAAAAAAATATTTAAATTTTTTAATTTTCTATTATTAATCTCATTTATTTGGATCATTTTTATAAATTCATCTTATTTTTTTGAAAAAATAATTTTTGGAAATCATGAACATTTTTTTGACTTAAAATTAGTACATAACTCTTTCATAGAAACATTAAATGGAAAAAACACATACGAAATTTATCCGCCTTATTACGATCAACCCACAACTTCATTACCACCTCATTTCTTATTAATTTTTAAAAATCTTGGAAATACAGATTGGTTAATTTTTGTAAAGTATTTTATATTTCTTCAAATATTATCTTATATTTTATTATTTTATTATTCTTATAAACTTTTTCCCTTAGAAAAAATCAAATATTTATATCCATTTATGTATTTTTTTGGATTTAATTTTTCATTGGGTTTAGGTGGTACTGTTGTTGGGAATATTGCAATTATTTTATACAGTATTGTGAGCTTAGGTATAGTGTATTTATTTAGAAAAAAAATTTTAATCTTTAATTTTTTAATTTTTCTTGTAGCCCTTTTTAAATTTTATTTTCTTCTTTTTTATTTTTTGCCTGTGTTTCTTTACGGAATAAAATATATAAAATCTATTTTTATTTTTATTGCTTTATTAATATTAATTAATTTTATTTCTTATAATAATAACCCTGAATTATTTAAATCATGGTTAGACTTATTAGAAATTCAAACCGCAAGAAACTCTTATAACCCTTGGATTGGAAGTGATATTACCCAAGCTTTTGCTTCAGTTTCTTGGAAAATTGGAACTTTTTTTAATATTGACATTTATCCAAAGGCTTGGGTATCTAATTCTTTTTATTTTACAATTACAGCAATTATCTTTTCTTCAATATTCTTCATTTATAATCCTAAATATCGAAACACAAAAGATCTTGATCAGAATTTAACAATATTATCCTTTGGTTTGTTAACAATTTTTTTATTATATCCTAGGCTAATGATTTATGATTTTTTTGTTATCATACCTGCTTACTACTTCTTAGTTATAAAAATAAACTTTTTTGAGAATAAAAATAAGAATTTTTTTTCTAAATTTATATTATTATTTATTTTTCTATGTGTTCAAGACACACATTCTGGTTTGTGCTCTTTTGCTTTATTGTTTTTTCTTATTTTGTTCGCTGAATATAAAAAAAGAAATCCTTTAAAATTAATGAGGTAAAGAACTTCTTGCTTTTATATATTTTTTTATCCATTTTGGATTTAAATAACATTTTTGATAAGCTTCATTTTTAAGTTTCTCAATGTCTTCTTTTGATAAATTATTATGTCTAAAAATTAAGTCATACATTGTAAAATCTTCATATTTATTAGTTAGTATCTTTTCTTTATAACCGTTGAACGCGGGAGTGCCTGGATAAGGAGTAAAGACAGTGAATTGTGTAACAATGCTGTTAATTTGCTTTGCGTATTCAATTGTAGCTTTACAAGTTTCAATTGTATCTTTTGGATAACCTAAAATAAACATTGTTGTTACGTGTATATCTAAAGATTCAATTTCTTTAATTTTATTAAATGTATCATCTTCATCAATTGAAAATCTATTAGCATCTTTCTTAACATCCTTCATTGCTGACTCAACACCTACTTTAACCATAACCATACCAGCTGCTTTTAATTTTTTTACTAACTCTATATCTAAATTATTTAAATGTGTCTCAATAACAAATTGAAACTTTTGATTTGAATTAATTAATGTTTCACACAATTCTAAAGTATGTTTTTTATTTATAGAAAAAACAGGATCTCTAAAAATAAAGAAATTTACACCTAATGTAGATTGCCAGTGTTTCATTTCATTTAGAATTAATGAAGGATTTCTTTGTCTAACTTTTATTCCTTGTTGTAAAGGATATGTGCAATAAAATCTGCATGAATATGGGCACCCTCGGGTTGCTAAAAGAGGAATCATTTTTTGTTTATTTTTTAACAAAGAAAACATGGTAGGATAATTTTTATAAATAATATCCCATGCAGGTAAGGGTAAATCATCTAAAGGAGATAAAGCAAAATTATCAATAACACCTTTTAGATTTTGAATTTTTTTTAAATTAATATCTTCATTAAAGAAAAACATTTCAGGCTCCCCTTTAATAACAAAAGCTCCTTCTTTTATATACAAATCTGGATTGGAACTAGCAAAAGGTCCTATAACAGCAATTTTTTTATTTAAACTTTTAAGTTTTTTAATAAGATTGATTTCTGATTCATGACAAACAATAGATGAAGGAATCACAAATAAATCATATTTATCTAAAAAATCTGGCAATTCTCTTTTATAAAAAACCTCATGACCTTTTGATCTTAAAATACCTAGAACATGAACGGATGATAAAGGAGGCCAATCGACATTCTTTTTTATAAACCAGTTTATAGCTTTTCCAACCATGTTTGATCCGTATCTATTAGAAGAACCATATCCGCCGTTATTATCCTTTGAGATTCGGTAAGGTTTTTTGGGGTAAATATCTAAAATTAGTATTCTCATGTTATAAAAAACTATATTCTATAATTTGATAGAATTCCATCCTCAATAATTGTTTCAAAATAAACTTTATTCTTCCAAACAGATTTTTTCACAAATCCTATAAATGAAAAAAATTCTTTTTTATAATTAGTTAAGATACTGTTGCCTAATGCATTATCTAATCCATAAAAAATAATTGCTTTTATAGTTTTTATTCCATCGCTTATAAAAAAAGACAAATGTTTCTTTGTTTCTCCAACTAAAACAGGTTTAATAATTTTAACATTACTAAATAAAAATCTTGGTTTTGGATTGCCTAAACCATATGGACCGATGCTGTTAATTGTTTCGATCAAATTATTATTTATAGCATTTAATGATATTGTTTCATCAAAAAACAAATCTTTATTATCTTCTTTTATATTTTTATTATTATTTACAAAATTCTCAAAAAAAACTGAGAACAAGGTTAAATTTTCTTTTTTTATAGATAAACCTGCAGCCATTTCATGACCTCCTCCGTTTATAATAATTTTTCTTTCCTTAGCCTTTAATACTAAGAGTCCTAAATCTATACCTGGGATAGATCTGCACGAACCTTTATATATTTGTTTATTTTTTGTAAGTAATATTGTGGGTTTATTAAACTTTTCTTTTAATCTACTAGCAACTATTCCCAAAACACCTTCATGCCAACTTTCATTAAATATAAATAAAGAATTATATTTTAATTTTTTATCTTGAAGAATCTTTTTAACTGACTCTTCGTATACATTCTCTTCAATTAATTTTCTTTGATAATTTAATGTATTCAATTGTTTTGCTAGTATTTCAGCATTATCTTCGTTATCAGAACTTAACAACTTCTCCCCTATATCAGATTTTCCGACACGTCCACCGGCATTAATTCTAGGGCCAAAAAAAAAACCTAAATCTTCTTCATCAGGTTTTTTATTAAGTTGACTTTCATCAGATAAAATTTTAAGACCTAAATTAGAACGCTTAGATAGAATTTTTAAACCTTGATAAACGAAAGCTCTATTAATATCAATCAGTGGAACAACATCACAGACTGTTGCTAAAGCTACTAAATCTAATGAGTTAATAAGATTATCTTTTTTTTTATGAGAAATGTTTAAATTTTTAATAATCTTCTCTAGATAGCTTAGAAAAACAAATACCAAGCCAGCAGTGCACAAAAAATTATATCCTGAATCATCAAAAATTGTATTTGGATTAATTATAATTACTTCACTGCTATGTTTTTCATTTGATTTGTGATGATCAATAATTATTAAATCTATTTTATTTTTATTTACATATGAAATTATTTCATGTGAGTTTGTTCCACAGTCTAACATAAATAATAATGTGTGTTCTTTAGAATTAATTACATCTATGGCTTTTTTGTTTGGACCATAACCTTCCGTAATTCTATCTGGAATATAAGTAAAAACATCAATATTAAAATTTTTTAGATATTTCTTTAATAAAACTGTGGATGTTAATCCATCAACATCGTAATCACCTATAATTGCAACTTTCTCTTTATTTTTTATAGCTTTTAAAATTCTTTTACCAGCCTTCTCCATATCATTAAAAATTAAAGGATCTGGCATAAAAGAAAGTAATGTTGGTTCTAAAAAATTTTTTATATCAGTTATATTATTTGTTCTTGTAGACAATAATTTTGCAGCTATATCAGATAAAGAGTATTTTTGAGATATATTTAATATTGACCTTGAATCTAATTCTTTCTTAATCCAATTTTTTTCTAGTAAAGAATTTGTCATGAAATAATGATTTTTTTATATTTTAAATTTGGTCTTTTTAAAATTTATTTTTTTTGTTTTTGTAGAAATAGTTAAAGAGTGAGTTTCGAATATATTCTTTTTCTTTTTTATACCCCTTAAAAGATACCCATCAGTAACTCCTGTTGCTACGAATATGGCGTCTTTTTTTATTAAATCTTCTATTTGATATTTTCTTTTTAAATTCTTTATACCCATTTTCATCGCTCTTTTTTTTTGTTGGCTATTATTAAAAATCAATCTGCACTGCATTTGTCCATTTAAACATTTTAATGCTGATGCTGCTAAAACACCTTCTGGTGCACCACCTATACCTATATATAAATCAATATTAAACTTTTTGATAGATGTTGAAATTGCACCAAATATATCTCCATCAGGTAATAAAAATTTTTTACATTTTTTTTTATTTACTATATCAAATATTTTTTTATGCCTAGGTCTATTTAAAAAACAAACAGAAATATTCTCAACTTTCTTTTTCTTATAAAATGCTAATTTTTCTAATGTATCTTCTAATGGATTATCGAGGTCTAATAAATTATTTGGCAAACCTGGCCCAACAGCAATTTTTTCCATATATACATCTGGGGCATTTAAAAAACTATTTTGATCTCCTAATGCAATAACGGTTAATGCATTTTTCTCATTATTTGCAGTTATTTTTGTTCCTTCTAAAGGATCTAAAGCTATATCAAATTGTAAATTACTTTTATTATTTCCAACTTTTTCTCCAATAAATAGCATGGGCGCTTTATCTCTTTCGCCTTCACCTATAACAATAGTCCCTCTAAAATCTAATTTGTTTAACTCCGATCTCATAGATTCTACTGCAGCTTTATCTGCCAAAACTTCATCTTTTTTTCCAATGCAGTCGTATACGGCAATTGCTGCTAATTGCGATACTTTTAATATTTTTGAGTTGTAATGAAATAAACTTTTTTTTTCCACTCAAAGATTTTACATAATTATTTTAAACATGTAAAACCTGCATAATCACTGCTTTTTCTTTAAGAAAATGACAAGTGTTTAATTTAGTGGTGGCTGAATCCATTGATTTTTTTTTACATTTATGTGTAAGTATCACTATATTAAATAACTTTTTATTTGTTTGTTCTTGAAATAAAGATTTTATTGAAATACTAAAATTTTTTAAAATTGTTGAAATAGCAGCAATAGCTCCTGGTTTGTCATAAATTTTAGCTCTTATAAAAAAAGAATTATTGTTTAAAAAAAAATTTGAAGGATTAATTTTTTTTAATTTTTTATGTGAACTTCCATACATAAATTCATTTTCGTCGTTACTATGAAGATTTATTAAATCTGAAACTACTGAAATTGATGTTGGGTCACCGCCAGCTCCTTCTCCAATAAGGATATTTTTATTATTTTTATTAGCATTAATAATTATTGCATTTAAATTATTATTCACATTTGCCAGCTCTTTTTTTTTTGAAATTAAAAATGGAGCTACTATTAACCTTAATTTGCTTTTTTCAAAACAACCAATTCCTAAAGGTTTTATTCTGTATCCTAATCGATCAGCAAAAAAAATATCTGCTTTGGTAAGATTTTTTATACCAGAAAATGCAACTTTTTTTAAATCAATTTGTTTATTAAATGCTATTCCAGATAAAATTAATATTTTATGTAAAGTGTCTAGGCCATTCAAATCATTTTCTGGTTTTTGTTCTGCGTATCCTAGTTTTTGTGCTTTTTTTAAAGATGTTTTAAATTCATTTTTTTCATCAAGCATATTGCTTAAAATAAAATTAGAAGTTCCATTTAAAATTCCTGTAATTTTATTTATTTTTATTCCTTTAAAGCTTCTTTTTAATGTTGATATTATAGGAATTCCGCCAGCTACAGATGCTTCAAAACCAATTTTTACTTTATTTTCTTCTGCTATTTTTGCCATATTGTATCCTTCGTGAGCTAGAAGTGCTTTATTAGCAGTAATTAAATTCTTTTTTTTTTTAAGCGCATAATAACAAATATCTTTTGCAACTCCTTTTTCTCCACCTATTAGCTCTACTACAGTATCGACATTATATTGATCAATCATTTTAAAAGGATCGTCATACCATTTATATCTATTCTTTTTAAATGATCTCGATTTTGATTTATTCTTAGCAAATATTCCAAGTATTTTTATATTTAGATTAGATTTAATTGAAAAAATATCCTTATTTTTTTCAATTAATTTAATAGAGGCTGTACCTACAGTTCCGAGACCTGCAATAACAATGTTCAGATTTTTACTCATTTGATGAAGTTTAATATTGAATAAAGATTTCGGCTCTTCTGTTTGCTGCCTCTAAACTTGGCATAATCTCAGCATATAAAGGTTCCGCATCTGACATAGCGACTAATTCTATTGTTTGTGAATTCATTCCTATTGTAGAAAACTGCCTCATAACTTTTCTTGCTCTTTCCAATGACATATTAAAATTCACAAGTGCGTGTTTTGTTAAATCCATATCATAATTAGTTCTGCTGCTAGAATGTCCAACAATAACAATTTTTTTACCTTCATTTTGCATAAATAAATTAGCAACTTCCTTTATCTTTCTTAGATCTTCATCAGATAATTGACTTGAACCGTGATTAAAAGTAACTCTTGCAACAGGTACCTCTTTAACATCCATTTTTTTATCAATAATTGTGGTTTCTTGAGTGTCTTTTTTTTTCTCAATCTCTTTTTTGTTTATTATTGGTTTTTTTGGTAATTCTTTAACTTTATCAACTCTGCTTACTTTTAATCCTAAAATTTCTTCGATATCATCAGGAGTATAGTATAAATCATTCTTTTTTATTTTTTCTTCAACTTTATTAACTTCATCAGCAGTTTTAATATCTTTTAGTCCTCTTGCTAAATCATGAAGTTCTTTTTCTTCTTCAGTTACATTCTCATTATTTAAATTTTTTGCACTAGGTTTAAAACTTTGAATTTCATTTAATTTTGATAATTGTACATCTCTAATTGAAGCAACAGTGTCAGACGGATTAATATTTCTATATTTTTTCTTTTTATTTCTTACTTTTTCTTCTTCTTGATTAAAACTTGTCTCTAAATTTGAAACTCTATCTTCAATTACAGTTTCGGATGGTACAGGTTCTAATTGTGAATTATTCTCTAAATTTCTCACTATATCTTCCTGTTCTTCCAATGATATTGCTGGATCAGGTCGAGTTGGAACATCTGCTAAATTTGGATACTCAGTATTATTTTGAAATTCTGAATCACCACGTAAACCTTCTTGAATTTCTCCGTCTTTTTTTTCTTTTTCATCTTCAATATAAACTCTTTCCACTACCAATTCTTCTTCTTCTGGTAATTTATTATTCTCATCTTTAGCTACTTCCTCCTCTTGAGATTTTTTATTTTTATTAGATTTCGAAATAAATTTATCATTAATTAAAGAACAATTTGCAAATAAAAGTGTCGAACTTAACAATAATATTTTTAAAAATTTCATAGGAATTAGTTAATTATTTTTTTTTAAATTTGCAAGGTATTCTTGAGATAAAGCATAGTATCTATCTGCTGACTTTTTAATAAAATTTTTTTCTTTATTAGTTAATTTTCTTAGAAATTTTGCCGGTTTTCCTGCCCACAACTCTCCAGTTGGAATAATTTTTCCTTGTGTTAAAAGTGACCCTGCAGCCAACATAGAACTTTTCTTTACAATAGCACCATCTAAAATGGTTGATGACATGCCAATCAAAGAGTTGTCTTCAATTTTACAATCATGAATTACACAATTATGACCTATAGTAACGTTAGAACCAATGTTAGTTCCATATCCATTTGTAGTGCAGTGAACCATAGTTAAATCTTGTACATTGGTATTAGAACCAATTTTAATCTTTTCAACGTCCCCTCTCATGACTACATTAAACCAAATATTAGATTTAGGACCAATTTTAACATCTCCAATTATATATGTCCCTGGGGCAATAAAAGCATCATTACTTATTTTAGGTTTAATTCTTTTATATTTTAATAGCATTATTTAATTATATTAATGTAATACATTATAATGTATAATTTAATTTATTGATTATACTATATTATATAGATATAGGATTAAATTCTAAACCTTCGTTTTCTTTAAATTTATAAATTAAGTTCATATTATGTATTGCTTGTCCGGCGGCCCCTTTAATTAAATTATCTATAACTGAAATTATGATAATTCTTCCTTTAATTCTGTCAGGAAAAATATTAAAAAAACAATAATTAGTACCAACAACATCTTTTATTGTAGGAATTTGATTTTTTTTTAATATTTTTAAAAATGTAAACGTTTTTTTTTCAAATAATTTTTTTATATTTCTTATATTTTTACCTTTTTCTAAAGAAACATAAATGTTTGATGATATTCCTCTGTTAACTGGAATAACATGAGGGGTAAAACTTATTTTAACTTTTTTTCCATTACTGTATTTAGATATACATTTTTCTATTTCTGCTAGATGTTTATGCTCCCCAATTTTATATGGTTTTATAGAGTTACTTACTTCACTAAAAAGGTTTTCTGTAACACTTTTTTTTCCCGCACCTGTAATGCCTGATTTGGAATCTATAATTATATCGCTTGTTTTAATATATCTTTCTTTTAACAATGGTATTAGAGGAGATAGTATGGATGTAGGATAACATCCAGGATTAGCTATTTTTGTTTCATTTTTTTCAATGTTATTATAATGAATAAAGTCTTCTATATGATCCGCTATACCATATACCCATTTTCCTTTAGTTAAAGAATTAACTCTAAAATCATTAGATAAATCAATTACGCATATGTTTTTGGGTATTTTTGTTATTATTTTCTTACTTTCTCCAGTTGGTAGGCATAAGAAAATCACGTCTACTTCTTTCCAGTTTACTTGGTTAAATTTTATTAATTTTGGATAATTCTTAAAATTTAGGCCTGGATAAAAATCTGATATTTCTTTTCCATAATTTGATTTTGAAATTAAATACTTAATCTCAACTTTCTTGTGGAAACTTAATAATCTAATAAGTTCAATTCCAGTATAACCTGTTGAACCTAAGATAGCTGCATTTATTCTAAATTTCATTTTAATTAATCTAAAATTATATTCAGATATAAGACTATTTTAAAAAAATATAAGGAATATTTTATCGTTTAGAAAATTGAAAACTTCTTCTTGCTTTTCTTCTTCCATATTTCTTTCTTTCTACTACTCTACTATCTCTTGTAAGTAGGCCATTCTTTTTTAAAGCAACTCTAAATTTTGGATCATAACTAATTAATGCTCTTGATATTGCTAATTTAATTGCACTTGCTTGTCCTGACAAACCTCCACCTTTTACAGAAACATTCACATTAAAATTGTTATTATTTATAGTTTCAAAAGGTTTTTTGACCAACATATTAAGAAGAGATCTTGAAAAATATTTGTTTAAATCTTTTTTATTTACTTTAATTTCTCCTTTTCCGTTTGGTATCAACCATACTTTAGCTATAGAATTCTTTCTTTTTCCAGTTGCATATAAATTATTTTTTATTTTCTTTACAGTTTTTTCAGTTGTTTGTGGATCACTATCAATCATTTTTTAATTATTAAAATCTAAAGTTAAAGGATTGTTTGCAGTGTGTGGATGTTGGTCATTTGAATAAATATATAAATTTTTTAATTGCTTTCTTGAAAGTGGGCCATCTTTTAACATTCTTCTAACCGCATCTTTTAAAACAAGAGTCGAATTTTTACTATTTAATATTTCTTTATAAGTTTTGCTTTTAATTCCACCAGGATATCCTGTATGCCAGTATTTCTTTTTATTTATTTTTTTTCCTGTAAGAACTATTTTTTGTGCATTAATTACAACAATTTTATCTTTAATGCACTCATTATCAGAATATGAAGCTTTATGTTTTCCCATTAATCTAATTGCTAAAAATGTTGATAATCTTCCTAAAATTTTATCTTTCGCATCAATGATATACCATTGGCCTATACCAGAAACTGGTTTAATAGTATTGTTTTTTATATTTTCTTTAATCATTTTAATTTTGAGGAGTATGACATAATTAATTTTCCTGTCAATTACCAAATAATTCTGGGTATAAAGTGTTAATTTGTTTCCTTTTTCACCCAATCAAGATACTTTTTGTTAATTTTTTTTATTGGAAAAGATATTATTAGTGGGCATTCGTATGGATGATTTTCTTCCAAAAATAAAATTAGTTTTTTAACTTTCTTTTTAGTTGTCTTAAAATTTAATTCAATTTCTTTCTCATCACACATTTTACTTTTCCATATAAATATAGAATTTATATTTTTACTTATATTAACGCATGCTGCTAATTTATTTTTAACAACCAATTTAGCAACTTTCTTAGCTTGTTTAATATTTGGATAAAATGTAGAGACAAGATAAATTGTCATTTATTTTTTTCACATTGAATTTTTAATTTTTCTTAAATCAATTAAAATCTCTTTAAGAATCTTTTTATTATCAGAATTTATTTTATTAGTAGTTGGTTCTTTAAGATCTTTATTCTCAACTAATATATTTTTTTTCTTTAATACGGGATTTTTGTTTTTTAATATTTGATTTATTGTTAAATTTTTAAATATTTTCTGAACACCTTTTATAGTTATACAATCTTCATGCAGCAAATTCTTAATATAAATTATAAGTTCGACGTCAATATCACGATAATATCTTCTGTTTCCAGATAATTTTAGTGGTTTTAATTGTATAAACTTATTCTCCCAAAATCTTAGTACATGCTGTGGAAGTTTTAAAATCGTTGATACTTGATTTATAGTTTTAAATTTTTTAATTGATTTCAAATGTTATTCTCTTTATTAGATATCATACATAAATATATGATAATAAGAAATATTTTTATTTAGAATTTAATTGTTTTTTTAGAATCTTAGAGGCTATAAATGATATGGTGTTTCTTGCTGATATGGTGTGTTCTGTTCCAGTTTTTGGATTTCTTCCTATTCTTTCTTTTTTAAATCTCAATTTTAGTGTACCAAATGATGAAATTTTTAATATTTTTTTTTCAATTAATGATTTAATCATTTCATTTACAATTGTATCTACAAAATAAGAAGCCTCTGAGCGTGAAATACCAACTTCCTTATTTAAAACATTTGCAATTTCTATTCTAGTTAAATTATTATTAGACATTTGATTATTTATATTACTAATATTTCAAAATAGAGCAACCCCAAGTTAACCCTCCTCCTATTGCTTCAAAAACAATAATTTGCCCCCTCTTTACAATTTTCTTAGATAGCGCGTAATCCAAAGTGAGAGGAATAGAGGCAGATGAAGTGTTTGCATATCGATCTACAGT
>JAKUPP010000020.1 GCA_022450705.1 Alphaproteobacteria bacterium | reverse complement strand
CCATTCTTTAAAAGATGTTGTTGTTAAATTTCTTGATTTTATTATTTCAATTAATGATTTTCTACCGTCTGAAGTTTGAGTTTTAAATTCTTTCTTGATTAAATCTGCTACTTGCTCACCGTCAGCCTTATTAGTTCCAATCACTCCTGAGGGGCCTATACTTATCCATCCAACAGCATAGAAACCTGTATCAATTTTTCGATTTTTGTTATCTGCCACACCATCAGATATTTTTAAGCCAGGAATATTTTTTGGTTTATAACCTATTGCTGTTACAACCAATCCGCATTTAATTTCAGAAATTTCTCCTGTACTTTTCAATTCAGAGCCTTCTAACTTTGTTTTTTCAAACTTAATTGACTCAACTTTTTCATTACCAATGATTTCAATTGGTTTTCGAAAAAAAATAAAATTTAATTTTTTTTCTTTATTTGCTTTTTCAATGGATGAAAAACTTTTTAGTGTTTCTAAATTTTTTTCAATTAACCTACTATCTCGTTCTGAGAAATCTCCTTCTAATTTATTTGGTAAATCAAAATCATTTACAATGGGTAAACAATTTTTTAAATTCCCCATTTCTCTAAGTTCCACATTAGTAAATTTTGCTTCAACTGGTCCTCTTCTACCAACCAAATACAAACTTTTAACAGCAGATTTATTTATAGAATTTAAAGCATAATCAGGTATATCAGACTCTGACATTTCTTGAAATGTTTTTGATAAAACTCTAACAATATCTATAGCTACATTCCCATTGCCAATCACAACAACATTTTGAGTGTCTAAATCCGGATTTAAATCCATAAAATCTGGGTGGCCATTATACCAACTGACAAATTCTGCTGAACCATAGACTCCTTTTAAATCTGCACCTTTAATTTCCAATTTATTATCTAACTCTGATCCAGTAGCAATAATAACTACATCATATATTTCTCTTAAAACTTCTAATGAAATATCTTTGCCAATTTCAATGTTTCCAAAAAAACAGATTTGATCTTTTTTTGCAGTTTTGGTATAAGCAGCTGATATCTTTTTTGTTGTTTGATGATCTGGTGCTACTCCACCTCTAATCAAACCAAAGGGAGTTGGTAAACGATCAATTATATCGATATCCGAATTTAATCTTTTTGAAATAGATTCAGCTGCATAAAAACCACCGGGACCTGAACCTATTATAACAACGCTAGGACCTTTCATAATTTTATTAGTTTAAATTATTACAGATATTTAGGCTTTTTTCAAAGCTTGTTCAAGATCTTCAAGAATATCATCGATATGCTCTATTCCTACTGACAATCGAATATAGCCTGGTGTTACACCTGTAGCGAGCTGTTCATCTGAAGTTAATTGTGAATGTGTTGTGCTAGCTGGATGTATGGCCAAACTTCTTGAATCTCCAATATTTGCTAAATGATAAAATAATTTTAAATTATTAATAAATTTTTTCCCTGATTTCAAACCGCTTTTTAATTCAAATCCACATAATCCCCCGTATCCACCAGATAAATATTTATCTGCTCTTTGCTTAAACTTACCTGACATTAAACCTGGATATATAACTTTGGAAATTTTAGGATGTTTTTCTAAGTATTTTGCAACTGCAAATGCATTTTGGGAATGTCTTTCCATTCTTAATGGAAGAGTTTCTAAGCCTTGAATAAAATTATAAGCATTAAATGGGCTCATGCATTGGCCACAATCTCTTAATAATGTTACTCGTGCTTTAATAATATATGCAATTGGCCCTAAAGGTTTAACCGCCTGTGTCCATATAGCGCCATGATAATTTGGATCTGGTTCGTTTAACATAGAAAATCTATCACCTTCTTTTTCCCAATCAAAATTTCCACCATCAACAATTATGCCGCCTATTGAATTACCATGTCCTCCTATATATTTTGTACATGATGAAGCTTCAATTGCAGCGCCATGTTCGAATGGTTTACACAAACTATATGCAGCAGTATTATCCATAATTAAAGGGATGCCTATTTCTCTTCCTATATCAGCAACTTCCTTAATCGGAAATACTTCAAGTTTAGGATTTGGTAGTGTTTCAGCATAAATAGCTCTGGTTTTGTTGTCAGCTGCATCTTTAAATTTTTGAGGATCGCCTGGATCAACAAATCTAACTTCAATTCCCATAGTTGAAAGTGCGTTGTTAAATAAATTCCACGTACCTCCATACAAATCTGTTGAACTAAGAACGTTATCCCCTGCGTGTGCAATATTCTGAATTGACATCATTGAAGCAGCTTGCCCTGATGAAACTGCAAGTGATGCTGCGCCGCCTTCAAGTTTAGCAACTCTTTCTTCTAAAACCGCACATGTTGGGTTCATTATTCTTGAATAAATATTTCCAAATTCTTTTAGCGCAAACAAATTGGCAGCATGTTCCGTATCATTAAATTGGTAGGAAGTTGATTGATAGATAGGAACTGCAACTGCGTTTGTTGTTTCATCTTTTCTATGACCAGCGTGTAATACTATTGTTTCTTTTTTTGGACCTGTTTTTTTTAACATAATGTATTATTTTATTGTCTGATTGGTATTATAGTTAATTAAATTAATTGTCAACTGTTAATTTACATATTTTTGTGTTTTAATATAAAATATACATTTTTTTTCTGTAAAATATGAATAATAATAAAGTAGAATTAAAATATGTTCAATTCTGGCTTATAACATGCTGTATTTTTGTATTTATAATGGTATTCATAGGTGGTTTAACTCGATTAACTGATTCAGGATTATCGATCGTTGAATGGAATATTTTTTCTGGTATATTCCCTCCACTAACAAATAATGATTGGGTAGAATTATTTGATAAATATAAACAGTTTCCTGAATATAAATTAGTTAACAAAAATATAAATTTATATGATTTTAAATTTATTTTTTGGATGGAATACATTCATAGAATATGGGGAAGATTAATTTTCTTAATCTTTTTAATTCCTTTAATAATTTTTGTCAAAAAAAAATATATATCAGACAAACTAAAAAAACATTTAGTCATAATTTTATTATTAATTTTATTTCAAGGTTTATTTGGTTGGTATATGGTAAAAAGTGGTCTTATAAACGAACCTGATGTTAGCCATTACAGATTGTCCATACATCTTTTATTAGCTTTTATTATTTACGGTTATTTACTCTCTCTTACATTTTCTATTTATTCTCAAAAAAATAATAAAAAAATAATAACAAATAAAAGCTTTTATATTATGAATCTCGTTTTAATTTTTTTAATTTTAATAACTGTTTTTTCAGGTGGAATGGTTGCTGGCTTAGATGCAGGCCTTGTCTATAATACATTTCCTTTAATGGGAGATAGATTTATACCTTTAGACATTTTAGAAATAAAACCTAAATATATTAATTTTTTTGAAAACCCTGTAACTGTGCAATTTGACCATCGTATATTAGGTCTAACGACTTTTACTTTAATAATTTTAATTTGGTTTTATGCAAGGTTAATGAACTTTCACTCAAATATTAAAACAAAAACAAATATTCTTTTAATTGTAGTATTAATTCAAGTATGTCTTGGTATCACTACATTACTTTCTTATGTAGCAATCCATGTAGCTATAGTACATCAACTAGGCAGTCTAGTGCTTTTTACAATATCGATATGGATTTTAAAAAGTCTACCACTCGTGTCCAAGTGATATAAAAAAACCATCTTGTCCGCCATCAGCTTTATAACCGAAAGCATTGTGATATGTAATAGAAGTATCTAAACCAAGTATTTCTCCAAAACCAAATGTTAAGTAGTAATAATCCCAACTATCAACATCATTAGCTTTTTCTGCATCGCCATCTAAATCGTCTACATTAATGTTTCCATATGTATATGATACAGAAATACCAGTGCCAGGAATTGTTGCCCCCAGACTAGCTTCTGTATAAAATACATCGGGTGTATTTGGGCCAAACCATTTAGGTGCATATGCTAAATAAACACTTGGTGAAATTGAAAAACCATCAGCAACTATTCCAAGTGGTATTTCAGTACCTAAACTCAAATAATATTCATTAAATTGAGTCTCGTCACTTTCACCAGGATAGAAATAATATAAATCACCAATATCTACAGTTATTGGGCCTAATTCAGTTGCATACCCAAAATACCAATCAAACTCTGATGGGATAGATGAATTGGTAATTGCTCCAGTCCAAACACCTGTATAAAAACCGCTTGAATGGCTTAGATCGGCTCCAATAGCTGGAGACATATCTTTAGAACTTTGACTTTCGCCTCTCCAAACATAGTGTGAAGACCAACTAGCATTATATCCAAGGCTAAGACCTGTCGCCTTTTCTAAAGCATCTCTAGAAAGATCGGGTCCAGCAGCATATGCAATGTTGCCAGCTAATAAAGCAGACGACAAAAATAATCCAATTTTTTTCATATAACTAATATTCCTTTCAATTATATTCCGCAATTACTGTGCCAACTGTAATAAATCCTATATAATATTGATTATATCAAATTGTTATAAAACAAAATATCTTTTTTAATCAATTGTATTTGTTTTCCAAGAAGCAGAGGTAAATATAATCCATGAATAACTTTGGTTAGTACCTCTTTTATATATTCCTTCTGTAGATGTGACTGAAATTTCTTTTTTTCCTTTATCGCAATTTTTTTTTTTAACAAAAGAAAAATTAGGATGATTTTTATAAAACTCTTTTTTTTTAATTCTTTTATTTTTTGCTTTTTCATATCCACATCCGTGTATTTGAAAAAAAACTAAATTTAAAGAATTCTTCTGAGCAAAAATTATTCCTTGAGTTACATTATTTTCTTTTTTTTTTTTATCTATAAATTGGAAAATTATATCTTGATTTTTATTAGCTAACAAAAGTCCTTTTGATGCATACTTAGAAATTACTTCTAAATTTTCTTCATTAAAAATAAAATTACTAGATTGTTTATCGATATCTAAATACTTGATTTTGCTTAGTGCAACTTTAATTTTTGATGGGTCTAAAGATACAGGGTGAATTGTGGCCTCTAGCTCTCTATTTTGAATATTAATCTTAGAAGTAAGACCTATATTGCCCCGTTTTTTTTCGTTCCATAGAAACGAATTAAGTATAGTTAAAGGATTAGCATAACCTTCTTTATTATATATTTTTGCTGAGTCAGCTTTTGTTAAATAAGGAAAAGTAGAAAAAAAAATTAAAAATAAAAAGAAATATTTCTTCATTGGTAGATTTTTTTTGAAATTAATTCCATGATTTAGATGTTAAAACTACCCAACCTTTTGATACTTTACTTTTACCACCATATATTCCTTGGGAACTTTGTCCAATAATGCTTCTTGGTTCGTCATAATCGTAACCTTGATATTCCTCATTCACTTTTTCAAAAATAACATTAATTCGTCCAGGTTCTATAAATAAATATCCAGCTGTTGTATCAACTGCTGTAGGTAGAATCCAATATTTCTTTCTAAGTTGAAATACTTCAAATAAAACATCTTGATTTTTATTAGCTTTTTTTAAAGCTTCTGGAATTTTTTTACTCAACAACTCAATATTTCCTTCAGAAAAAACTGGGTAAACTCCCCTTTTTTTTCCTCCTCTTTTTTTTACAGAAATAGTGTAATTAAGCTTACTAAATGAGCGAGCAATAGTTTCTGAAGAGATATTAATAGGATGTATCGTTTTATTTCTATCCCTTCCTTGGACTGGAATTGTTTGAACAATTGCTATAAATTGTTTTCCCTTTTTCCAAACATAAGTGGAGTCTGCTTCCCTATCTATAGTGTGAACACCGCTTTCTTCCCAAGATTTTTTTAATCCTCCACATGAGCTAATAAACAACAATATTGAAAAAAAAGAAATTTTAAAAAAATTCGTAAACATTATAAAATTACAAAAAAAGAATATACTATTATATAATTCGCGTATTTTAAAGAAATGAAAGATTATATCTATGAATTCAATAGAGATTAAAGAAACAAAAAACTATAAACAAGAAAACTTTCCTGTGGGTTCGCGGTTATTATCAAGAAAAATTAGACCTCAAATACTAGTTTTTTACAAATTTGCACGAGCTGCGGATGATATAGCTGACAGTCCTAATTTAGCTCCACATGAAAAAATAAAAAGATTAAATTTATTTGTAAAAGCTATTACTACCAGTAAAACTAAAATTTCCAAAGTTGAAGATCTAAAAAAAATATGTATAAAAAATAAAATTAAAATAAATCATGCAGCAAATTTATTAAAAGCTTTTAAACAAGATGCTGTAAAAAAAAGATATAAAAATTGGTCAGAGCTAATAAATTATTGTAAACATTCTGCAGTTCCTGTTGGAAGGTTTGTGATAGATTTGCACAATGAAAACAAAACAAGCTATAAATTTTCAGATCCGTTATGTATTGCTCTTCAAATTTTAAATCACATTCAAGACTGTAAAGAAGATTATAGTAAAATAAATAGAGTTTACTTGCCTTCTTCTTTTTTAGAAAAATATAATGTTAAATTATCTCAATTAAAAAAAGATTATACTGAAAAAAATTTAAGACTTGCAATAAATGAGACTTTATTTCATACGGAAAAATTAATAAAACAAGCTGAAAAATTTAAAAAGATTATGACAAATCATAGACTATCTAAAGAAACTATATTTATTCTAGAAATTGCAAAAAGTTTATTGAAATTATTAAAAAAAAAAGATCCGTTAAAAAATAAAGTTGTTTTAAACAAATTTGATTATATTAAATGTTTAGCAAAAGCTTTTTTTAATTATTAATTTTTCAAAAATTATTTGTTAAATAATACTCAAAATATAACTAAATATCCAAAATCCTCATTTTATTGGGGCATGAAGATTTTAGAAAAAGAAAAAAGAGATGCAATGTTTGCAATATATGCATTTTGCAAAAAAACTGATTCAATTGCTGATAGTCGCCAACTAAAAAATAAAAAAAAAAA
The DNA here is from genome assembly GCA_022450705.1 of Alphaproteobacteria bacterium. Classification (GTDB taxonomy): domain Bacteria; phylum Pseudomonadota; class Alphaproteobacteria; genus CAYOOR01. Next base: position 7,233 of record JAKUPP010000020.1, on the reverse strand, counting down.
AAAAATTAAAGAATTAAAAATAGAAATAGAAGAAATTTATAATAATAAATTAAATAATAATTTTAGGGAAACACTAAAATATTATATAGACAAATATAAATTAAATAAAAAATACTTTTTAGATATTATTAAAGGAGTAGAGATGGATATTAATGGCATTATGATATGTCCGAGTAGAAAAATTTTTAATTTATATTGTTACAGAGTTGCTGGAGCTGTTGGATTAATAAGTTTAAAAATTTTTGGTTGTTATGATAAAAAAAGTAAATCTTTTGGTTTATATCTAGCTAACGCATTACAAATTACAAATATATTAAGAGATATAAAAGAGGATCGATTAATGGGCAGGATGTATATTCCAAGAGATATCTTAGATAAGAATGGAATCAAAACTAATAAAATAATTTTAATATTAAAAAATAAAAATTTTCCTGATGCTTGTAGAAGTTTATCAAAATTTGCTGATTTAAATTTTAACAATGCAAATAGAGTTTTAAAATCTTGCTCAAAAAAAAAATTAAAATCTGCCATTTTAATGATGGATACTTATAAATTGCTTTTAAAAAAATTAAAAAAAGAGAATTGGCAGAATGTAAATAAAAAAATAACTTTAACAAGAGTTGAAAAAGTTTTTCTGTTTATTAAAGGAATAATTTAATAATTGAATAAATCTATTCATATAATTGGAACTGGTCTTGCCGGATTATCATGCGCTATAAACTTACAAAAAAAAAATAGGAAAATAACTCTTTATGAAGCATCGTCTTTATGTGGAGGAAGATGCAGATCATATAAAGAAAAGGATTTTAATTGTCTTTTAGATAATGGAAATCATTTAATTATAAAAGCGTACAAAAATACATTTAATTATCTTAATAAAATAAAAGCTAATAAAGAATTATTATCCAATAAAAAAACTTTTTATCCTTTTGTTGATATAAAAAAAACTGAAGAATGGAGTGTTAAGCCATATTCTTTTATTTTACCATGGTGGCTTTTAATCAATTCACACAGACCTGCGAAAATATCATTTATGGATTTTATTAAAAGTTTTAAAATTCTTTTTGCTAAAAAAAATGAAACCGTGTCCCAGTTATTAGAAAAAAAAAGTTTAATTTATAAAAGGTTTTGGAAACCTTTTACAATTGCAGTCCTTAACACACATCCTGATGAGGCATCTGCAAGATTATTAACTAAAGTTATTATAAAAACTTTATTTCTTAAAAATGATCCGCTTAAACCATTCGTAGCAAAAAAATCATTAAGTGATAGCTTAATTAACCCTGCTATAAAAAAAATTCTAAATGAAGGTGGTCAGATAAAATGCAATAAAAGACTTAAAAAAATTATATTTGAAAATAATTTTGCTGATGAAATGATTTTTAATAACGAAAAAGTAAGAATTGCTAAAGATGAATTTGTTGTTTTAGCTGTAACTCCTAATGTTGCTTCAAAAATTTTACCTAATTTAAAAGTACCAAAAAAAACAAACTGTATTTTAAATATTCATTTTAAATTAAATAAAAAACATAAGAAAATAAAGTTGCCAGAAAATTCTTTCTTTGTTGGAGTAATTAATGGCACTGTGGATTGGATCTTTAAAAAAAAAAATATATTATCAATTACAATTAGTGCGGCAAATTATTTAAATAAATTTGACAATAATAAAATATCAGAAATTGTTTGGAGTGATGTAAAAAAAACATTTAATTTAGGTAATATTGAGAAACCAAAATATAAGATAATACGGGAAAAAATGGCGACCTTCGTCCAAAGTCCTAAAGAAATTTATAAAAAACCAAAAATGCATACAAAGTACAAAAATATATGTCTTGCTGGTGATTGGATTGATACAGGTTTACCTGCAACAATTGAAGGTGCTATTACTTCAGGATATAATGTCGCAAATTACATCAATAAAATTTAAATGAAAATAAAAAATATTCTCGAACAATGTAAAAAAAAATTGCTAAATGAGCAAAAAAAAGACGGACATTGGGTCTATGAGCTGGAAGCTGACACAACAATACCATCGGAATATATATTAATGAATCATTTCTTAGGTATTAAAGAAAACGATCTTGAGAAAAAACTTGCTGCATATATAAAAAAAGAACAAAATCCTGATGGAGGTTGGCCACTATTTTGGAGAGGAGAATCAAATATTAGTACTAGCGTTAAAGCATATTACGCTTTAAAAATTGTTGGAGAAAAAACTACATCTGTATTTATGAAAAAAGCTAAAAAAAAAATATTAGATCTAGGCGGCATAGAAAATTGTAATGTTTTCACAAAAATTAGCCTTGCTTTATTCGAACAAATTTCATGGAAAAAAATACCTTCAATGCCAGTTGAAATTATGTCATTACCAAACTGGTTTCCTTTTCATATCAATAAAATTTCTTATTGGTCAAGGACTGTTGTCGTGCCACTGCTAATAATCTTAGATAAAAAACCAAAAGCAAAAAATCCTAAAAAAATAAATATACAAGAACTGTTTAAAGACAATAAAAAACTAAATACAAATTATGGGCGAGAATCTTTTTTTTATTTTTATTTATTTACTTTAATTGATAAAATTTTAAAAATTATTGAGCCATTTTTTCCAAAGAAATTAAAAAAAAAATCTGCTGAAAAGGCAAAAAATTTTATAGTCAATCGTTTAAATGGTATTCATGGGTTAGGGGCTATTTTTCCAGCAATGGTAAATTGTACTATTGCTCTTCATTTATTAGGATTAAGAAAAGAATATAAAATTTCATTAAACAGTGTTAGAAATTTAATAACTCACAAAAAGAATTTTAGTTATTGCCAGCCATGTTTTTCTCCAATTTGGGATACTGGTTTGAATGGCTTATCACTTTTAGAATCTGGTCTCACATTAAAAGATCCTGCTATCCAAAAAGCTTGTAAGTGGTTAGAAAAAAAACAAATTTTAAAAATTAAAGGGGATTGGGTTGTTAAAAATAAAAATCTCTTACCCGGAGGATGGGCTTTTCAATATGAGAATGATTTTTATCCTGATGTTGATGATACTGCAGTTGTGGCAATGTTTCTTGATAGAGCAGGATATCAAAATAAAAAAAGTTTGGAGAAAGCATGTAATTGGATTGTGGGAATGCAATCTAATAATGGTGGATGGGGTGCATTCGATAAAGATAATACACATTATTATTTAAATAATATTCCATTTGCAGATCATGGAGCACTTTTAGACCCACCAACGGCAGATGTGACTGCTCGTTGTGTTTCTATGTTAAGCCAAATTAATAAAAATGATTACAAAAATACAATTAACAAAGGAATTGTATTTCTAAAAAATGAGCAAGAAAAAGACGGGTCATGGTTTGGAAGATGGGGAGCTAATTATATTTACGGAACTTGGTCAGTTTTACATGCTCTGAAAGCAGCAGGAGAAAATATGGATTCAAATTATATAAAAAAAGCTATATCTTGGATAAAAAGTAAACAAAATAAAGATGGAGGTTGGGGAGAAGATTGTGCGACATACTGGAAAGAAAAAAAAAATATGCCTTCTATTAAAAGTATGCCAAGCCAAACATCCTGGGCAATTTTAAGTTTGCTCACTTTAGAAAAAAATAATGAACCATCTATAGAAAGAGGAGTTGAATTCCTCAAAAAAAGTTTTAATAAGAAAAATTTATGGAAAGACGAGCATTTTAATGCTGTTGGATTCCCTAAGGTTTTTTATATAACTTATCATGGTTATGCAAAATATTTCACTAATTTAGCGCTTTCTAGATACCAAAATTTGAAAAAAGGAAATAAAACTAACAGAATTTTTGGTTTATAATAAATTAATGAATATTAAATGTAGCTGTGGAAAAATATTTGATTGTGATCCCCAAGGCAACTGTTGGTGTAAGCAGCTTGATAATAAAATAAAAAAATCTGATATAAATAAGAAAAATCCAAAATGTCTTTGTGAAGATTGTTTAAATACAAAAATAAACAGACTTAACTAGTTATTCATAAAATTGATATTAGATATATCAATAATAAATTTGAGTTATTATCTTATTTAACCTAAATATCTAGTAAATATTTATTAACGATTTTATTTAAGGATAATAATATGAAAAAAATCGCTTATGTTTTACTAGCTGTAACTGCTCTTTTTGTTAATACAACTGCATTCGCTGCAGAAGCTAGAATACCGTCTACCTCTATTACTGATGCTTTACAAGTAGCTAAAAATAGAGATGACTATGTTGCATTAAAAAGTGCTAAATTTGACGTTCAAGGAAAAATTTATAACATCAATTATGTTACAAAGACCGGTGACGTTCAAACGCTTAAGATTAGTAAAGTAAACGGTAAAGAAGTTAAATAATTTTTTTTTGAAAATGGTCTCTTCGGAGACCATGCTTCTTTTGTTTTATTTTACAGCTAATTCTTCTTGACTTTCTTGTTCTTTAATTTTTTTTGTTGAATCTTCTACTAATTTCTCAAAAACATATTCGGCTGGTCTTTGATTATTTAATGGTATATCAGAAACCATTTCACCATCAGTTTTTGGTCCAAACAACGCAACTTTTAAAGTTTTTAAAGGGTTTTTAATTGAGTCTTCAGCAGCAGTTGGCTCATAACCACAATGGACCATACAATCGGCACACTTTTCGTAATTTCCAGTTCCATATTTATCCCATTCTGTTGCTTCCATCAATTCTTTGAAAGTTTTTACATATCCTTCACCAAGCAAATAGCAGGGTTTTTGCCATCCAAAAATATTTCTAGTTGGATTCCCCCAAGGAGTACATTTGTAATTTTGATTTCCTGCAAGAAAATCTAAAAATAATGATGATTGACTAAAAGCCCATTTTTTTCCTTTACCTAATTTAAAAATATCTCGAAAAAAATTCTTTGTTTTCTTTCTTTTTAAAAAATTTTTTTGATCTGGCGCTCTTTCATATGCATAACCAGGAGATACTGTAATTCCATCTACTCCTAAGTCTGTAACAAAATCAAAAAACTTTGCAGTTCTTTTCGGAGTCATTTGGTGAAATAAAGTACAATTAACATTGCATCTAAAACCTTTTTGTTTTACTACTTTGATAGCCTCGATAACTTTTGTATATACTCCTCCACGGCATACTGAGTGGTCGTGCTCTTTTTCTAATCCATCTAAGTGAATTGAAAAGGTTAAATATTGTGATGGCTTAAATAAATCTAATTTTTTCTCAAGTAAAAGAGCATTTGTACAAAGATAAACAAATTTACCTTTATCAATTATTCCTTTAACTATTTCACCAATCTCTTTATGCACTAGTGGTTCTCCACCAGGTATTGAAACTACAGGTGCGCCGCATTCATCTACAGCATTTAAACAATCTTTGACAGACATTCTCTTATTAAGTATTTCATCTGGGTAATCAATTTTACCACAACCAGCGCAGGCTAAATTACATCTGAACAATGGTTCGAGCATTAAAACTAAAGGATATTTTTTATTGCCTTTAATTTTTTGTTCAAAAATATACTTTGCTACTTTAATCTTTTGTATTAAAGGTATTCCCATTTTTTTAAACTATTAATTCTTTTTTATCCTTTTTATATCTTATTCCTGCTGGTAATTTAAACTCAACTTTTTCTTTAATACCATCCATAACTTTAACATTTGAATTTTCAATTTTTTTTAATTTATCTACTACCTCCATTACAACAGCCTCAGGGGCAGATGCACCAGCAGTAATACCGACAGTTTTTACATCTTTTAACCATTTTTTATTAATATCAGATGGTCCGTCAATCAAATAGCTAGGTATTTTTATTTCTCTTCCAATTTCTTCTAATCTTTTAGAATTTGAACTATTTTGAGAGCCAACAACAAGTAACAAATCAACATGTTTAGCCAAATCTCTTACAGCTTCTTGCCTATTAGTTGTAGCATAGCAAATATCTTCGACACCCGGACCTACAATTTTAGGAAAACGTGTTTCTAATTCTTTAATAACGTCTCTGGTATCATCAACGCCGAGCGTTGTTTGAGTTACATATGCTAATTTGTTTTGATCTTTTACTTTTAATTTTCTGACATCTTGTTTTGTTGATACTAAATGAACTCCTCCGGGAATTCTTCCTTGTGTTCCTTCGACTTCCGGATGGCCTTCATGTCCAATTAAGATTATTTCATAACCTTTCTTTGCATATTTTATTCCTTGGTTGTGTACTTTTAAAACTAATGGGCAGGTGGCATCTAAAATAGGCAATTTTCTTGATCTTGATTCATCTTCAACTTTCCTAGAAACACCATGCGCACTAAATACTGTTACAGCCCCATTTGGAATTTCTTTTATTTCTTCAACAAAAACTGCTCCTTTTTCTTTTAAGTCTTCAACAACTCTTTTATTATGAACAATTTCATGCCTTACATATACAGGAGGGCCATAAATTTTTAGGGCTTCTTTAACAATATCAATTGCTCTATCGACACCTGCGCAAAATCCTCTGGGTTGTGCTAAAATAATTTTCATTTTTTTTTATTTTATCAAACTAAACTTACATTTCTACAATATCCGTTATCAATAAACCATTGAATAGCGTCTTTTAATGCATTTTTAGCTGATTTATACTTATAATTTAATTCTTTTTTAGCTTTTTCACTAGAAAAAAACATTTTTTTTTCGGCCATCCTAATCATATCAACAGTTAGCATTGGATTTTTAATATTAAATAATCTCGCAAAAATTTCAAAAACATACCCTATTGGATAAAGAGGTTTTCTAGGTAGTCTTATTTTAGGCGGTTTATTTCCACACAAAATTGAGATTATTTCTAACATTTCTTTTAAAGTAAGATTTTCTCCACCAAGTATATATCTTTCTCCAAGCTTTCCCTTATTAAAAGCTTGCATATGTCCTTTTGCTACATCATCAACATGAACAATGTTCAAACCGGTGTCGAGATAAGCGGGAATTTTTTTCATTGCAGCATCTAAAACCATTTTTCCAGTAGGCGTTGGTTTTATATCTCTTGGGCCAACAGGGGCTGCTGGGTTTACTATAACAACAGGCAGTTTTCTTGTTTTATATAATTCTTTTACTTTTTCTTCAGCTAGAAATTTTGACTTTTTATAATGGCCTATCAATTGGCTAACGTTAACCGGCGTCTTTTCATTAGCTATATCTCCATTTATTGGTTTTCCTAATACAGCAACACTGCTTGTATAAACTATTTTCTCAATTTCTGAATTTAATGCTTCCTCCATCAAAT
>JAKUPP010000002.1 GCA_022450705.1 Alphaproteobacteria bacterium | reverse complement strand
CATACAACCAAATCATTAACGAGATGGATAAAAAAAGAATTTAATAAAATCGGTTTTAAATATAAATTGAATCTTTATGTTTCTGGAAACGCTTTTTTAACAAAACCTGGAAAATTTTCTGAACTTATTAAAAGATGTGTCAAAAAAATAACAAAAAAAAATCCAAAATATGCAACTGATGGTGGTACATCTGATGCAAGATTTATTAATGCAGAAGGAATTAATGTAGTTGAATTTGGTTTAGTTGGAAAAACAATGCATACTAATTCTGAAAAAGTCTCGTTAAAAGATTTAAAAAATTTAACTAAAATTTATAAGTTAATTTTAGAAGAATATTTTAAATGAAAAAAAGAAAAGTTATAAAAAATCCTTCAGCAAAAGCTTTAAGAACTCCTACATTTAGACCAAAGGTTATTCAATCTAAAAAGAAATATGTAAGAAAAAAACTCAAACCTGAAGAAATAGATGATATTTAAAAATTAGAAAAGTATATATTTATTTCTATCTAATTTGCTCATACATTTAGAAAGTTGGTTATTATAGGTTTGGGCTCGTTTTTCTACTTTACTTGCAGTTTTTAAAAGTTGAATTTTTTTCTTATATGTTTTTTTTCTATAGCCATTAATACCCTCGTGATAGGCTAGGTAAATACTGTAAGTGTCTTTTTTTGATATACCTAATTCTTTATTAGCTGTAGAAATATACCAGCCAACAAAATCGACAGAATTTTTAAAACTTATACGTGTAACAAATCTTTTTCCAGTTTCTTTTTTATATTGTTCCCATGTTCCTTTTGTAGCTTGTGAATATCCTAATGAACTGGACTCTCGTTTTAACAAAGGTATAAAACCAAATAGTTTTTTTCTTGGAGGCTTGGCATATTGTTTATAAGCGCTTTCTTGGTTTATAATGCTCATTAAAGTTGCAATTGGAACTTTCCATTTTTTTGAACTCTTTTTTGCTGCTTTAAACCAAAAATACTTTTGAGAAAATACTTCGCAAGCATTAGCTGCATGTGAAGGAGTAGATACACAGCTTTGTAGTGAAGCAAATGAAGTTAAAATAAATAATATTAGAAAAAGTCTTAACAACAACATATATTATAAAACGAACTAAATAATATTTATTTGCAATATGAAAATTATAACATTACCAAATCCTATATTAAAAAAAAAATGTGAACCAGTCACAGAAGTTAATGATGAGATTAGAAAGCTTTTAGATGATATGCTTAGTACGATGTACAAAGCGCCTGGGATTGGCTTGGCAGCACCACAAATTGGAATAAGTAAAAGATTGATTGTTATGGATGTATCTCCAAGAGCTGGTTTAAAGCGTTATCAAGTAGAAAAAGATGAGAAAGAAGAAGAAATCAAACCAAATCCTATTCAAATGATTAATCCGGAAATAACTTGGGTTTCTGAGAAAAAAGATACAGACCAAGAAGGATGTTTATCTATTCCTGGTTTTATGGCAAATATAACAAGACCGTCTTCCTGCAAAGTAAAGTATTTAGATAAAAATGGCGAATCAAAAGAACTACGTGCTGAAGGGCTTTTAGCAAGGTGTATACAACATGAAAACGATCATATTCAAGGCATATTATTTATAGATCGTTTATCTAAAACTAAAAAGGATATGATCTTACGCAAAATTAAAAAACAATTAATGGAAAAAAAACAAACGACTTAAATATGAAATTAAAAGTTGTCTTTATGGGCACTCCTGAATTTGCTCTATCTGGGTTAAAAACCATTTATAAAAATTTTAATTTAATTGGTTGCTATACTCAACCGTCTAGACCATCTGGGAGAGGGCAAAAAATATCTCATTCCCCAGTTAAAAATTTTTGTATACAAAATAATATTCCAGTTTTTACTCCAGAAAATTTTAAAGAGGGAAGTGAGATTGATCGATTAAAAAAAATAAATTGTGATGTTTTAGTTGTAGCAGCCTATGGAATAATATTGTCAAAAGATATCTTAAAAATACCTAGATTTGGAGCATTAAATATTCATGCATCTCTACTTCCAAGATACAGAGGAGCTGCTCCTATTCAACGAGCTATTTTAGCTGGCGAAAAAAAAACTGGCATTACAATAATGCAAATGAACGAAAAATTAGATGCGGGAGAAATTATTTTACAAAAAGAAATAGAAATAAAAGAAAATAATACTGCTCAAGAAATTCATGACAAGTTAGCTAATATAGGAGGAAAATTAATCAATGATGTATTAAAGAAAATAGAAAAAGGAGAACAAATAAAATTAACGCCCCAAGATGAAAAAAAAGTGACCTATGCACAAAAAATTACAACAGAAGAAACAAAAATTAATTGGAATAAAAGCGCAAAAGAAATATTAAGACAAATAAAGGCATTTGGTGGGTGGTTAATAATAAACAAACAAAGAATAAAAATTTTTGATGCGGATATTTCTTCAACAAAAAATAAATCTCCTGGTTTAATTGTAGATAAGAACTTTTCAATTTCTTGTGGTAATGGAGATATAATTAAGCCTACAATTTTACAAAAATCAGGTGGGACTAAAATGGATATTCATACATTCTTAAGAGGTTTTCGTTTTGAAATAAACCAAAAAGTTGAATAAAAATGACGCGATATAAAATAAATATTGAGTATGATGGAACGAACTTAGTAGGTTGGCAAAAACAAAAAAATGGTCTCTCTATACAAGAAATCTTGGAAAATTCACTTTACAAATTATCAGGTGAAAAAGAAACAATCCAAGGATCTGGTCGAACTGACGCTGGTGTGCACGCTTTAAATCAAGTAGGGCATTTTGATCTACATAAAAAAATAAAAACAGATGCAATAAGAGACGGGTTAAATTTTCACATAAAAAATCTATATAAAAAATACAATGTCTCTGTTTTAAAATGTCAAAAAACTAAAAAAAATTTTAATGCTAGATTTGATGCTAAAGAAAGAACTTATTTATATAAAATACTTGATAGGCGACCGGCTCCTGCAATTCAAAATAAAAGAGTCTGGCATGTTAAAAAAAAGTTAGATAATAAATTAATGAAAAAAGCCGCAAAAGTTTTAATAGGCAAACATGATTTTACAAGTTTTCGCTCGACTGAATGTCAAGCAAAGTCTCCTATAAAAACTATAAACTCTATAAAAATAGTCAGAAAATCATCAGAACTTGAAATATGGATTAAAGCAAAATCCTTTTTAATGAATCAATGTAGAATTATCGTAGGTAGTTTAGCAATGGTTGGAAAAGAAAAATGGAGCGCAAAAGATATTGAAAATATTTTAAAAGCTAAAAAAAGAGGGGTCGCTGGACAAACAGCTCCACCTTGGGGCTTGTTTCTACATTCTATAAAATATTAATTCTTTATTACTTTAAAGCGCTCAAATATATAGTATGAAGCAAATATTATTAATATTGGTTCTATAGGAAATCTATATCTAACAGAAGCAATCGTAACGCAATGAATTGCTGTAGTTAAAAAAATAATAGTAATTAAAGGAGAAATCCTTAAAAAAAATTTTTTAAAATTTGATATTAAAAAGAGTAATGAAAATATTAAAACCAAACCATAAGAAGCAATGGATAAAATTTTATAGGATATTCCTTTGTACTCCTCGGCATAAGGATACATCTGCCAAAATCTTTTAAATTTTGTAACTGATAGTTTTATAAAAGTTTTAGGATTTTCTTTAATAAAATTAAACGCATCTCTTTTAAACTTTTTTTCGAATTTAATACCTCTTTTTTCAATATCTTCATCAGTCCATCCATGATTAACATCGACCCCACCAATACCTCCTCCAGATAAATTCTCAGGATTATTTCCAGAATATAAATGATAACCGCCAGCTAAATTGAGTTTAACAAAACCATCGTATTTATTCCAATTATGAACCCACCACGGAGACAATAATAAAGAATATAAAATATAAAAAATAAATAATTCGCGTAATGTTTCTTTTTTTGAGTATTTGTATATTAAAAAACAAAAACACAGTATCAAAAATGGTGCAAATATGTCAGCAGTTGGTTTAACATAAATACTTAGAATAATTAAGATATACGCATATAAAAGTTTTTTTCTATAGAACATCAAAATAGATGAATATAAAAGAAAAATAAATAAGGTCTCGCTAACAGCGTTAAATGAATAAAAAATAGAAAAAGGATAAACTGCAAAAATTATAGCTGCTATTTTTGCTATCATTTCTGACTTAAAAATTTCTATACATAATAAATAAATCACATAGACAGTAAGACAGGAAATCAATATATCGCCAAAAATAACACCATAAGAATTTTGAGTTACAAAATTTAATAAATACATCCAAATCCCATAACCAGGCATGTGTAAAGGGGTTTGTATAATACTTCCAGAAAATATTTCTTGGCCTATTCTTTCATAAGTATAAGTGTCTGGTAAATTCTGGTTTTTATAAAAAATAAGACTCAAGAATCTTAAAACAAAAGATAGAAAGGTAATTTGAAGAATATTTATTTTTTTTATGAATGAATCTAACAATTTAAGTAATTATATTACAAAAATTGTGTCTATTTTCTATAAAAATACTATAGATTTTTTTTATGCTGAGATTCTAAATCTTGAATAAATAAATCATAATCGTTTAAAAATTTCTTATCTGTATTTTCTTCAGCTCTTAAGTCATCGATTTTTTTCATAGCATCAGGAATTGTAATCCACGGTTTTTGGTCGGTTGTTAATAGTTTTTCTGCAATTTCTTTCTTTACTAAAGTTAGTTCTTCTTTAGATAAAGAGTCTGAATTTTCTTCAAATATTAATAATCTACTAAAATGTTTAAGAACATTATCTTGAAAACTATTGTAAAGTTTTGCTTTTTCCTCCCAACTACCTTTCTGAAACTGATAAAATATAACTCTATCATCTTTTGACATTTTAATTGAAGATTCGTGAATGAATTGTTCGGGAAAATAGTCTTCTTCATCTTGGCTAGAGGTTTCTTTTTTTTCTTTAACTTTTTCTGCAAGTATCTCAAAAACCTTATTACAAAATTCTTGGTTTTCTTTAACAAGCTTTGCTCTTTTTGATATTTCTTCTAAACCAATATCTTTATAATCATCAAGTGAAGCAAAATATTCTTTAGATAATACAATAGGCATCTTATTTAATGATATTTGTCTAATTTTTACAGGTGAAGAAAATAGTGCTTGTTTCAATTCACTAAAACCTAAATCTAGAAGTGATCTTGGATCATGCTTTAAATCAAAGGCAGCTAGCCATGATTTACCATAAGCTGGATGAAAACAAACAAAACAGGCTGCAAAATTATATAATTTTCCAAATACAAGATCTTGGTAACAGACAAAATCTTCTTTAAAAATCTTTTTACCTATATCATCTCCTTTTTTGTAAATAAGAAGTGAATCCCAAACTTCAGGGGCAGCGGTTTTCATTTTTTTTGCAAGTTCTAGAGTAGCGGTAACATCAGCAATTGCATCATGGGCATTGCTATGATCAATTTGATTCACTTTAGTTAAATTTTCTAATTTAAAACTTTGTTTATTATCCTCTCCTATAGGAATAACGATAGAATTAGGAGCAAATGCGCTCACGCCTCTAGCTAGTTTTAATACATCAAGTCTTCGATTGTCTTTTGAGGTTGTAAGATATGGGTAATTTAAGGATTGAAACAATCCTTGACGTAAAACATCTTCGTCAAATCCTATGCTATTAAATCCTACAAAGCAAGCAGGGGACCATTCCTCAAATTTATTTTTTAATTGTTCAATTAAACTATAATGTGAAACCTCATTAGATTTTAATTGATCAATTGATATTTTATTAATTAATAAAGCTTGAGGTGCAGGAATAATATTTTTTTTTAATCTACATGAAATATTTATTTTGTCTTTAATTTGAAAATTATTATTAGTTAAAACAGCACCGATTTGAAGTATCTGATCAAAATCTTTGTTATTTCCACTAGTTTCAAAGTCGTAGAATACGTAATTCATTTATTTAAATTGGCTTTCTTGCTTTCATCGCTGTAGTTAATGTACCTTCATCTACATAATTAAGTTCTGCACCGAATGGCATACCCTGTGCAATTTTTGTAATTTTTACATCACTACCATTTAATTTATCAGTAATATAGTGAAGAGTTGTTTGTGAATTAACTGTTGAGTTTAGAGCAAGAATTATTTCTTTAATATCGTTTGATTGGGCTCTTTGTATTAATTCTTTTATCATTAGATCGTCGGGAGTTATATTATCCAACGCAGATAATGATCCGCCTAAAACATGATAAAGTCCTTTAAAAGATCCTGTTTTTTCAAGAGCCCATAAATCAGATATATCTTCAACTACACAAACAACAGATTTATCTCTTTTGGGATTACTACAAATCTTACAAGGGTGTTTGACACCAAGATTTCCGCAAGTTTTACATTTTTTTATCGATTGTCCTGATGATAATAATGATCTGCTTAAAGGATACATAAGCTTTTCTTTATTTTTTAAAAGAAAAAGAACCATCCTGCTTGCTGACTTTGGCCCAATACCAGGTAGTTTGGAAAATAATTGAATCAATTCTTGAAGTGCATCGTCGTGCATATTTTTTTTTTTTTAAAAAGGCATTTTCATTCCAGGTGGCAAACCTAAATCACCAGTTAATTTTGCCATCTCTTCTTTGCTTTTTTCTTCAGCTTTAGTTTTTGCGTCATTTAAAGCAGCTACTATCAAATCCTCCATCATTTGTTTCTCCTCTTCTTTAATTATACTAGGATCCAGTTCTATTTTTTTAACCTCATTCTTACAATTCATAATAATCTTAACCATTCCACCTCCTGCTGTTCCCTCAACCTCTAAATTCGCTAGGCTTTCTTGAATCTCCTGCATTTTTTTCTGCATTTCCTGAGCTTTTTTCATCATGTCATTAAAATTATTCATCTTCTTCTCCTTTATCTTTTACTTCTTCTATTTTAGCACCTGGGAAATTATTTAAAATTTCTTTTATATGCTCATTCTTTGATAAATTATTGATTATACTCTCTTTTTCTTTATCACTTTGTTCTTCTAAAGTGGGTTCTCCTTTTTCTTGAGTCATTAGAATATGCCATTTTTCTTTGGTCCACTCAGTCAATAACTGACCTACTTTAGGACCAAGGTCCTTTGGAGCATCATTTGTTGGATTTAATTCTATTTTTCCTTTTTTAAAATTAACCAAATGTACATGTGAAAACAAATTATTAAACAATAAAATTTCTTTTTTTTCTAAAAACAAATCAGCTACTTCTTTAAAATTATTAACAATTATATTTTTATCAAATTTTATATTTTTTCTATTACTTTCTTCAAAAATTTTTTTTTTAACTGTTTCTACATTTTTCATTTCCATTACAGTATCCGTACCTATTCCAGTTTGCTTTTTATTTTTTGATACATTCTCTTTTTTTTCTTCAGTTGTAATAATGGGTTTATTTTCACTAGTTTTTACCCCCTCCTCTTGCTTTGTAGTTTTTAAATTATTAGAAACTTCGTCTAAAGATGGGAGTTCAGATGCAAATGCAAGGCGTATAAGAACCATCTCAGCAACTATATGTGGCATTTCGTGACTTTGTAACTCCTGATATCCTTTAAGAAGAATTTGCCAAGTTTGTGAAAGCTCTGACATACTTAGTTTTTTGGATAATTCTAGACCTTTTTCTTTGTCTATCTGAGATACGCCTGGTTCTCTAGAAATTTCAGGTGTTAAAACCAATCTGCTTAACCAATGTACAACTTCCAACAAATCCTGAATTATTATTCCTGGTTCACCGCCAGAATTATAAAGATCATTAAATTTTTCTAATCCTTCTTTTGTTTTTCCATTCATCAGATTTTCAAATAATAAATAAATATTGCTCCTGTCAACTAAACCGAGTAATTCTTGAATATGTTTTTCTGTTACTTTTTTTTCACCTAAAGATAATGATTTATCTAAAATTGAAAGCGCATCTCTTACACTTCCATCAGATGCTCGAGCAATCATACTGGCTGCATTTATATCAATTTCTGATTTTTCTTTTTTTGCAATATCGTTTAAATATTTTGCTAAAATATCAAAAGGTATTCTTTTTAAATCAAATCTTTGGCATCTTGATATTATAGTTGCAGGAATTTTTCTTGGCTCAGTTGTGCAAAAAATAAATTTTACGTGTTCTGGTGGTTCTTCCAGATTTTTTAAAAGCGAGCTTACTGCAGAGTTAGATAGCATGTGTACTTCATCCAAAATATACACTTTATATTTCCAATTTGATGGTCTGTATTTAATTCCATCTAATAGTTCCCTCATTGTATCAACTGTAGTATATCTAGCAGCATCTACTTCAAAAAGATCAATTGGATTACCTTTTACTTCTTCTTCGCCATTAAATAAGTGGGCTAAAATTCTTGCAGTTGTAGTTTTACCAACCCCTCTTACTCCAGAGAATAAATATGCATGTGCTAATCTGTTGTTTTTAAGAGCATTTTGAATCGTTGAAACAAATATATTTTGTCCAATTAATTCAGACAACTTTTTAGGTCTATATTTTCTTGCAAGTGCAAGGAAGGATTCAGTCATTTTTTTATATTTTATATATTGGGGAGACCCACAATTACTAGGTAGGGCTGCTGGATTCCTCCTCTGACCCGATTAACTAACAATAGCGTCCTCCCCAAACTATTATAGCAGAAGAAAGAATTTATTAAAAAAAAAAATTATTTGCGGAATTTATCTGCGTAATAAGTACCAAGAATTCTTACAAATCTAGTATATTCTTTTATTTCTTTAAGCGCAGAAGTAACATTGATATCTTTAGTATCTCCTTCTATATCAACATAAAACTCGGCTTGTTTAAATGTTTCATTCACATAAGACTCCAGTTTGGTCATATTTACATTATTAATTGCAAAACACCCAAGTGCTTTATGTAAAGCCGCGGGAACATTGTTAACAGCAAAAATTAAACTTGTTAAAATTTTTCCTTTAGATGGATTTATTTTAATTTGTTTTTTTTGCAGTAAAATAAATCGTGTTATATTTTGAAGACTATCCTCCACATTTTTTTTTAAAATTTTTAAATTGTAGATTTTAGCTGCAAGTTTACTGGCAATCGCTGATTCTGAAGGATCATTCTCTTCCCTAATTTCTTTAGCAGCTAAAGCTGTGTCAGCAGAAATAATTGTTTTTACCTTATTTTTTTTTATAAACTTTTTGCACTGAGATAATGCGTGTATATGGCTTCTTACATTCTTAATTTGTTTTATATTAATTTTTTCTGTACCTAATAAATGCAGTTCTACTTTCATGAAATATTCTCCTACAATTTTTAAAGGTGTTTTATGCATAAGACTGTGTATTTCAGCCACTCTTCCTGCAACTGAATTTTCTACTGGAATCAGTCCTAAATCAGACTTATTTTTTCTTACATTTTCAAATACCTGTTCAAATGTTTCACATGTTATAATTTTAGCTTTGGGAAACAATTTTTTAGAAGCTAAATGTGAATTAGCTCCTTCTATACCTTGAAATGAAACTGTATTTATATTTTTAATATTCATAAATTTTCCTTAGTGTTTCGAAGCTATATATATATTATGAATTTTTAAATTTTAAATTAATTATTACAAAATATATGAAAAAACTAGAAAACAAATATATAAAAATAGCAAATGAATGTGCGGAAGCTAGTGGCAAAATAATAAAGAAGTTTTTTAGAAAAAAAATTAAAATCGAAACTAAAAGCGACAATACGCCTGTAACAAAAGCTGACAAAGAAGCTGAAAAAATAATTAGAAATATAATAATGAAAAAAGCGTCAGAATGTGGTTTTTTTGGAGAGGAGACTGGTAAATTAAATACTAATAATGAGTATGTTTGGGTAGTGGATCCTATAGATGGAACAAAAGGTTTTATCACTGGAAAGCCTCTTTTTGGAACTTTAATTGGATTAATGAAAAACAATAAGCCATATCTTGGAGTATTAAATCAACCAATTCTAAAAGAACGATGGATTGGGATAGCAAATAAAGAAACTAGATATAATAATGTTAAAATAAGAACAAGAAAATGTAAAAAACTAAAAGGATCAAAAATGTATGCAACTAGCCCAATGATGTTTATTGGAAAAAGTCAAAAAGTATATAGGAATGTCAGATATAAAATAGGAGAAACGCTTTTTGGTGCAGATTGCTATGCGCATGGGTTGATGGCATCTGGATTTGTTGATGTTTTATTAGAAGCTAATCTTAAACCATATGATTACATTGCCAGTGCTGCTATTGTTTCTGGTGCTGGTGGCAAATTTACAGACTGGAATGGTAATGATTTAAATATAAATAGTGATGGAAAAATTGTAGCAGCAGGTGATCCTAAAATTCATAAACAACTTCTAAAAATAATTCAAAAAGTAAAATGAGAATTTTTCTTAGTTTATTATTTTTTTTATTCTTTTCTAATACTTATGCAATTGAAAAATTAGAAAATGCTCATGCTATAAGCATGCATGGATCGCCTAAGTATTCTAAAGATTTTAAAAATTTTGATTATGTTAATATTAATGCGCCAAAAGGTGGGATAATTAAACTTCATCAAATTGGAAGTTTTGATACTTTGAATAATTTTATTTTAAAAGGAAGTCCAGCTGCATATTTAAACCAAGTTCATGATAGTCTTTTAACACAATCTTTTGATGAGCCATTTACTATGTATGGTTTGGTAGCTGAGTCTATTAGTGTTCCTGAAGATAGATCTTGGGTAATTTTCAAAATTAGAAAAGAAGCTAAATTCCATGATGGAAATCCTATAAGAGTAGAAGATATTATTTGGACTTTAAACACATTAAAAGAAAAGGGACATCCTTTTTTTAAATTTTATTATGGAAATATTAAAACAGCAGAAAAGATTAGTGATAATGAAGTAAAATTTATTTTTCAAGGTGAAAGAAATTTAGAATTGCCTTTAATCATAGGACAAATGAAAATATTGTCAGAAAAATATTGGAAAGATAAATTTAAAGATGTTTTATTAGAAAGTCCTATTGGATCTGGACCATACCGTGTAAAAAATTTTAAGGCTGGAAGGACAATTGAATTTGAAAGAGTTGACAATTACTGGGGAAAAAATCTTTCAGTTAACCAAGGTAAATTTAATTTTGAGAAGGTGGTAATAGAATATTTTAGAGATGCTACAGTTGCATTAGAAGCATTTAAAAGTGGGGACTACGACTTTAGAGAAGAAAACCAGGCAAAAAGATGGGCTAATGCTTATAATTTTACAGCAATAGAAAATGGTAATGTTAAAAAAGAATCTGTAAAACATGAAATACCTACTGGAATGCAAGGTTTTTATATAAATTCAAGAAAAGAAATTTTTAAGGATAGAATTGTTAGAAAAGCGCTTAATTATGCTTTTGATTTTGAATGGACGAATAAAATACTTTTCTTTGATCAATATAAAAGAACAAATAGTTTTTTTTCTAACTCCGATTTAGCCTCAACTAACTTGCCGTCGAACGAAGAGTTCAAATTGTTAAATCCTTTTAAGAAAAAATTGCCAAATGAAGTTTTTAATGCGACGTATCAAAATCCAGTTAATGATGGTTCGGGTGAAATAAGAAAGAATTTACGAATTGCAGATAAGTTGCTTTTCGATGCCGGGTGGATTATCAAAGATGGTAAAAGAATAAACAAAGTTACAGGAATCCCTTTAAAATTTACTATACTTCTAGTTAGCCCAGAATTTGAAAGAATTGCTTTACCTTTTGCTAGAAATTTAAAAAAAATTGGAATTGAAGCAAAGGTAAGAACAGTTGATAGCGCTCAATATGAAAGAAGATTAGAAAATTTTTCATTCGATATGGCAGTTGTATCACTTGGTCAAAGTTTGAGTCCAGGAAATGAACAAAGGGACTTTTGGCATTCTACTTCTGCTACAATCAATGGTAGTAGAAATTATTCAGGTGTATCTAATCCTGCTGTTGACTTTTTAATTGATAAAATAATTGGAGCTAAAGATAGAAAAAGTTTAGTATCTGCTACACAAGCTTTAGACAGAGTATTGTTATTTGGATATTATGTTGTTCCACATTGGCATATACAAAATTTCAGAATTGCTTATTGGGACAAATTTGGTCAGCCTAAAATAAATCCAAAATATGATTTAGGTCTAGATACTTGGTGGATAGATACAAACAAGGTTAAACTATTAGAAACCAAAATAAAATAATATAATTATTTATATATGCTGTCATATATTATAAGAAGACTGTTGCTAATTATCCCTACTTTACTAGGCATACTACTTATAAACTTTATAATTGTTCAAGCAGCTCCTGGTGGACCGGTTGAGCAAATGATTTCTCAAATTAAGGGTCACAACATAGATTCTACTTCTAGAATTGCTGGAACTGATAAAGGCGATGTATCTTCTCAAAGCACTAACATTCAAACAAATCAATCTGCTGATATGTCTAGTAAATATAGAGGATCTCAAGGTCTTGATCCCGAATTCATTGCTGAATTAGAAAAATATTATGGTTTTGATAAGCCTGCACACGAGCGTTTTTATATTATGTTAAAAAATTATTTAAAATTTGATTTTGGTGATAGTTATTTTAAAGGGAAGAAAGTAATTGAACTAATAATAGAAAAAATGCCTGTTTCTATTTCACTAGGTTTATGGACAACTTTAATAGTTTATTTAATATCTATTCCCTTAGGTATCAAAAAAGCTATAAGAGATGGCTCAAAATTTGATATATGGACAAGCACGGCAATTATTATTGGGTATGCCATACCTTCTTTTTTATTTGCTATAGCTTTAGTTGTTTTTTTAGCTGGAGGTAGTTTTTTAGATATTTTTCCCTTAAGAGGTTTGGTTTCAAATAATTGGGAAAATTTAAATCTTTTTGAGAAAATTTTAGATTATTTGTGGCATATGACTTTACCAGTTCTAAGTTTAGTCATTGCGGGTTTTGCAACTCTAACAATGCTTACAAAAAATTCTTTTATGGATGAAATTAGTAAATTGTATGTTTCGACTGCCAAAGCAAAAGGACTTTCAGAAAAAAAAGTTTTATATGGTCATGTGTTTAGAAATGCAATGTTAATTGTTATAGCTGGCTTTCCTGCGGCATTTATATCAGTACTTTTTACTGGTAGCTTGCTAATAGAGGTTATATTTTCATTAGATGGTCTTGGATTGCTTGGTTATGAAAGCGTTTTAAATAGAGATTATCCGGTAGTTTTTGGGACTCTTTATATTTTTACTTTTTTTGGCCTTATTTTACACCTTATTACCGATCTTACCTACGTTGTGATAGACCCTAGGATTGATTTTGAAACGAGGGATACATAAAAAATGCTCGGTTTTAATATATCTGAATTAAATTATAGAAGACTCCAAAATTTTAAGGCAAATAAAAGAGGTTATAGATCTTTTAAAATTTTTTTATTTTTATTTTTTTTTACACTATTTGCAGAATTTATATCAAATGATAAACCTTTGTTAGTAAAGTATGATAATTCTTTTTATTTTCCAATTTTTAAAAATTATAGTGAGAAAACTTTCGATGGTGATTTTGAAACTTATACTGATTACAAAGATTCCTATATAAAAAAAAAAATAGAAAATAAAGGTTGGATGATTTGGCCATTAATACCCTATTCCCATGATACTATTAATTATGTAATTCCTACGCCAGCCCCTTCCTCTCCTGACTCCGAGAATTTACTGGGTACTGATGATCAGGGCCGTGATGTTCTAGCAAGATTGATTTATGGTTTTCGTATAAGTGTTTTATTTGGTTTATCATTAACGATTTTTAGTTCCATAATTGGTATTGCAGCTGGAGCTGTTCAGGGTTTCTTTGGTGGTATAACAGATCTTATATTTCAAAGAATTATTGAAATTTGGTCTGGGTTACCAGTCCTATATATATTAATAATTCTAGCAAGTATTGTAGAACCAAATATTTTTTGGTTATTAGGAATTATGTTGTTGTTTTCTTGGATGTCTCTAGTTGGTGTAGTAAGAGCTGAATTTCTTAGAACAAGAAATTTTGAATATGTTCATGCTGCTCGTGCATTAGGCTTAGACAATCTAACAATAATGAAAAGACACATACTACCAAATGCAATGGTTGCAACATTAACTTTTTTACCTTTTATTTTAAATGGATCAATTACTACTCTGACAAGTTTAGATTTTTTAGGATTTGGTTTACCTCCAGGATCCCCGAGTTTAGGAGAATTATTAGCTCAAGGAAAAGCAAATTTAAATGCCCCTTGGTTAGGTATTACAGTATTTATTACTTTAGGAATTATGCTTAGTTTATTAATTTTTGTTGGTGAGGCAGTAAGAGATGCTTTTGATCCAAAAAAATATTTAGAAAAAGATTTATAAATTATGGATAAACTTTTAAAAATAAATAATTTATCTGTTTCATTTAATATTGAAAATAAAATCTCTTCAGCGGTAAAGAATATTTCTTTAGATGTTGCAAAAGGAGAAGCGCTTGGAATTGTTGGAGAATCAGGAAGTGGTAAATCTGTTACGGCACTTTCAGTTCTTAAGTTATTGCCTTACCCAAAAGCTTCTCATCCAACTGGTGAAATTTTTTATAAAAACAAAAATATTTTAAAATGTAGTGAAGAAGAACTACAAAAAATTAGAGGGAATAATATATCTATGATTTTTCAAGAACCCATGACTTCTCTTAATCCGCTTCACAATATTAAAAAACAAATAACTGAAGTACTCTTTCTACATAAAAAGTTATCAAATAAAGAAGCAGAGAATAGAGCTCTAGAACTTTTAGATTTAGTAGGTTTTCAAGATGGAAAAAACAGATTAAAAGATTATCCGCACCAATTATCAGGCGGCCAAAAACAAAGAGTTATGATTGCAATGGCACTTGCAAACGATCCGGATTTATTAATTGCTGACGAACCAACTACTGCTTTAGATGT
This sequence comes from Alphaproteobacteria bacterium, assembly GCA_022450705.1. Lineage (GTDB taxonomy): Bacteria > Pseudomonadota > Alphaproteobacteria > CAYOOR01. Next base: position 47,240 of record JAKUPP010000002.1, on the reverse strand, counting down.
AACTATCCAAGCCCAAATTTTAAACTTATTAAAAAAATTACAAACTAAATTAAAAATGAGTTTAATAATAATTACCCATGATTTAACAATTGTTAAAAATATAACAGACAAGGTTGTTGTTATGACAAACGGGAAAATCGTTGAATCTGGAAAAACAAAACTAATTTTTTCTAAACCTAAACATAACTATACTAAAAAACTTTTAGCTTCGGAACCAAAAGGAAAGCCTGTAAAAATTAAAAATAAAAATCCGTTATTATCAACAAAAGATTTGAAAGTATGGTATCCAATTAAAAAAGGTTTTTTAAGAAAAACAACTGGTTTTATAAAAGCTGTTAATAAAGTGAATATAAATGTTTTTGAAGGGCAAACTTTAGGAATAGTTGGAGAATCTGGATCTGGAAAAACAACTTTGGGAATGGCTGTTCTAAGATTAATAAAAAGTGATGGAGACATTAATTTTTTTCAAAAAAAACATAAATTAAATATTAATAAGTTTGATTTTAAACAAATGAAGCCATTAAGAAGCGAGATTCAAGTTGTTTTCCAGGACCCATTTGGATCTTTATCGCCAAGATTGAGTATAAAAGAAATTATAGAGGAAGGATTAGAAATTCATAAAAATGATTTAACTTCAAAGGATAGAGAAAATTTAATTTTAGATACATTGAAAAAAGTCGAACTTGATACAAATATTTTAAATCGTTACCCACATGAGTTTAGTGGCGGTCAAAGACAACGTATAGCCATAGCAAGAGCCGTTGTTTTAAAACCACGTTTTCTTATTCTAGATGAGCCAACTTCTGCATTAGATTTATCCGTACAATCACAAATTGTTAATCTTTTAAAAAAATTACAAAAAGAAAATAATTTGGGTTATGTTTTTATTTCACACGACTTAAGAGTTGTGCAATCACTTGCACATGAATTAATTGTTTTAAAAAATGGTAAAGTGGTTGAAAGTGGAAGCTCTGACAAAATATTTAAATCTCCTAAACAAAAGTATACAAAACAATTAATTTCTGCTGCTCTTGAAATTAAGTAAGATATAACCTAAAACTGCTGCAAGAAATGAAGCAATTAAAATAGCTATCTTAGCTTGATTTATATATATATCAGAATCAAATGCTAGAAAATTTATAAACATTGCCATTGTAAAGCCTATTCCTGTTAGGACTGCAATGCCATACATTTGAATCCAATTAGATTCTGAAGGTAACCTTGCATAGCCCATTTTTATTAATAAAAAAGTTGTAAAAAAAACTCCAATTTGCTTGCCAAAAAAAAGTCCTGCCATAATTCCTAAAGGGACTGGATTAGATAAGGATGCTAAAGACACATCGCCCAAATAGACTCCGGCGTTAGTTAGTGCAAATAATGGCATAATTAAATAAGCAACCCAGGGATGAAGTTTATTTTCAGCACATGTAAGCAAAGATTCTTGTTTTGTTTTTTCATGAGGAATAAATGCTGCTAACAAGACCCCAGATATGGTCGCATGAAATCCAGCATTTTGAATAAAAATCCAAAGCAAGAAACCTAGAACAATATATATCCAAATATTTTGTAAATTTCTTTTATTACATAAATAAAGAAAAAATAAAATAAACAAAACAACAAACAAAGAGGGTAAGTCTAAGTCAGAACTATAAAATAATGCTATAATTATAATAGCTCCTAAATCATCAATAATTGCAAGCGCCATTAAAAAAATTTTTAATGATATTGGAACTCTTTTTCCAAGAAGACTAAGAACCCCTAAAGAAAAAGCAATGTCAGTCGCTGCAGGGACGGCCCATCCTTGAAATGTTTCTGGATTATTAAAATTAAATAATAGATAAAAGATTGCTGGAACAGCCATTCCTCCAACTGCTGCTATAACTGGTAGTATAGCCTGTGATGGCATGGAAAGTTCGCCTTCTAAAAATTCTCTTTTAATTTCTAAACCAATACAGAAAAAAAATATTACCATCGCTCCATCATTTATCCAATGCTGGATCGATTTGTAAAACAATGGTAAGTTTGTCCCAAGATATAATTTTAAATGAAGAATATGATTGAATAAATCTGCAAAGCTTGAATTACTTAAAATTAAAGCAACCAGAGCTGCAAAAAGAAGAATTATCCCACTTGAAGACTCTAACTTAACAAAATTTCTAATTACACTTCTTAAGACCATTAAAATATCTTACAAATTAAATGTAAAATAACAAAAATTTAAAAAAAAAAATAAAGACTTTTTTTAAATTAAAAGTATTGCATTAAATTAAATTATTGCTTAAATAGGTACTTATTAATTTATTAACTTTTACTATAGAGATAACGAAAGAATGAGTTCAAAAACCGGCAAAGTCAAATGGTTTAATCCAAAAAAAGGTTACGGATTTGTAGATCAAGATGACGATGAGAAGGATATGTTCTTGCATATTACTGCGTTACAAAAAGCCAATATTTCTGTACTTAACGAAGGTGATAAAATATCATACGACGTTGAAGAGGAAAATGGCAGACAAAGCGCTGTTAATATAAAACAAATATAATTCCTTACATATATTATTTATTCAATTCTATTTTTTAGAATCTAGGATAAGTACGTCTTAAATATTTTTGTAATTATGAAACCTAAAAAAAAAATTGCAATTATAGGTTCTGGTATCTCTGGATTATATTTAGCCTGGAAAATATCTAAGAAATTTAACGTTACTGTTTATGAAAAGAATAATTATTTTGGCGGTCATAGTAATACAATAAATGTTAAATTAGAAAAAAAAATACCTGTGGATACAGGTTTTATTGTTTTTAATAAAAAAAATTATCCCAATCTTGTAAATCTGTTTAAAAAATTAAATATTAGTATAGAAAAAAGTAATATGTCCTTTGCAATAGACCTAAAAAATCAAGACTTTTATTATTCGGGAACTTTAAAAGGATTGTTTGCTCAAAAAAGAAATTTAATAAAAAAGAGTTATTGGATAATGCTAATAGAAATTATAAATTTTTATATAAAAGCTCCTTTAGAACTTAAAAAAAAGAGCTCTTTAACTTTAAAAGAGTTTCTAGATAAAAAAAATTATTCAGAATTTTTTAAGGAAAAACATATTTATCCAATAGCTTCTGCTATCTGGTCAACAAAAAAAAATGATATAAATAAAATGCCAGTTATATCTTTTATTAATTTTTTTAACAATCATGGATTATTTAAATTTTTTAATAGACCTCAATGGTACACAGTTAAAGGAGGAAGTAAAAATTATGTAAAAAAATTAATACAAAATACGCCAGCAAATTTTAAAAAAAATATAAAAGTTCTTAAACTTAAAAAAGAAAAAAATAAAATTTTAGTTTTAACAAATAAAAATATAATTAAATTTGATCATGTTGTTTGTGCATGTCATGCTAATGAAGCATCTGATCTTTTAAAAAATATTGATCCTCAAATTTCATCATTATTAAAAAATTTTCATTACAGTAAAAATAAAGTTTATTTACATTCTGATCAAAGATTAATGCCAAGGAATAAAAAAATATGGTCCAGTTGGAACTATTTATCATTTAAAAAAAAGAATAAGAATTATATTTCATTTACCTACTGGATGAATAAATTACAAAATATTGATAATAAATATCCTTTTTTTTTAACTTTAAATTCGCCGATTAAACCAAAAAAAATTTTTTACCAAACTACCTACACTCACCCAATATTTACAAAAAAAAGTATGGAAATACCTAATCAATTAAATAAAATTCAAGGAAAAAATAAAATATGGTTTTGTGGGAGTTATTTTTCTTATGGTTTTCATGAAGACGGTGTTAAATCATCAATAAAAATTTCAAAATTATTTGATAATGAAATTACCTAATAATTGTTTTTATAAAGGAACTCTAATGCACAATCGTTTTGTGCCAAAAAATCATAAATTTACTTATAATATTTTTTATTCTTTCATAGATATAGATGACCTTGACGATTTAAAAAAAAAATATACTTTTTTTTCTTATAATAAATTTAATTTTTTTAGTATTTATGATAAAGATCACGGTTTCAGAAATAACAAAAAGATTAAAGACTGGGTTAAAAATATATTAAAAAAAATAAATATTAATCATATGAATACAAAAATATTTCTTTTAAGCATCCCTAGAATATTTGGTTATGTGTTTAATCCTTTAAGCATTTTTTTTTGCTATGATTTTGATGGAAATTTAAAAGCTCTTATATATCAAGTTAAAAATACTTTTAACGAGCAATACTGTTATGTTTTTAAAATAAAAGATCATTCAAAAAAAAAATATTATAAACATTCATGCAAAAAAAATTTTCATGTTTCACCTTTATGGGATATGCGTGGAAAATATAATTTTTTAACTTTCAAACCTTCAAATAAATTTTATTCCTCTATAATTATGGAAAAAAATAAAAAAAAAGTCTTTCAAGCGATACTCGATTGTAAATATCAAGAATTAAATTTTAATAATTTTTTATCATTGTTAATTAAGTTTCCTTTTTTAACTATTAAAGTTATTTTGGCAATATATTTTGAAGCTTTTAAAATCTTTATATTCAAAGGTGCAAAGTATTATAAAAAACCTGTTCTAAAAAAAAATTTTACAATTATAAAAAAATGAACGAGTTCTTAAAGCAAATTTCAAAGATTAAATATGGAAAAATAGAAATTATCACGCCTGAGAAAAAAAAATATAAATTTTTTGGAAATACAAAAGAGCCTAAAGCAAAAATTGAAATTAAATCTTATGAATCAATAAACAAAATTTTAAGTAATGGCTCTCTAGGTTTTGCAGAGTCTTATTTGGATGGACATATACACACTGAAGACTTAAAAACCTTAATGACTTTTTTTGTAAAAAACGAGAAATATCTAAATTTTATTTTTAAAAAAAATTTATTTATAAGAATCTTGGGTTATGTAAGAAAAAAACTAACAGAAAATACAGTATATCAAAATAAAAGAAATATTTCATATCACTACGATTTAGGAAATGATTTTTTTAAACACTGGTTAGATAAAAATTTAACATATTCATCAGGAATTTATAGTGCTGAAAAAAATGATTTAGAAACTGCGCAGATTAATAAATTAGAAAAAATTTGTAAATTACTAAAATTAAAATCTAATCATCACATCTTAGAAATAGGGTGTGGTTGGGGTAGTTTTGCTATTTATGTAGCCAAAAAATATAAATGTAAAGTAACATGTATTACTTTAAGTAAAAGACAATTTTTATATGTTAAAAATAAAGTGCAAAATCTAAATTTAAAAAAAAAAATTAATGTGAAATTAATAGATTACAGAAATCTTGAAGGAAAATTTGATAGGATCGCTTCAATAGAAATGTTTGAAGCAGTTGGTGAAAAATATTGGGATTTATATTTTAAAAAAATTAAACAATTGTTAAAACCAAATGGTTTTGCGGCTTTTCAGATAATAACTATTCAAAATAAAAGATTTTTAAATTACAAAAAAAATAATTTAGATTTTATACAAAAATATATTTTTCCAGGTGGAATGTTGCCATCAAAAGAAATTCTACAAAAAATAATTTTGCGTAATGGTCTTTCACAAACATCTATGAAAGATTTTGGTAAAGATTATTCAAAAACTTTAAGAGAATGGTTTTTAAGATTTAGAAATTCATGGAAATCTATAAAGCATCTTGGATTTGATGAGAGATTTAAAAGAATGTGGGAATATTATTTAAATTATTGTGAAACTGGATTTGAACAAGGAACTCTTGATGTTGTCCAAATAGGAATCAAAAATAAAGAATAATTATTTTCTCATACTATATTTTTTTAGCATTGATTTTAAAACTGGAAGTAATAAAAAATAAGGAAGAATTCTTAAAACTTTTAATATATATCCAAATATTTTAGGATAAAAAATTTCGAAACGATTTGTTTGTAAACCGTTATAAATATATTTTGCAGATTTCTCACTAGAAATTAAAAAAGGCATATAAAATTCATTTTTATCTGTCATAGGTGTTTTAACAAAACCTGGATTTATAAGTTGTAAAGTTACATTATATTGTTGTAAATCAGATCTCAAAGATTCACATAAACTAATTAATGCTGCTTTAGTAGGACAATAAGCTGATGAATATGGAAAACCAATATAACCAGCCAAAGATGCAACTATTGCTATTTTACCATTCTTTCTTTTTGTAAAATTTTTTATAACTGGTTCGAGACAGTTAACTGTTCCTACATAATTGGTATTCATTATATTCTCCATTTTTTGAGATGAAAAATTCTGACTATTTGTTGGTTGGTTAATTGCAGCATTTAAAATTACTGTTCCTATACTTCCTAAATCTTTTTCAATTTTGTTAAAAGTTGAGACTACATTCTTTCTAATATTTATATCTAAACTATAAATGTTTATAGATCCTTTTAAGGATTTAGATTCATTACTTAATTTTTTTAAATTTTCTATTGATCTTGCGCTGGCAGCGACTTTAAATCCTTCTCGAGCTAATTTTAATGCAAGCGTTTTGCCAATTCCTGTGCTGGCTCCAGTGATCCAAATACATTTATTAATATCTAACATATATATTATATAGGATTAATTTTGCTCATAATCCATATAGTTAAGCCTGATACAGTTGATGTTAAAATGCCACCCCAAATTAAATCAATAATTGTCACTTTCAAAGACCATCCTTTAATTGTTGCAAGATTTGTTAAATCATATGTTCCATACGCAACTAAACCAAATATAGCTCCCATCCAAAATGCATTAAAAATTTGAAAGTCCTTTAAATTAGGTAATAAAATAAGAAATGTGAGTCCAAATATATATAAAACATAAAATAATAAAGCTGCGGATAGAATTGGCTTATTTAATAATAGAGAGCCTAAAGCAGGTTTATAAATATATTTAACTGCAATTGACAACCAAACAAAGTCTATAATTAAAAAAAGAACAAAAGCTATTCCTGAAGATAATATTAATGCCTTGGTCATAGAAAATAAGAGTAATATTTTAAAATTTAATTTCTAGTAAAAAAAACTAAAATATTAATAGATTCGTCCCCTTCGTCTAGTGGTCTAGGACGCTGCGTTCTCAACGCGGAAACACGAGTTCGAAACTCGTAGGGGGCACCAAAAATGGCGGACAGGGGGAGATTCGAACTCCCGGTTCTATTGCTAGAACACATCCTTTCCAAGGATGCACAATCGACCACTCTGACACCTGTCCTAAATAAATATATAATAATATTATTTATTATTTTCGCTAGTTTTAAGAGCTTCTAAAAATGCAGATTGCGGGATATCGACTTTACCAAATTGTTTCAAACGTTGTTTTCCTTTTTTTTGTTTTTTTAGTAATTTATCTTTTCTTGTTCTATCTCCGCCATATAAACTTCCTGTTACATCTTTTCTATATGCTGGAACTGTTTCTCTTGCAATAATTTTTCCACCTATAGCTGCTTGAATCGGCAATTTATATTGCTGTCTAGGAAGAACATCTTTTAACCTTTTGCAAATTTCTCTTCCTCTTTGTTCAGCATGGGTTGCATGGATAATAATTGACAATGGTTCAACTATTTCTTGATTAACTAAAATATTTAATTTTATTAATTTACTTTCTTTATATCCATCTATTTGATAATCAAAACTTGCATAACCTGTTGTTATTGATTTTAAACGATCATAAAAATCAATAATGGTCTCAGCTAAAGGAAGTTTATATTTTACAACTGCTGTTTTCCCAATAAAATTATGATCGATCTGTTTTCCTCTTCTTGATTCACATAATTCAAAAACACTGCCTAAATAATTCTGGGGAACAATAATTGTTGAAGTAACCCATGGTTCTTCCATTTTACTTATTAGAGATGGATCAGGAAAATCAATGGGGTTTTGTATTTTCTTTATTTTATTATTATTATCTGTTATTTGATAAACGACGCTGGGTGCGGTTGTTATAAGTTGTAAATTAAATTCTCTTTCTAATCTTTCCCTTATTACTTCCATATGCAGTAATCCCAAAAAACCACAACGAAATCCTTGTCCTAAAGCAGCAGAAGATTCTTGTTCATAAGAAAAACTAGAGTCATTTAAACTTAATTTTTCTAAACTATCTTTAAAATCATTAAATTGTGAACTATCGTATGGAAATAACCCACAAAAAACAACGGGTTGTGAAGGTTTAAAACCTGGAAGTGCTTTATCACACGGTTCTTTTTCTTCTGTTAACGTATCTCCTATTTTGGAATCGGCAACTCTTTTAATGCCTGCTGTAATAAATCCTATTTCGCCTGCAGTTAATTTATCTACATACTTTAATTTGGGTGTAAATACTCCAACTTTCTCAATATCGTAAGATACTTTGTTAGACATCATTTGAATTTTTTGTCCTACTTTAAGAATTCCATTTTTTACTCTTACTAAAGTAATTACTCCAAGATATTTATCATACCAACTATCAATAACAAAAACTTGTAGTGGGTTTTCGTCAATTCCCTCGGGTGCTGGTAAATTTTTAACCAACAAATTTAATAAATCTTTAACACCTTCTCCTGTCTTAGCAGAAATCTTAATCGCATCTTTTGCTTCAATACCTATTATATCTTCAATTTGTTTAATAACATTTTCAGGATTCGCTGCTGGTAAATCTATTTTATTAAGAACAGGTATTATTTCATGATTATTAGAAATAGCTTGATAGGAATTTGCCAAAGTTTGAGCTTCAACTCCTTGAGTGCTATCTACAACTAAAATTGAGCCTTCACAAGCCGCTAATGATCTATTTACTTCATAAGCAAAATCTACATGTCCTGGGGTATCAATTAAATTTAATTTATATTCTTCATTCTCATATTTATAATTTAGTTGTACAGTTTGAGCCTTAATAGTAATTCCTCTTTCTCTCTCAATATCCATAGAGTCTAGTAATTGTTCTCTAAATTCTCTTTGTGATATTCCTCCACAAAACTGGATTAATCTATCAGCTAAAGTCGATTTTCCATGATCTATATGCGCAATAATCGCAAAGTTTCTAATATTAGAAATTTTCATATCAGATTATTTTTCTCTTAGAATTGCACCTGTATTTTCTACTACATTTGAAATAATTTTTTTACAAATTATTTCTATTTCTGTATCTTTTAAAGTTCTATCTTCAGGCTGTAAAACTATTGAAACAGCTATAGACTTTTTTTCTTCTGGTATACCTTCTCCTTCATATACATCGAAGATATTAACTTCATTAATTAATTTACTTTCTACTTTATTGATTAAATCAATTATAACTTGTGATTGAATTTTTTTATCAATAATAAATGCAAAATCTCTTTCAACTTTTTGAAAATTTTTGCTATTAAAACTTTTTTTATTTTCTACAAATTCATGCGGTAAAGTATTTAAATTTAATTCAAAAGCATAGACAGGATAATTAATTTGAAATTTTTTTGTTATATCAGGATGAACTTCACCAAAAAATCCTCCTTTTGATTTGTTTAGAAAGTTTATAGAGCCAGATTTTTTTGGATGATAATAACTTGGGGCGTCATTATTTAATACATATGATTTTGGAGGAAGTTTACAACACCTAAGAACTGTCTCTACATCAAGTTTTACATCAAAAACATCGTATGGTCTTTCTTTTTTTAACCAATGTTTTTTTCTTTGGCCACATCTAATTCCTGATAAAAATATTTGTTGATTATTTTCAAATTCACTATTAAAAATTGGTCCTAATTCAAATATACAAATTTTTTCTTCTCCATTATCAATGTTATAAGAAGCAGCATCTAGTAAATTAGGAATTATTGATTGTCTCATAACATCCAAATCACTGCTAATTGGATTTTGTATTTGTAAATTATTATTCATACCAAAAATTTGGGCATTTTTATTTGACATAAAGGACCATGTTATCGTTTCAGTTAATCCTCTTTGCGCTAAAGATCTCTTCATATTCAATTCTCTAGTTTGACAAAGGTTATTTACTTTTTTTTCATTAGTAACATATATGGACTGAGATGGAATTTTATCATAACCATAGATACGAATAATTTCTTCAATAATATCTGCCTCATTTTCTATATCATGTCTCCATGTAGGTGGAAATACTTTATATTTAGATCCATTTTTTGAAATTTTAAAGCCTAATTTATTTAAAATACTTTGAATAATTTTATCTGAAATTTTTAAACCGACAAAATTCTCAATTTTATTTATATCAAAAATAATTTTTTTTTTATTTATCGGAATTTTTCCATCTGAAGTAATTTCACTAACTTGACCCCCACAAATTTTTAATATTAATTCTGTTGCTTGTTCTATTCCTGTAGAAACACTTTCTGGATCTACTCCTCTTTCAAATCGTTGTCTTGCATCTGTCTCAATATTTAATAATCGACCTGTTTTTGCTATAGATATAGGATCAAAATATGCAGACTCTAAAAATACATTCTTAGTGTTTAAATCGCACATTGAAGAAACGCCGCCAATTACTCCTCCAACGCTTAGCAAATTTTTATTATCTTTAATAGCTATCATTTCTTTAGATAACTTATAATCCTTTTCATCTAAAGCTTTTAAATTTTCTCCTCCTTTTGTCAAAAAAATTTCTAAATTTCCATTTATTTTATCAGCATCAAATACATGTAGAGGTCTGTTATAATCGATAGTTAAATAATTAGTAATATCTACTAAAGCTGAAATAGATTTTAATCCTACTGATTGTAATTGTTTTTTTAACCAGGCAGGACTTTCACAATTTTTAACATTTTTTATATAACGGCCATAAAATACAGGGCAAACGGATTTAGCTTCCTTTGCAATTCTTATATTAATTTTACTTTTAAATTTCCCTTTAATTTTGGAAATTTTTTTTTCTATAAAAACACCATCTCCACTTGCAGCTAAGTCTCTTGCAATACCATAAACTCCTAAACAATCAGATCTATTAGGAGTAATTTCTACATCAATAATTTTTTCTGAAGGATAAAGGCTTGATAACAAACTACCCGTTTTTATTTTTTGGTCTAAATTTATTATACCGTCACTATCCGTTCCAAGACCAATCTCCTTTTCAGAACAAAGCATTCCTTCACTCTCAACTCCGCGAATTTTTGATTTTTTTATTATAAAATCTTCATCTAGCATTTTGGTTCCAATTGGTGCAAGAACTGCTTTCATACCCTTTTTCACATTAGGCGCTCCACAGACAATGTTTAAATTTGACTTACCATCACTAACTTTACATAACTTCAATCGGTCAGCGTTGGGATGATTTTGAATATCAATAATTTCCGCAATTCTGAATTGTTTAAAAAAATTCTGATTATCAATAACTTCAGCAACTTCAATTCCCAACATTGTTAGCTTTTCACAAATATTGCTAAGATTTTTTTTTGTTTTTAAATATTTTTGTAACCACGAAAATGTAAATTTCATTTTTTTATATTTTTTCTATATTTTCAAAAATAGAAAATCCAAAGTTATTTAACCATTTAATGTCTGATTCAAAAAAACTTCTTAAATCTGGAATCCCGTATTTTAGCATTGCTAATCTTTCTACACCTACTCCAAATGCAAATCCTTGATATTTATTAGAATCAACTTTACAATATTTCAAAACTTTGCTGTGAACCATACCGCAGCCCATAATTTCAAGCCAGCTTCCTCCGTTTCCAATTTTAATTTCTTTTTTATCTTTAAAACAACCTATATCTATTTCAGCAGAAGGTTCTGTAAATGGGAAAAAACTAGGTCTAAATCGTACGGGTAAATCATCTATTTCAAAAAACTCTCTACAAAAATCCATTATACAACCTTTTAAATGGCTCATATTTATGTTTATATCTAAAGACAATCCTTCTATTTGGTGAAACATGGGAGTGTGAGTCATGTCTGAATCTGCTCGGTATGTTCTTCCAGGTGCTATGATTTTTAGTGGAGGTTTTATTTTTTCTAAAGTTCTAATTTGAACTGGAGAAGTGTGAGTTCTTAAAAGTTTACTATTATTTTTTAAATAAAAAGTATCGTGAAGTTGTCGTGCTGGATGTTCAGGTGGAATGTTTAAAGCGGTAAAATTATGATAATCATCTTCAATATCTGGCCCTAAAGCTGTTTCAAAACCCATTTTTTGAAAAATTGTTGTAACTTCAGCTATAGTTTGAGTTATTGGATTTAACTTACCTTCATCAAATGGTCTTGGTGACAAAGTTATATCTATTTCTTCTTTTTCCAGTTTTTTTGATATTTCATTATCATTTAAAGTCTTGTTTTTTTCTTGAAGTAGCTGATTTATTTTATTTTTAATATCATTAATTACTTTTCCTTTTATTTTTCTCTCATTTTCAGATAGTCCAGATAATAGCTTTAAATGATTAGTAATTAACCCTTTTTTTCCAAATACCTCTATTTTTATAGAATTTAAATGCTCTAAATTATTAGCATTAGATATCTTTTCTTCTATCTGTTTTTCTAGTTTTTCTAATTCTTCTGACATGGATTAAAAAAAAAACTCTTATAAAAAATTTATTTTAACAGTTTTATAAAAAGTTTTTTATTAATTTTTTTTATTTAGTTTGACGAATTTTATCTACAATAAATTTGAACGTAGTTGGATTATTTTTAGCAATATCTGCAAGAATTTTTCTGTCAATATCTATTTCTGCCTTTTTTATTCCATTAATAAATTGGCTGTAACTCATTCCATGTTCTCTAACACCAGCATTAATTCTTTGTATCCAAAGACCTCTAAAATTTCTTTTTTTTGCTCTTCTGTCTCTATAGGCGTACTGCAATCCTTTTTCGACTTTCTCTATAGCAATCCTAAAAACATTTTTTGATCTACCTCTATATCCTTTGGCTTGTTTTATTACTTTTTTGTGTTTTGCTCTTGCTTGAACTCCTCTTTTTACTCTAGCCATAATGTTTATTAATTATTATATGGTAAATAATCCCTTATAGTTTGAAAATCAGACTTTTTTAAAATTGTTGTTCCTCTCGCTTTTCTTTTCATTGATTGTGATCTTTTTCTTAAATTATGCCTTTTAAAAGCAAAGCTTCTTTTAAGTTTACCTGAACCTGTGAAACTAAATCTTTTTTTTACAGCGCTTTTTGTCTTAAGTTTTGGCATTAAATTAACCTTAAAGAGTTAGAAATATACTCAGTATTTAATCTGAAATCAATAGAATTAATTATTTGGATTTAATACCATTACCAACTGTCTCCCTAACATTTTAGGTTCTTGCTCAATTGTGGCACTATCTTTAATATCTTCTTTTATTCTAATAAAAAGTTTATTCCCCAGATCCCTATTTCCGTAAAATTCTCTACCTTTCCACCTCAATGTAACTTTGACTTTATCGCCTTTCTGTAAAAATTTTTGGATATGCTTCATTTTAATTTGATAATCATGATCATCTATTCCTGGTCTAAAACGCACTTCTTTAGTTACTGAAATTTTTTGTTTCTTTTTTATTTGACTTTCTTTTTTCTGTTGACGGTATCTATATTTTCCTAGATCTAATATTTTACAAATAGGTGGTTTGGTGTTCGGTGATATTTCAACTAAATCTAAACCAAGATCTTTTGCTTTTTTTATTCCATCATTAACTGAAAATATACCTAACATCTCTCCTTGATGATCTATTAGTTTTATTTTTTCCGCTCTTATGTAATGATTTACCCGTGGACCGCGTGACCTATAGAATTTCTTACGATGTTGTTGTATTCTTATGCTCCTTCCTTTCTAATTTTTTAATTAACATAAATTATCGCTTAAATTTTAATTTATTCAAATTTTTTTTTTTATATATTCTATAGCTTTATCTAATTTTAAAAACTTTTGTTTATCTACAGACAATTCTCTAATAGTAACAGAATTTTCTTTTTTTTCTTTTTCTCCAACAATTAATATTATTGGAACTTTTTTAAAACTATGCTCTCTAATTTTATAATTAATTTTCTCATTGCGTGAATCAAAATCAATTTTTAAATTTAATTCTGACAATTTTTTATAAATCTCATTTCCAAAATCATTAAATTTTTCAGTAATAGTACATATGCTAATTTGCGTAGGAGCTAACCAGAAAGGGAGCTTACCATTATAATGTTCAATTAAAATTCCTAAAAATCTTTCTAGAGAACCAAATAATGCACGATGTATTAATACTGGTCTTTGTTTTTCTCCCTTTTCATTAACATAATTTGCATTTAGTCTTTCTGGTAAATTAAAGTCGACTTGGACTGTTCCACATTGCCATTCTCTATTAATTGCATCTTTTAACACAAACTCAATTTTTGGTCCGTAAAACGCTCCTTCTCCTTTATTAATTTCATATTCTACCCCCGCTTTTTTAACAGCTTTTAATAAAGCTTCTTCTGATTTATCCCAAATATCATCTTTTCCAACTCTTTTCTTTGGTCTATCTGCATAATTGATCTTTATATTAGAGAATCCAAAATATTTATATATTTCTAAAATCAAATTTGTTACTTCAATGCACTCATTAGTTATTTGATCTTCAGTACAAAATATGTGTGCATCATCTTGAGTAAAAGATCTAACTCTCATCATACCGTGTACAGCTCCTGAAGGTTCATATCTATGAACTTTTCCAAACTCAGACATTTTAATTGGTAAATCTTTATAACTTTTTATACCCTGATTAAAAACTTGTATACAACCTGGGCAGTTCATTGGTTTAAGTGCAAAAACTCTTTCATCCTCTGTATCAATTGTAAACATGTTTTCTTTAAATTTCTCCCAATGACCTGATTTCTCCCACAAAGATCTATCTAACATATCTGGGGTGTTTATTTCTTCGTATCCTGCTTTTGTTTGTTTGTTTCTCAAGTAATTTTGCAATCTCATAAAAACATCCCATCCTTTATTGTGCCAAAAGATAGATCCTGGGCTTTCTTCTTGGAAATGGAATAAATCCATTTCACGTCCTAATTTTCTGTGATCTCTTTTATCTGCTTCCTCTAAAATTTCTAAATAATTGTCCAAATCTTTTTTTGTTGTCCAAGCAGTTCCGTAAATTCTTTGTAGCATTTCATTATTAGAGTCTCCTTTCCAATAAGCTCCTGCTAATTTGATAAGTTTAAAAAATTTTCCAATTTTTCCCGTGGATTGAGAATGTGGGCCTCTACAAAGATCAAGAAACTTGCCTTGTTTATAAACTGATATTTCTTCCTTAGAAGGAATATCTTTTATAATTTCAACTTTATACAATTCCCCTTGTTTTTTAAAATAATCAATTGCTTTCTTTCTATCCCAAATTTCTCTGTCAAAACGCTCATTTTTATTAATTATTTCTAACATTTTTGCTTCTATTTTTTTTAAATCTTCTGGTGTAAACGGTTCTTTTTTTGAAAAATCATAATAAAATCCGTTTTCTATCGGAGGGCCTATTGTAACTTGAACTTCAGGATATAATATTTTTACAGCTTCTGCCATTACATGGGCTGCGTCATGTCTTAATATTTCAATTCCTAAATCACTATCTTTAGTTATAATTATTGCATTACAATCTTTATTTATTTCATAATTTAAATCTTTTAATTCTCCGTCAACTGAAATTGCAATTGCTGATTTTGACAAACTAGAACTTATTTTTTTTGCAAGCTCACGGCCTTGTATTGGGCTAGAAAATTTTTTTTTTGAGCCATCAGAAAGTTTTATTGAAACCATAACAATTAAATTATAACAAATTACAAATCGTATCTAAAGTCATTACGTAAAGAATGTAAAACCTCATCAACTGTAAGATTTCTTAAATCATTTTTTTGTATAATCTTAACTAATTTCTTTTTATTTATTGCCCTAGGTGCGCATCGTTTAGGATTAGAATCATCTGAAAATAAAACTAATGAGTTACAACCGCACATTGAAAATGCATGCATGGGGCCTGTATCATTGCCAATAGCTAATTGCGCATCTTTAGCTAAAATACAAAGGTCTTGTATTGTTGTTTTGTTCACTAAATTTATACAACCGTTTGCATTCATCAAAATAAAATTTCCCATTTCCAAATCTTCAGAAGTGCCTAATATAACTGGAGTTATTTTTTTTCGTAAAAATTTTTTTGCTATTTCTACATAATTTTCTACTGGCCATCTTTTTTTTAATCTATGTAAAGAGCCGCCCGGAGAAAATAATATATAAGGTTCTTCAATCTTATAATTATTAGTACTCTTTACCCAAGAAAAGTCACTCAACTTTACATTCTTGATTCCAATTTCTTCTAGCTGTATTTTATGCCTCTCTATTGTATGAATTTTGTTTCTATCAGGATTCCTATCAGGATGTGAGCACCCATGCGCGACTCCTGACCATTCAATATTATTTTTAAATCTAAAAAAATTATAATAAAAAGAACTTCTTTGTGAAGTTTGAAGATCATAAATTCTATAAAAATTCTTCTTTCTTAATAAATTTGCTAACTTAAATATTTTTTGTGTATTCCAAATAGATGCTCTGTCATCTATTATTATTTCATCAAAATAATTACTTTCCTCGGCAAATTCTTTAAAAATACTGTTTGTTAACAAAACTATATGATCATTTAAATGATAATCTCTTATAGCTTTAAAAGGACCAAAAGATAAAATAAAATCTCCTAATGCTCCATGTTTAATAATTAAAAGATTTTTTTTTAAAGCCATTTCTTTATTTTATCGGACAATAGAGTTATATAATTTAAAGTTTGATTCGCACATATTATCGATATTGTATTTTTTATTAACAATTTCCTTTGCTCTTTTTACAATCTTTTTTTTTTCTTTTTGAGATAAACGAAGTAAATATTTAATTTTATCTGCTAAATCTTGTTCATTTTTAGGTTTAAAAAGTAGCCCATTATAATTATTTTTAATTAATTCTAATGAACCTCCATGCGCGCTTGCAATTACAGGTCTTTCCATAGACTGAGATTCAATAATTATTCTACCAAACCCTTCTGGTTTATCAGCTGCGGATACAACAATGTCAGATATTTTATATGCTGCGGGCATATCAAAACAAAGCCCTGGAAATCTTATATAATCAGCAAGTTCATTATCTTGAATAATTGAATTTAACTCATTTTCGTAATTAGAATTTTTTTTCACTAGACCTGGCATTAAACAAATGAACGGAATTTTTGGATCTTTTTTTAATATTGCAATTGCTTTTAAAAGAGTTTTGTGACCTTTAAATGGAGCTATTCTTGATGGAAATAATATAATTGGAATTCCGTCAGGTAGTTGCCAATTATTTGAAAGAAAAAAAAGTCTTTGAGAATCAACGTTTTTTGGATCAAATCTTTCTAGATCCACACCTCTAGGAATAATAAATATTGATTCTTTTTTTCTTTTTGAAAATTTATAATTTGTAAGTAAATAATTTTTAACATATTTAGAAATTGCAATGATAGATGTTGGTTTTAACATAATTGAGTTATAAATTTTTTTAAAAAAGTTCTGGACACTGTATGCTCCATGAATAGTAGAAACTATTTTTATCCCTCTAAACATTGAACATGCGTAATAAGCGCTCCAAGCAGGTGCTCTACTTCTAAGATGCACTATTTTGATTTTATTTTTTTTTATAACCCAAGCTATTCTAAAAATATTAAAAAAAATAATTAATGGATTTTTAGACTTTAATGGTAGTTTAATATGAAGAATATTTTTTATAGTTAATTTTTTTACTAACGAACCACCAGATGAAGCAACTATCACATTCCATCCTTTTTTTTTCATATAACGTGAAATCTCTAATGTTCCCATTTCAGCGCCACCCATTTCCATCGAAGGTATAATTTGAAGAATTATTTTTTTATTTTCTATATTAGTCATTATTTTTAAACCTAAATATTTTAAAAAATTTAAAAAAAAAGATATTCTATTGATTTATAATATATTGTATGGAATTAATAATTAAATTGTTATTTTTAAAAGAGGATCAAAATTAAATTAGAATTAACAAAATTTTTTAAATTTTCTCAAAATCTTAGTAAAAAAAAAAATTTATTTCACGGGCCTGGTGGAAACACTTCAATTAAAATAGATGATTCAATTTATGTAAAATCATCAGGAACTTGGTTAAAAGATTCATTAAAAAAAAAATCATTTTTAAAAATAAATTTAAATTCTATAAAAAAAAATATAGAAAATGAGAAAAAATGGATCTATTACAAATCGGCAAGCTATCCTTCGATAGAAACAACTATGCATGCAATAATTAATAAAAAATATATTGTGCATTTACATTCTATATCAGTTTTATCATATGCCATTTTAAAAAATGGTAAAAAACTTTTAGAAAGTAAATTAAAAGGCATGAAATGGATTTGGATAAAGTACAAAAAACCAGGATTAAATTTAGCAAAAGAAATAGAAAAAAAAATGTCAGATGATATAAATATTTATATATTACAAAACCATGGAATTATAATTGCTTCAGATACTCTAACAAAAATCAACTCGCTCTTGAAGAAAATTGAAACAAAATTAAAAAGAAAAATATCTTTTAATTTAAAAAAAATTAAAAAAAATAACTTTCTTATAAAAAACTTTAAAAAACCAAAGGATAAAATTATTGAAATTTTAGCACTGAAGAAAAAATCTTTTGAAATTATTAAAAATAATAATTCTTTATATCCTGATAATACTGTTTTTTTAAATAATAAAATCAAAACTTATAATTCAATTAATGATTTTTTAAAAAAAAAAAATGAAAAAAAGATTATAGTTATAAAAAATACCGGTGTGTTTCTAAAAAATAATATATCAAAAACGGAATATGATATGTTGCTTTGTTTAGCTGAATTATTAATAGTTATTCCTGAAAGCTTTATTTTATCATTTCTTAGTAAGAAAGAAAAAAATGAACTTATTAATTGGAAAAAAGAAAAAATAAGACAAAAATTTAATAAAATATAAATGCAAATAATAATTCCAATGGTAGGAAAAAGTATCCGTTTTAAAAAGGCGGGTTTTAAAACTCCAAAATTTTTATTAAAAATAAATAATAAATTTGTAATTGAGCATGTTATAGATTTATTTCCAGGCGAAAAGAATTTTTTATTTATTTGTGATAAAAAACAATTATCAAATAAAAAAATAAAATTATCTTCTATTTTAAAAAAAAAATGCCCTACTGGAAAAATTGTTAGTATTAATTCTCATAATCTTGGACCAGCTTTTAGTGTATCAAAAGTATTAAATCAAATAAGTAATAAAGGACCAATAATAATAAATTATTGTGATTTTAATTGTTATTGGAACTATAAAAATTTTAAAAAGGTTGTTAAAAAAAAGAAATATGATGGATGTGTGGTTGTTTATAAAGATTTTCATCCAAGCACAATAAATAAATCTTATTTTGCATATATAAAAAAAAGGGGAGAAAAAGTTTTAGCAATTCAAGAAAAAAAGCCATTTACCAAGAATCCTATAAATGAATATACATCTAGTGGAACATATTATTTCAAAAACAAAGAAATTCTTGAGAATTGTCTAGATAAATCATTTAAAAATAACTTAAAGACAAAAGGTGAATATTATATAAGTATGATTTATAAACCGATGATCAATAACTCTGAGAAAGTTGGGTTTTATAAAATTAATTTTTTTAGTCAGTGGGGAACGCCAGAGGATTTTAATGAATATAAAAATTGGTCAGAAAAATTCTCAAAAATTCAGAAGTTTAAAAAAAAAAAATTAAAAGGAGTTTTAGTTATACCGGCAGCAGGCAAGGGTCTAAGATTTATTGAAGAAGGTTACAAAACACATAAACCTCTTATAGAGATTTCTGGAAAGCCAATGATAGTTCAAAGTATGTTAACCCATCCTAAACATTATTATTCCAAAGTAATAATATCAAAAAAAAATAATTCTTCTAAATCCCTAAAGAAAAAAATAAAAAAACATTTTCCGAAAGTAAAAATATTTTCATTAAATAAGCATACGAATGGACAAGCTATTACATGTCTTGAAACATTAAAAAAAGAAAATAAAGAAATACCAGTAACAATAGGTTCGTGTGATACAGGCTTAATATTTAATGAAAAAAAATTTCTAAATCTTTACAATAAATTGAATACTGACATAATTGTATGGGCGGCAAAAAATCATTTTGAATCTATTAGAAATCCAAAACAATTTGGTTGGGTTAAAACAAAAAATAAAGAAAATATAGATTATATATCAGTAAAAAAACCTTTAAAAAATATTAAAGACAGTCCTGTAGTATTAGGCACTTTTACTTTCAAAAAAATAGAGTATTTTATTAATTCTGTTAATGAAATGATTAAACGAAAAGCTTTAGTTAATAATGAATTTTATATCGATACATCTATAAATGACGCTATTAAACTCGGTTACAAATGTAAAATTTTCTTAGTAGATGATTACTTGCCTTGGGGAACCCCTAATGAATTAAAAACTTTTAAATATTGGCAAGAATATTTTAATTTATGGAAAAACCATTCGTACAAAATAAATAATCCAATATAAAAATGATAAATTTATCAATAGTAATTCCATGTTTTAATGAAGCAAAAAGTTTGCCAAAACTTGTAAAAGATTTCTCAAAAAAATTAAAACGAAAAGATGTAGAATTAATTCTTGTTAATAATGGATCAAATGATTCAACTGAAACAATCATATCAAATTTAAAAAAAGATTATAATTTTCTTAAAATGATAAAGTTAAAAAAAAATAATGGATATGGGAATGGTATTCTTCAAGGTTTAAAAAAAGCAAAAGGAAAATATATTTCATGGACCC
The DNA here is from genome assembly GCA_022450705.1 of Alphaproteobacteria bacterium. GTDB lineage: Bacteria > Pseudomonadota > Alphaproteobacteria > CAYOOR01. The sequence goes on along the minus strand of JAKUPP010000002.1, from coordinate 26,479 downwards.
ATGCTGATTTACAAACAGATCCATATGATGTAATTATAGGTTTTGAGAAATTTGAAAAAGAATTGTCTCCTAAAATTTTTATTAAAGGAAATAGGCTGGGTAGGCCTTTAAAAGATATTATTTTTACAATAGGAATGTCTATTTTTGAAACAATTCTACTAAAAAAATTTTTTTGGGATGTTAATGCTCAACCAAATATTTTTCATAAAAATTTTTTTAATATGTTAGAAAAAATTCCATTAGATTTTTCTTTTGATTTATTTTTTTACTTTAATGCCAAAAAAAAAAAATTAAAAATACTCCGGTTCCCTGTTAAATATCCTGAAAGAAAGTTTGGTGTATCACATTGGAACACGGATTTTAAAAATAAAATGAAATTTATAAAAAGAACTATAAAATATAGTTTTCAATTAAAAAAAGAATTGTAAATAGTATTTTGTATTTAAAACCATTAATAATTTGTCATAGAAAAAACACAATTAAACAATTAATTGATACTCCTACAGAATATGGGGTAGAAATAGATGTTAGAAGTTACAATAACAAAATTATTTTAAACCATGATCCAATGAAAAATGGAGAATTTCTAGATAATTGGATAAGAAAATATAATCATAAATTTTTAATAATTAATATTAAAGAAGAAGGTCTGGAAAAATATATTATAAAAATCTTAAAGAATAAAAAAATAAAAGACTTTTTCTTTCTTGATCAATCTTTTCCTTTTCTTATAAAAACATTAAATTCAAATGAAACGAGGTGTGCTATAAGATTTTCCGAATATGAAGATATAAAAACTATAAATAATTTAAAAAAAAAAATTAATTGGGTATGGGTAGATCATTTTTCTAAGTTTCCTTTAAATAAATCAATTTCAAATAGCCTTAAGAAAAAAAATATAAAAATATGTATAGTTTCTCCTGAAATAGTAAAAAAAACATCGATACAAAATTTAAAAAAACTAAAAAATTCTATCCAAAAAAAAAATATACATATTGATGCTGTGTGTACAAAAAATCCTGAAATATGGAATAAATAAAAATGAATTTATTTTATCAAATAAAAAATAACAAATTTTTTTGGTTTGGTTTTCTAATTAAAATTACTGCTATAATTTTTTTAGCACCAGTAATTCAAGATAAATGGTTTCTAAAATTTATAAGTTTTACAATAGAAAATTTTTCATTTGATCCGTGGACTAATTTTTATAATACAGGCCAAGATCCTTTATCTTATCCTTATGGACCAATAATGTTAGTTTTACAGTTACCTTTAAGTTTTATTGGTTCTATTATCGATAATTTAAATTTTGCATCCCAAGCTCAAAATTATTTTTTAAGTATTGGTTTTAAATCAAGTATACTTGCTGCAGACTTATCTATTTTATTTATTTTAGGAAAATTATTTAGAGAAAAAGTAGAAAAAATTATTCTTTTTTATTGGCTCTCACCTATTGTTTTATATATTTCATACTGGCATGGTCAGTTAGACATATTTCCTACTTTTCTACTAATACTTTCTTTATATCTTTTAAAAGAAAAATTTTTTTTTATATCTGCAATAACCCTTGGTTTAACAGTTGCTTGTAAATTAAGCATGATTATTTCAGTTCCATTTATTTGTTTTTATTTACTATTGAATAATAGGTATTATAAAATTTTCTGGAAATTTACTTTAACTATTCTGCTAACAATATTTGTTATTCAAGGTCCTTTCTTTAACACATTAGGATTTCAGGAAATGACTTTAAATAATCCTGCCTTTGATACAGTTTTTAGAAGTACAACTTTATTTAATAATATTATCTTATATATCGCGCCTATTCTTTATTTAATTTTAGTTTTTGCTGCTTACAAAATTGGGCGGATGAATTTTAATTTATTGTACTCTTTTCTTGGTATTGCTTTCTTTATTATACTTATTTTTACACCAGCTGAAATAGGTTGGTATTTGTGGGTTGTACCCTTTTTAGTTGCTTTCCAAATAAATACAAATTCAATTTTTTTTAAAAATGGAGTTTTAATATTTTCAATAATTTTTGTTTTTAACAAACTTATTATAGATGATGGATCTATAATTCATTTTTTTAAAATGGATTACTATTACATAAATAAAGATTTATCTACTATTTTATTAACAAACCTAGAAAAATTATCATTTGATTTAGCAAAAGATGGGAGTTTAGCAATATTGTCAATTACTGGATTAATTTTAGTTTATATTATGATTAAAAAAAATATTTTTGAAAATGAATTCTTTAGATTAGTTTATAAACCAATATTAATTGGAATCGCAGGAGATTCGGCCGCTGGAAAAGATACTTTAGGAAAGGCTATTGGTGGTGTCTTTGGAGAAAACTCCGTAGCTTCATTAAGCGGAGACGATTACCATCTTTATGAAAGAAATTCAAAAAAATGGGGGAAGTTAACTCATTTAAATCCTAAAGCTAATAATTTAAAACAATTTGAAAAAGATTGTATTTCTTTAAAAAATGGTAAGACGGTAATCTGTAGAGAATATGACCACGAAACAGGAAAATTTACCTACAAAAAAAAAATAAGGAAAAAAGATTTTGTTTTAATAATAGGACTCCATTCATTGTATTGCCAAAAAGTAAGAAATATTACAGACATTTCTATTTTTTTAGATGTAAATGAAAATTTAAGAAAATATTTTAAAATTAATCGTGATATAAAAAGAAGAAAATATAAAAAAAAAGAAATAATTCACGAAATTAAAAGAAGAAAAAAAGATTCAGATCTTTATATAAAAAAACAAAAAAAATATGCGGATATTATTTTTCAAATTAATTCTTTAAATGAAAAGAATGTGAAAAAAGAATATAATAATGAATGGGTAGAAACAAAAATTAAATTCTTAATAAAAAAAGAAATAAATACAAGTTTACTAAAGAATGTAATCTCAAAAATTTTTAAAAATTTTAAATATAAAGAAGAAAAAAATTATTTAAGTATTGAATTAAATTCTAAGGATATGATTTTAAAAAATTTTAAATCAGAATTAAAGAAAATCTCAAAAAATTTAGAAGAAATTTTAGCTATTTCACCAAATTATATGGATAAAGAACATGGAATTATGCAGTTTATAGTTTTATTTTTTATTTTTGATAGAGTTAAACTAGAAAGAAAAAAATCTAAATTATTTTATAATTAAGCTAATTTTTTTTGTAAAACTGTATTTTTTTCAGTTAATATAGGTTTTTCTAATTTATCAATTATTTCTAATGGCACTACTTGCCAAAAATTTTTTTTCTCGGTTGACCATTTTGCAATTATTTTTTTTGCTAGCTCTGAGTTAGTAAATTTTATATGGCGAAGAATTAAGTCTTTTAAAATATTTTCCCAATAAGACTTATTTAATTTACAATAAATCACAGAATCAGTATTTATGTAATTAGGAAAAATATTATCGATATCATATATAAAAGCCATTCCACCTGTCATACCAGCAGCAAAATTTTCACCAACTTTACCTAAAATCACCACTGTTCCACCAGTCATATATTCGCAACCATTATTACTACAACCTTCAATAACAGCATTGGCTCCTGAATTCCTTACTGCAAATCTTTCGCCTGCTTGACCATTTGCAAAAAGTTCTCCGCTTGTAGCTCCATATAAAACTGTATTACCAATAATTATATTTTCATCCGGAAGAAAGTTTGAATTTGCACCAGGTTTAATTATTATTTTTCCTCCACTTAATCCTTTACCTACATAATCATTCGCATCTCCTTCAACAAAAATTTCAATTTGTTTTACTAAAAAAGCACCTAAAGACTGACCTGCGCTACCTTTTAATTTAACTTGTATTATTTCTTTTTCATTTATTTCTAATTTTTTATTAGTAATAAATGATGATAATTTTGCTCCGATAGCCCTATCTGTATTTTTTATAAAATAATTTAAATTAATTTTTCCTAATTTATTATTTTTTCTTTTAACTAATAGATCATTAATAATTTCTTTATCTAAACTTTCAGGAACTTCGTTTCGTTTCTTTATTGTACAGTATACAGGATTTTTAGACTCTGCTTTGACTAATAATGAATTTAAATCAATAGTGTCAACTGTTATATTTTCTTTGCTAATTTGTCTTAATAATTCTGTTCTTCCAATAATTTCATTTATAGAATTAAATCCTAATCGTGATAATAATTCCCTAGACTCTCTTGCTATAAATGAAAAAAGATTTATAACTTTTTCTGGCGTACCTTCAAATTTCTTTCTTAATTCAGGTTTTTGTGTGCATATACCGACAGGACATACATCGCTATGACATTGTCTAACAAGTATACAACCCATTGCAACTAAAGAGGTTGTTCCAATACCATATTCTTCCGCTCCTAATATAGAAGCTATAATAACATCTCTTCCAGTTTTTATACCCCCGTCAGTTCGTAAACGAACTTTATGACGTAAATTATTAGCAACTAAAATTTGATGGACTTCAGATAAACCTAATTCCCATGGTGTACCTGCATATTTAATACTTGTTTGAGGACTAGCTCCGGTTCCTCCTGAATGTCCCGATATTAAAATTGTATCTGCTTTCGCTTTTGCCACACCTGCTGCGATTGTTCCGATTCCAGATCGAGAAACTAATTTTACACATACTCTAGCTTCAGGATTTATTTGTTTTAAATCATAAATAAGTTGCGCAAGATCTTCAATTGAATAAATATCATGGTGAGGTGGGGGAGAAATCAATGTTACTCCTTTGGTTGAATGTCTTAATTGTGCAATTTCTTCAGACACTTTAAAACCTGGTAATTGTCCACCTTCTCCAGGTTTTGCTCCTTGGGCCATTTTAATTTCAATTTCTTTACAATTATTTAAATATTTTGCCGTAACGCCAAACCTTCCAGATGCTATTTGTTTTACTCTAGAATTTTTACTATCTCCATTTGGTAGACTTATAAATCTTTTTTCATCTTCTCCTCCTTCACCACTACAGGAATATGCTCCCATTCTATTCATTGCAATTGCTAAAGTTTCGTGAGCTTCTTTAGACAATGCTCCATGAGACATGCTACCACTCCCAAATCTTTTATAAATATTTTCTTCAGGTTCAACTTTGCTTAATGAAACTTCTTTTTTCAAATTTCTAAATGCAAATAAATCTCTGATATTAATTAATGGAAGATTATCTATACCTTTGCTATAAACTTTAAATTTTTCATATGAATTATTATTTACAGCATTTTGTAAAGTATGAATTAATGTTGGTTGATAATAATGATTTTCTCCATTTTTTCTAAATTTATAATATCCGCCAATTGGTAAAGACAAAAATTGCTCCTTAAAAGCTTTGGTATGTAAATTGATAACTTTATTTTCTATTTCATTGAATCTTAAGCCTGATATCCTTGATGGCATACCAGGAAATAAGTCCGCTACTAATGTTCTGTTCAATCCAACAACTTCAAAGTTATACCCTGCTCTATATGAACTTAAAACAGAAATGCCCATTTTAGACATTATTTTTAAAAGTCCTTTTTCAATTGATGATTTATAATTTTCTACAACTTCTTTTGAATTTATACCTAAAGAATTATTTTTTTTATATCTATTTAAAATTGTTCTTTCAGCTAAATACGGATTTATGGTTGTAGCGCCAACTCCAATTAAAACAGCAAAAGAATGTACATCTAAAATATCAGCTGCCTGTACATTAATTGATACAAAACTTCTAAGACCTTCATTAACTAAATGGGTATGGATTGCTCCAACTGCTAAAGGCATTGGTATTGCAGCAGTTTTTAAATTAACCTTACGATCTGTTAATAAAATATGTTCAACACCACTTCTTACTAATTCCTCTGCTTCCTCTTGTATTTTTTTTAAAGATTTTTCTAAATTCTCACTTTTTTTATTAACACTAAAAATACAATCAATTTCTTTAGATTTATTTTTTAATTTTTTTTTTAAATATTCATATTCTGATGTTAAAAGAAAAGGAGATTGAAGTAATATAAAATTACATTGAGATTCGCTTTCTTCTAAAATATTACACAAATTGCCAAGCCTTGTGTTTAATGACATAACATTGGTTTCTCTTAATGAATCCATAGGTGGATTAGTTACTTGACTAAAATTCTGTCTAAAGAATGGATACAAACCACGATAATTTTTTGATAATAAAGTTATAGGTGTATCATCCCCCATGGAGCCTACAGCTTCAATTTTATCAAATGTCATTGGATCTAAAATTAATTCTAAATCTTCTATATTCCAACCCGCAGCCATTTGTCGCTTTTTCAAATCGTCTTCTTTGAAATATAAAGAATTATTTTGAGAAATATTATTTTGTGCTATAAATTTTTTAATTCTTTTTAACCATTTATGATAAGGATGTCGATTAACTAAATCATTTTTAATAGCCTCTGAATTATAAAATCTACCTTCTTTAAGATTTACTCCTACTATTTGACCTGGACCAATATGACCTTTTTTTACAACATCAGCATTATTTATCTGAACCATTCCTGTTTCTGAACCAACAAATAAAATATTTTTATTTGTAATAGTATATCTCATTGGTCTAAATCCATTCCTATCCATACCAGCTATAACCCAATCTTTTCCATAAGCAGCAATAGCTGCTGGGCCATCCCAAGGTTCTAAAACTGAATAACAATATTCATAAAAATCTTTAATTTTTTTATTTTGATTTTTATTTTTTGCTTCAGGAATAGTTAGTGCTTTTATCATGGGTAAATCCTTTCCAGAATGTAATAATAATTCATAAAAAGAATCTAAAGCAGCCGAGTCAGATGCTCCATCTTGAATTATAGGAAAAATTTCTTTTATATTTTCTCCTAAATTTTCAGAAAACATTTTTGATTCATGAATTATTGACCAATTAATATTTCCTTGGATTGTATTTATTTCACCATTATGTGACAAAACACGAAAAGGTTGAGCTAAAGACCAAGTTGGAAAAGTATTAGTTGAATACCTTTGATGAAAAATTGCAAAATTTGAAATGAATGCTTTATGATTTAAATCAGGATAAAATTTATCAATTTGTTCGGCAAGAAACATTCCTTTGTATATGATCGATTTTGATGATAAAGAACATATATAAAAATCTTTTTTTGCATTTGGAGGAATTCTTTTTTCAATTTTTCTTCTTAAAATAAATAATTCTTTTTCAAATTCATCGTCCTTTAAATTTTTAGAATTTTCAAAAAATATTTGTTCAATTTCAGGCCTATTATCATTTGCCTTTTGTCCTACAGCAGTTAAATTAACAGGAACAGATCTCCAGCAATAGATCTTATTGCCTGAATTAATAATCTCTCTCTCAGTTATTGTTCTACATATTTCTTGGGAAACCATATCAGTTCTTGGTAAAAAAATCATTCCAACTCCAATATTTTTTTTTGAAGGAACTACTCCTAGAGATCTTATGTAATCTTTAAAAAATTCTTGCGGAAATGAAATTTGTATGCCTGCTCCATCTCCAGTTTTACCATCTGCATCAACTGCACCTCTGTGCCACACTGCTTTTAATGCTTTTATTCCTGCTTCTACAACATCCCTATTATGTTGTCCGTTAATGGAGGCAACCAATCCAACTCCACAGCTGTCATGTTCTTGGGATGTATTATAAATACCTGATTTAAAAAGTTTTTTAAAATTTTTATTTTTTTTTTCTAACATTTAATTAAATATTTATGTATAGATTCCGCTGCATCTCTTCCATCTTTAATAGCCCATACAACTAAAGATGCTCCTCTGACAATATCCCCTGCTGCAAAAACACCTGGTTCGCTAGTCATCATAGTATTATGATCAATTTTTAAGGTTCCCCAATTCGTAACTTTTAATTTTGGTTCATCAAACATTTTTGGAATATTTTCTGGATTAAATCCTAATGCTTTTATTATTAAATCGGCTTTTAAAGTATGTGTTTTATTTAATAAAGTTTTTGGAATCATCCGTCCAGAAGCATCAGATTCTCCTAAAGCAACTTTAGCTACATCAATATTAACATGGCCGTTTACTCCTCTGAATTTTGTTGGAACTGATAGCCATGAAAAATGTATACCTTCTTCTTCTGCATGGAAAACTTCTCTCATTGAACCAGGCATATTTTCTCTATTTCTTCTATACAAACATGTAACACTTTTTGCATTTTGTCTAACTGCGGTTCTTACACAATCCATAGCAGTATCTCCACCACCTATAACAACTACATTTTTATCAGTGGAATTTAATTCTCCGTTATCAAACTCGGGAACATTATCTCCCAGTCCTTTTTTATTACTTGTTATTAAAAAATCTAGAGCTGGCACAACTCCTGTTAAATTTTCTTCTGAAAAATCTAATTCTCTTGCTTTATAAACTCCAGTTGCGATTAATATTGCATTATGTTTTTTCCTTAAAAAATCAAATGATTTTGTATTCCCTACTTCAAAATTATTATGAAAAACAATTCCGCCTTTTTTTAGAATCTGAGTTCTTCTTTCTACTGCATATTTTTCAAGTTTAAAATTAGGTATGCCATAAATCAACAATCCTCCTGGACGGTCATATCTATCATATACTTCAATTTTATATCCCTTTTTTCTTAATTCCTCTGCTGCAGCTAATCCTGCAGGTCCAGATCCTATAATTCCAATTGATTTATCAATTTCTTTGGGTGGATTTAAAGGTTTTATCCATCCTTTTTTCCAAGCTGTATCTGTTATATGTTTTTCAACTCGGCCAATTGTTACTGATTCAAAACCTTTTTCTATAACACAGTTTCCTTCACATAAACGATCTTGTGGGCAAATACTTCCACAGATTTCTGGAAAATTATTTGTTGAATGGGAAACTTCATATGCTTCTTCTAATCTGTTTTCTGCAGCTAGTTTTAACCAATCAGGTATATTGTTCTGTAATGGACAATGTACCTGACAAAATGGTATGCCGCACTGAGAACATCTTCCTGCCTGTTTCTTTCCTTCTAATTTGTTAAAATCGTTATATATTTCATTAAAATCTTTTAATCTTAAAGAACTACCTCTTTTTTTTGGCATTTCTTTTTTTATATTTACAAATTGCAAAAGTTTTGTTGTCATAAATATAAATATAACTAATCCTTTATAATATTGTAGTAAAAATAAGATTTTTTTGAAAAAACCGTTGTAAATCAACGAATATTTAGTCAGTATAACTGACCTATTATTAAGATAAATTAAAGTTATAATTAAATTTTATGGACGTTGGCAATATATTTCAAATAATAATTACGGCTGTTGTACAAGGAATTACTGAATTTTTACCAATAAGTTCGTCTGGACATATTTTTTTTGTTAATGAATTATTTTCTTGGAAAGATATTAATTTAACATTAATGATATCAGCGCATTTAGGAACTTTATTTGCAGTATCAATTTACTTTTGGCAAGACTTTAAAAATTATTTAATTTTTGGCCCACTTGAAGTTTTTAAAAAAAAAAAAACTTTTAATTTTAAATTGTTTTTAAATTTGGTTTGCAGTTCGATTCCAATTATCATACTTGGTGCATTTCTAAAACTTCAAAATATAAATTATATATATAACCCAAGTTTAATTGCTTACTCTGCAATTTTTTTTTCATTTCTTCTTTTTTTTTCAGATAAAAATAAGACTAATAAAAAAATTACTGATATTTCATTTAAAGATTCTTTTTTTATAGGTATTTTACAAATATTTGCATTAGTGCCTGGATCAAGCAGAGCAGGATTGTGTATTACCGGAGCACGGTTTTTGGGATACAATAGAATTTCTTCAGCAAAATATTCAATGTATTTATCTATTCCAGCTATATTAGGCGCATCATTTATGATGTTCTTTGATATTATAAAACAAAACTCTCTTTTTCTTTGGATTGAAACTTTACTAGTATTTCTTTTAAGTTTTTTAATTGCTTATTTTACAATTTCTTTTTTTATTAAATTATTGAAAAAAATAAATTTTAAGATTTTTGTTATATATAGGATAGTAGTAGCAATTATTTTCTTAATTCTGTTTAATTTTTTTTAAAATTCTTAAATCAGATTTGTTGTTTAACTTTTTTAGGATTTTATTGATTTGTATTATTTTTTTATTTTGTGCAAATAAAAGAATAACTAAAGCACAGTCAAATTTAAACTTCCTAGATTCTTTTATAATTTTTAGTATTTTTTCTATTGGCCAAAGATAGAATTTTGTTATTTCACCATCATTATTTTTAGGAGTAAAGTCTTTAGGTAATTCTAAGTTATAGCAAAATAAAATATGTCTGCTAAGACCTAAATTAGTTTCAACTCTATAAGAAACAGTTCCTAAATATTTAGATTTTAATATTAATTTTTTATGAATATTTGCTTCCTCATAAGATTCTTTAATAAGATTATTTTTAATTGTAACATTAAACGGCAAGCCTCCTGCTGCGATCTGATCTAAATCTTTTGGAAAATTGCCATTTGCTGATCTTCTTCCAACCCACATAAAAAACTTATCATTTTTTTTTAAAAAACCATTTAGGTGCACGCCAAAAAATTGAAAACCAAAAAATGGGCCTGCTAATCTTTGAACTTTTAAAAGAGGCTTGTCCTTAAATGATTTAAATACAGGAAATTGTTCTCGGTGTTTAGCTGAAATTATTTTTTTATTTACTAAAAAATTAAAAACTCGATTTATTGCGTAGGTTCTTTTTTTGAAATTGTTAAATTCTTTTTTTAGAATAATTTTATTTGCTTTGATAGAAAAGATTTCTGGAAATTTATTGATTATATTTAAATTTTTTTTTTTAATAAAACCAACGTGATAATTGTTGATAAAGAATTTAAAAAAATTTGATTCTTTATGTGTATTACAATCTTTTAATCTTTGAATGAAAGACATTTAAAAAAAAATTATTTAAAGATAATGTTTCTCAAGTATATTTGCAAAATCTGACATAATTGAATTTACATCATAATTTTTAGGAGTATATATTCGTGATACTCCAAGTTTTAACATTTTTTTTTCATCTTCACGAGGAATTATACCTCCAACAACAAGAGGAATATTTGAAATTTTATTTTTTTTTAATAATTTTATAATTTCTTGAGTTAAAGATAAGTGGGAACCAGAAAGTATTGATAAAGCTATCATATGTACACTTTCTTCAATGGCAGTATTAACTATTTGTTCTGGTGTAAGTCTAATACCTTGATAAACAACTTCCATGCCTACATCTCTAGCCGCAACTGATATTTGTTCTGCACCGCTTGAATGTCCATCCAAACCAGGCTTACCAATTAATAACTTTACTCTTCTTTTTAGTTTCAAAGATATTTTATTTATTCTTTCATTAATTTGTTTATGATTTTTTTTATCTATTTTAGATGTTTTTCCAACACCAGTTGGGGCTCTATATTCCCCATAAATTTCTCTCAATGTATCCGTCCACTCCCCTGTTGTAACTCCTACATGGGCACATTCTATAGATGCATCCATTATATTTTTGTTAAGAGATGCTATTTCTTTCAATTTTTTTAATGCTTTAATACATTTAGATTCGTTTCTTTTTTTTCTCCAATTTATTAGCTTGCTAATTTGTTCTTTTTCTGCACTAGGGTCCACTTTTATAAAACCTTCTTTATCATTTCGTAATGGAGATTCCGCAGTATCTGTAAATTTATTAACTCCTACAACTATTTGTTCCGCATTTTCAATAGCTGAAACTCTTTTAGACATAGATTTAACTAAGTTATTTTTCATATAACTATTTTCTACAGCTGCTACGGTTCCTCCCATTTTTTCAATAACTTTTAATTCTTTATTAACTATTTCTTTTAATTTTTTCACTTTATTATCAATAACCTTAGATCCATTAAAAATATCTTGATATTCTAGTAGATCAGTTTCGTATGCAATTATTTGCTGTAATCTAATACTCCATTGTTGATCCCAGGGTCTTGGTAGTCCGAGTGCTTCATTCCATGCTGGTAGTTGCACTGCTCTTGCTCTTGAATCCTTTGACAAAACCACTGATAGCATTTCCAATAGTATTCTATAAACATTATTTTCTGGTTGAGGTTCGGTCAAGCCAAGGGAATTTACTTGAACTCCGTATCTTAACCTTTTAAATTTTTCATCTTTAACTTTAAATTTTTTACTACATATCTCGTGCCACAAAGAAGTCATTGCTCTCATTTTACAAACTTCAGTAATAAATCTAATTCCTGCATTAACAAAAAAACTAATTCTACCTACAACTATAGGGAAGTCTTTTTCTGGAATTTGACCATTTTTTTTTAAAGTGTTTAAAACCTCGCATGCATTTGAAAGTGCATAAGAAATTTCTTGTTCGGGGGTCGCGCCCACTTCTTGAAGATGATAAGAACAAATGTTAATAGGATTCCATTTTGGTATTTCTTTATATGTAAATGAAATAATATCAGAAGTTATTTTCATGCTTTCTTTAGGAGGAAAAATATATGTCCCTCTAGATAGATATTCTTTAATAACATCATTTTGTGTAGTGCCTTGAAGATCTTTTCTTTTATAACCTCTCTTTTCGGCAGCAGCAATGTACAATGAAAGTAACCAAGCAGCTGTAGCGTTTATTGTCATTGAAGTATTCATTTTCCCAATTGGAATGTTTTTAAATAATTCTAACATATCTCCAACATGACAAACTGGCACCCCTACTTTACCTACTTCTCCTCGAGCCAAAATATGATCAGAGTCATATCCTGTTTGAGTTGGAAGATCAAAAGCAACTGATAATCCCGTTTGCCCTTTTTTTAAGTTTGTTTTATAAAGCTTATTTGATTCTTTTGCAGAAGAATGTCCCGAATAGGTTCTTATTAACCATATGTTATCTTTGTTGTTTTTATCTTTTTTATTCATATTTTGTTTTTAATAACAAAAAAAAAGTATATATAGTTATAAAAAAAAAATTTATTAGATTTTATATTATCTATTATATTAAAAATATCTAAATGAACGAAAAAAAAGAATTATATGAAATAGGCGAAATTCCACCATTAGGGCATGTGCCTAAACAAATGTACGGATGGCTAATTAGAAGAGAAAGACATGGCGATCCTACAGCTGCTATGAAAGTAGAAGTAGTTGACACTCCAAAAGTAGGTGAAAACGATGTGCTTGTTATGGTTATGGCTGCAGGTGTTAACTATAATGGTGTTTGGGCTTCTCGAGGTGTTCCTATTTCCCCATTTGATTACCATAAAGCAGAATTTCATATTGCAGGATCTGATGCATCTGGAATTATTTGGGCAGTTGGTTCAAAAGTAAAAAGGTGGAAAGTTGGAGATGAAGTTGTAATTCATTGTAATCAAGATGACGGAGATGATGAAGAATGTAATGGAGGTGATCCAATGCTATCAAATTCACAAAGAATTTGGGGATATGAAACTCCTGATGGATCATTTGCACAATTTACTTCAGTCCAACAACAACAAATAATGCATAGACCTAAACATCTTACATGGGAAGAAAGTGGTTGCTATGTTCTATGTCTAGCAACAGCTTACAGAATGCTATACGGCCACGATCCTCACTCTCTCAAGCCAGGTCAAAATGTATTAGTTTGGGGAGCAACTGGAGGTTTGGGTGTTTTTGCAACACAATTAGTTAAATTTGCTGGTGCAAATGCAATAGGAGTTGTATCAAGCGATGACAAAATAAAATATGTAAAATCTATTGGAGCAAAAGGTGTTATCAATAGAAAAAATTTCGATTGTTGGGGTGAATTACCAGATGTAAATGATGTAAAAGCATATGGGGAGTACATAGAAAAAGTTAAAGAATTTGGAAAAGCAATTTGGGAATATACGGGAAAGTATATTGCAGTAGATAGTGTCTTTGAACATCCAGGTGGTCAAACTTTTCCTGTTTCTTGTTTTGTAGTAAAAAGAGGTGGTATGGTTGTTTATTGTGCAGCTACAAGTGGATATAATTTAACATTTGATGCGCGTTATGGATGGATGCATCAAAAAAGAATACAAGGAAGTCATTTTGCAACTTTAAAACAAGCTTCAGAGGCAAATAAATTAATTATTAATAAAAATATAAATCCTTGTATGTCCGAAGTACTAAGTTGGAAAGACATACCAGAAGCACATATGAAAATGGCAAGAAATGAACATAAACCTGGCAATATGGCCGTACTAGTTCAAGCAAAGAAACCTGGCATGAAGACTTTAAAATAGTATATTATATAATATGACTGACGCGGCAGTAGATATAAAAAAAACTAATAGTCTATTGGAAAATCTTATTACTAAATGCGAGAATTCAAGCAATGCCCTCAATGAGTTAGTTAACAAAGCAGAAAAGCATGTAAAAGAAAAGGTTTTTCAAAATGGATCTTTAGATATAAATCTTTTAGAAAAAGAACAATTTATTTGTCATGGTTTTGCTTGGTTAAAAACATATAACATAGCATTGAGAGAAATGCTTAATTGGGCAAAAAAATTAAATGAAAACAAAAAGATTCATGAAACGGAAAAATTAATTTTACAATCCTCCTTTGGCGAATATTTATCGCAAGTAATTGGGGGAATACCAATGTGGCAAACAGAAATTATAAGAGCCCATGATTTTGGCTTAACAGATCAAGAATTAAATTCTTTTTTAACTGATGATGTCAAGGATTTAATTAAAAATGGAAATACAAATGATGTAAAAATCCGAATTGCTAAATTAATCTCAGATAAAAATTATGGAAATATTGGTCTTGAAGATGAAACTTTAGTAATGATACAAGATCAATTTAAAAAATTTTCTGAAGAACAAGTTATTCCAAATGCTCATGAATGGCATTTAAAAGATGAATTAATTCCCCTCGAAATAATAAAACAAATGGCTGAATTAGGTGTTTTTGGGTTAACAATTCCGGAATCGTACGGAGGTCTTGGAATGAAAAAAATTGCTATGTGTGTAGTTACAGAAGAATTAAGTCGCGGATATATAGGTATTGGTTCAATAGGAACGAGAGCCGAAATAGCTGCAGAATTAATTAAACTTGGAGGCACAGAAGAACAAAAAAAGAAATGGTTACCAAAAATATCATCTGGAGAAATTTTACCAACGGCAGTTTTTAGTGAACCTAATACAGGATCGGATCTTGGAAGTTTAAAAACTAGAGCAATAAAAGATGGTGGGATTTATAAAATCACAGGAAATAAAACTTGGATTACTCATGGTGCTCGTACAGATTTAATGACAATGATGGTAAGAACAAATTCTGATGAAAAAGGATATAAAGGTTTGAGTATTATACTAGCAGAAAAAGATAGGGGAACAGACAAAGATCCATTTCCAACTAAAGGAATGACTGGAGGAGAAATTGAAGTATTAGGATATAGAGGTATGAAAGAATATGAAATTGCTTTTGATAATTTTGAAGTAAAAGCAGAAAATCTTTTAGGCACTGAAGAAGGAAAAGGTTTTAAACAATTAATGGAAACATTTGAATCTGCTAGAATTCAAACTGCTGCAAGAGCTGTTGGAATTGCTCAAAGTGCTTTAGATATTGGTTTACAATATTCACAAGAAAGAGAACAATTTGGAAAGAAAATTTTTGACTTTCCTAGAGTGGCTAATAAATTGGCTTGGATGGCAGTTGAAACTATGATTGCTAGACAGATTACATATTTCTCAGCAAGAGAAAAAGATTTGGATAAAAGATGTGATATAGAAGCTGGAATGGGAAAATTATTAGCTGCAAGAGTAGCCTGGTCAAATGCTGATAACGCTGTACAAATACATGGTGGAAATGGTTATGCATTAGAATACCCCATCAGTCGTGTCCTATGCGATGCAAGAGTTTTAAATATTTTTGAAGGAACAGCTGAAATTCAAGCCCATGTAATTGCTAAAGGCTTGTTAAGTTAATTTTAATTAATGGAATTTTTTACAAAAATCGCACCAATATTAATAATTATTGGACTTGTTTTAGTTTTTGTTGTCCTGGTTATAGGCTTAGTATCAATGCTATTAAAAGGTGATTTTAATAAAAAATATTCAAACAAATTAATGAGAATTAGAGTTATAACACAAGGTATAATTATTTTAATATTCGCTTTAGTATTCTTAATTAAATTCTTAAATTAAAAATATAAAATTGGTTAAATTAAATAAAATATATACTAGAACCGGTGATAAAGGATCTACGCAGCTAGGAGATGGTAAAAGAGTTGATAAAAATTCATTGAGAGTTGATGCGTATGGGTCTGTTGATGAAGCAAATGCAACTATAGGATTATCAATCCTAAGAACAAATACAAAAATAAAAAAAATACTTCAGATAATACAAAATGATTTATTTGATCTAGGGGCAGATTTATGCATGCCTGATAAAAAAAAAATTCAAAAACTTAAAATAACAAAAGATAGAGTAGATTATATCGAAAAAAAAATTGATAGTTTTAATAAAGAATTAGCTCCATTAAGTTCATTTATACTTCCAGGTGGTTCTGAATCTTCAACTTATTTACATATCGCACGAACTGTAACAAGAAGAGCTGAAAGAAAAGTTTGTGCTCTTTCTAAAAAAGAAAGAATAAATCCTGTTGCAATTATATATTTAAATAGATTATCCGACTTGCTTTTTGTACTTGCTAGGTACACGAATAATAAAGGAAAAAAAGATATTCTTTGGAAACCTGGAAAAAATTTAAAAAAGAAATAAATTTGAATTTATTAAGTCTAAAAAAAATCTCGCTTTTTTTTCTTATATTGCTTCCATTTGCAATTATTATTGGCCAAGCTCCTTCAGATATAATTGTAAGCACAATTTCTATTTTGTTTTTAGTTAATTCTTTAATAAATAAAGATTGGTCTTGGACAAAAACGAAATGGATACGAAGAATATTCTTTTTATGGATTTATTTAATATTTGCAAGTTTTTTTGCTTTAGACATAAAAATAGCATTAGAACATTCAATTTTATTTGTACGTTTTTTTATTTTTGCAATAGCTTTGCAATATTGGATTTTATCAAATAAAAGATTTTTGAAATATATTCTTTATTCTATAACAGTTGCATTTATATTTGTTTTTATTGATACATTCTATCAATTTTTACATTTTGATTTAGCTAAAGGTTACGGTCCTGATATTTTAGGATATTATTCTAACGATCATTTTAGACTAACGGGGCCTTTTAGAAGCAATATACCAGGTGCTTATTTATCTAAATTCTTTTTTATATTTTTCTTATTTGCTATCGTACAATTAAAAAAATCAGAAAATCATAATCTTTTATTTATACCTCTAATAACATTATCTTTTTTTCTGGTATTTTTAACTGGAGAAGCAATGTCTTTTGCCAGCATTGGTTTAGGCTTATTAATTCTTTTTTTACTAGAAAAAAAATTTCGAAAAAAAATAATTTTTTCTCTAATTTCCTTATTTTTTTTAATTTTTCTTACAGTTAAATTTAATCCGGTTTGGAATAAAATAGAAATTGTTGAGAAAAATCCATGGCATAATGGAACGATTTATCAAGTTAAAGTGCCTTGTGAAAACGATAAAAATCAAACTTGTAAAAAGAAATTTAAAACTCAACCTTTTTTTTATGAAGTACTTACAAATTTTTCGAAAACTGCCTACTGGGAGACCTATAGCCAAGCAATAATTATATGGAAAGATCATCCTTTTTTTGGCATTGGTATCAAAAATTATACAAATGCATGTAAATCAGAAAAATATAAAGAAAATTTAAAATATTTTTTTTGCACAACCCATCCACATAATTTTTATATTCAATGGTTGTTAGAAACTGGAGTTTTGGGTTTGTTAGGTTTTGTAGCTATGTTATTTATTTGGTTTCAATATTTTACTAAAAATATTAATAAAAAAGCTGATCCTTTAATTTATGCTCCAATTTTAAGTTTATTCGTTTTATTTTGGCCATTTATGTCTACAGGTAGTTTTTTTTCAAATAGAAATGCAACTATGAATTGGTTTATCATCGCTTTATGTTTATCAATAACTAATTTAAGAAACAAAAAGGTTTAATTTTTTTTAATTGAAATTGTATTTTTAGAGTGTAAATATTTATCATCATGAAAATTTTAGTGCCAATAAAAAGAGTTGTAGACTATAACGTAAAAATTAAAGTAAAGAGCGATAATTCAGGTGTTGACTTGGAAAATGTTAAAATGTCAATGAATCCATTTGACGAAATTGCTGTTGAAGAAGCTGTAAGATTAAAAGAAAAAAAAATCTGCAACGAAATAACGGCTATATCTATAGGTTCTGCAAAATCGGAGGAAACTTTGAGAACTGCTCTTGCTGTTGGTGCAGATAAAGGAATTTTGGTTGAAACTGAAGAAAATGTTCAGCCATTAGAAGTTGCTAAGATTTTGAAGGAAATTATAAACAAAAATAGTCCTGATTTAGTATTGATGGGAAAACAAGCTATTGATGATGACTCTAACCAAACTGGTCAAATGTTATCTGCTTTACTTGGTTGGCCACAAGGAACTTTTGCATCAAAATTAGAAATAAATGAAAAAAAAATAAATGTAACAAGAGAAATAGATGGGGGTTTAGAAACTCTTAATATGGAATTACCGGCTATTGTTACAACAGATTTAAGATTAAATGAACCAAGATATGCCTCTTTACCAAACATTATGAAAGCAAAACAAAAGCCTATAGAAAAAATATCTCCTGGTGACTTGAATATAGAAATAAAACAAAGATTAAAAACATTAAAAGTTACTGAACCACCTAAAAAGGAATCTGGTATAAAAATAGACAGTGTTCAAGAGCTTGTGTCTAAACTGCATGATGAGGAAAAGGTAATATAAAATGAGTGTATTAGTTCTTATAGAACATGATAATCAAAATATAAAAGCATCTTCACTTAACACTATAACTGCTGCAAAAAAAATTGATAAATCTGTACATGCAATTGTCTTAGGAGAAAATTGCTCAAAAGTCGGAGAACAAATAAGTAAATGTGAAGGTATAGAAGAAGTTTTTATTGCTGATAATTCTATTTTTAAAAATCATGTAGCAGAAAATATTTCTCCTGTAATTTTTGAACTATCAAATAAATATTCTCATATACTTGCTCCTTCATCTACTTTTGGAAAAAATATAATGCCAAGAGTTGCTGCACTATTAGATGTGGCGCAAATTTCAGATATCATTTCTATTGAAAGTAATGATACTTTTGTAAGACCAATCTACGCTGGAAATGCAAATTTAAAATTACAATCAACA
Source organism: Alphaproteobacteria bacterium (assembly GCA_022450705.1). Lineage (GTDB taxonomy): Bacteria > Pseudomonadota > Alphaproteobacteria > CAYOOR01. Next base: position 7,246 of record JAKUPP010000002.1, on the reverse strand, counting down.
GATAGTAAAAAAATAATAACAGTTAGAACAACAAATTTTGAAGCCACAAAAATAAGTGGGGGAAACGGAAAAATTACAAAGATTGAAAAAAAAGATGATCCTGGATTATCTAAGTTTGTTAAAAATGAATTAAATAAATCTGATAGACCTGAATTAACCTCTGCAGGTATTATTATTTCTGGAGGAAGAGGTATGGAAAGTGGTAAGAACTTTAGTTTGCTAGAAGAAATCGCTGATAAATTAAAAGCAGCTGTTGGTGCATCTAGAGCAGCTGTTGATGCTGGATTTGTACCAAATGATTATCAAGTCGGCCAAACTGGTAAGGTAGTTGCACCGGAATTATATATTGCTGTAGGAATATCAGGAGCAATACAACATTTAGCTGGAATGAAAGATAGTAAAATTATTGTTGCAATAAATAAAGATGAGGAAGCGCCTATTTTCCAAGTGGCAGATTATGGTATTGTTGGTGACTTATTTAAAATATTACCGGAATTATCAAAAGAATTAGATAAAATTAAATCTTAATTAAGTAATTTATGAAATTAATTACTGTGTCATTGTCCCATTCCATGTCACCTTGATAATATCCAATTAAATCTCCTTCCTTATTTACAAAAAAGCTTGTTGGTACTCCATATAAATTCATTTCTTTTGCTAAAGAATTTTTTATATCAAAAAATTTCTCTAAATTACTAATTTTATTTTCATCAAAAAAATCAGTTACTTTCTCTACTCCATCTCTATCTACAGATATTGCTATAACGTCAAAATCCCCATTTATTTTTGATTCAAGTCTATCTAAAGAAGGCATTTCTTTAATACAAGGAGCACACCAAGTTGCCCAAAAATTAACTAACAAAATTTTTCCTTTAAAATCTGAGAATGAAATTTCTTTTTCTTTGTGATCTTTAAATGTTAAATTAGATATATTTTTTTTTTCCTTACTAAGCTCAAAATCTTCTAGTTCATTTTTTAAAAATTCACTTATTAAATCGTTATCTTTATTATTGTAAGACTTAAAAGATAGTGATGTTAATATGATCAATATAAATATAAAAAATTTCATAGAAAAAGCTTTTAACCTAAAAAAAGTATATTATCTAATGAACAAAAAATAATGAAAAAAAATAAAAAAAATATAAACCCTATATGGGGTAGTAATTTTAATAAACAAAGTAATCCTTTGTTAGAAAAAATCAATTCTTCTATTGATTTCGACAAAAGATTGGCTTTACAAGATATAAAAGTATCTGAGGTACATTCTTTAATGCTACAAAAAAAAAGGATAATTTCATCTTCAGAATATAAATTAATACTTAAAGGATTAAAAAAAATTAAAGCTTTAATTCTTAATAATAAATTTGAATTTAATAAAAAATACGAAGATATTCATATGAATATAGAAATGGAATTACATAATTTAATTGGAGAGGCTGCGGAAAAACTCCATACAGCAAGATCAAGAAATGATCAGGTAGTAACAGACTTTAAATTATGGATTATTCAAGCTACAAAAGAAATATGTTCAAAAATCACTGATTTGCAAAAAACTATTGTTAAAAAATCAAGTTTGCATATTAAAACAATTATGCCTGGTTTTACCCACTTGCAATCTGCGCAAATAGTTAGTCTTGCGCATCATTTAATGGCTTATTATGAAATGTTAAAAAGAGATAAAGGTAGATTTCTAGATAGCATTAATAGAATGAATGAATGTCCATTAGGTTCAGCAGCATTGGCTGGAACATCTTTCAATATTGATAGAGGTTTTACATCTAAAAAACTTGGTTTTAAAAAACCAACCTCTAATTCTATGGATAGTGTATCTGATAGAGATTATGCTTTAGAATTTTTATCTAACATAGCTATTTGCGGTTCACATTTATCAAGATTTGGTGAAGACATAACAATTTGGGCAAGCGATCAATTTAAATTTGTTAATTTATCAGATGATTTTTCAACAGGTAGTTCAATTATGCCACAAAAGAAAAATCCTGACTCCGCAGAACTAATTAGGGGTAAAATGGGAAGGTTTTCAGGAAATTTTTTTAGTCTTTTAACAACAATTAAAGGTTTGCCATTAACTTATAGTAAAGATCTGCAAGAAGATAAGGAGCCTGTTTTTGATAGTTATGATAATTTAGTATTAGCGTTAGAAGTATCAAATGGAATTATTAAAGGAATTAAAATTAACAAAAAAGAAATGTTGAAAGCATGTAATAAAAATAATTTAATGGCAACAGATTTGGCAGATTGGCTAGTTATAAATTACAATCTACCCTTTAGAAAAGCTTATAAAATGATTGCGGGAATTATTAGTATTGCTAATAAAAAGAATTGCCAAATAAACGATTTAACTACTATTGAACTAAATATAGCTGGTAATGATTCAGGAAAAAAAATTAAAAAATTTTTAAAAATAGATAATTCTATAAATTATAAACAAAGTTCAGGAAGCACTTCTCCAAAAGAAGTTAAAAAAAATATCCAAATCGCTAAAAGAGAGCTTTATTAATTTTTTAATTGTGAAAAATTTTCATTACATTATTTATCTTTTTGTATTTTTAATTACTTTTACTAGTTGTGGTAAAAAAGGTGATTTAGAAAAACCAGAAAAAGAGTATCCAAAGGAATATCCAAGTGAATAATTTTAAATTAAAAAAAAATGATTTATTTGTTGAAGATATATCAATAAAAAAGCTGGCAGGAAAATTTGCAACGCCTTTTTATTGTTATTCATCTAATGCAATAATTAATAAATTTAAAAAATTTGAATCGCCATTTAGAAATTCAGATACAATTATTTGTTATGCTGTAAAAGCAAACCCAAATATTGCAATACTAAAAATATTATCCAATTTGGGAGCAGGTGCAGAAGTTGTTTCAGTAGGAGAATTGAGAAGAGCCTTAAAAGCAGGAATAAAAGCAAAAAAAATAGTTTTTTCAGGTGTTGGAAAAAAATTTAGTGAAATAAAATTTGCTATAGAAAAAAATATTTTGCAAATAAATATTGAATCTATAGAAGAGCTTGAATTAATTACAAAAATTGCAAAAAATTTAAGAAAAAAGGTTCAAATTGGTATTAGGATAAATCCAAATATTGATGCTAAAACACATACTAAGATCTCAACAGGTAGAGAAGAAGATAAATTTGGTTTAAATATTGAAACAGCAAAAAAAATTTTTTTAAATTATAGATCTAACCCAAATTTAGATATTGTTGGGTTGTCTGTTCATATTGGCTCTCAAATAATGTCTCTAAGCCCATTTAAAAAAGCATTCTTAAAAATAAAAAATTTTATTAAAAAAATTAATAAAAATGAAAAAATAATTAAGTTTTTAGATCTAGGTGGTGGAATTGGTATTAATTATAAAGATGAAAAAATTATAAATTTTAATAGTTATGCAAAAATAATTTCAGATATATCAAATGATCTTGGTTGTAAGTTGATATTAGAACCAGGAAGGATTTTAGTTGCAGAGTCTGGGATATTAGTAACTAGAGTTTTGTTTATTAAAAAGAATAAAAAAAAAACTTTTGCAATAATTGATACCGGAATGAATGATTTGCTGCGTCCAGCTTTATATGATGCTTACCATGATATTCAAAGTATTAAAAAAGGTATAGGTAGAAAGAGTTTATATACTATTGTTGGGCCAATATGCGAAACCGCAGATACTTTTGCAAAAAATAAACTATTGAATCGACTGAATACAGGTGAAATTCTTTTTTTTAAAAATGTAGGCGCGTATGGCGCGTCTATGTCATCATCATATAATTCTAGGCCGATAATAATGGAATTAATTATTCACAAAAAAAATTTCTCAATAATTAGAACGGAGGACACTGTTCTTAATCAAATATCAAGAGAAAAAATACCTTCTTGGGTTTCCAAAATTAAATAAATCTTTTTACTTTGTTATATACATATTTGGGTTTTATCAAATCCATACCTTCTTCCAAAGATATTGGATTAAAACCATATTTATGAGGATCCACAGGTCCTCTGGGAGGAACTAAAGCGTGAATATTACTTACATTCTTTAAAGGAGGAGAGGCTCCAAATAAACCAAATGATCTAATTCCCATTGCACCTGATAAATTTAAAGGGCCTGAGTCATTACCTATAAAAAACCTGCTTTTTGTCAAAATAGCTAAATTTGTTATTATAGGATTACATGAAATTATTACATTATTTGGAGAAACACATTTATTTTTAATTTTTTTAGCTAAACTAATCTCATTCTCAGCCCCTATTAAAAAAATATTTTTTTTTTTATTTTTTCTAAAAAGTAAATTAATTAAATCAGAAAAATATTCTGGTCTCCAAGTTCTATAAAATGAATAAGGCAAATTATTTTTCATGAATGCTGTTTTATTACAGGAAAAACCGATTGTAATCCAGGGTTTAGAGAATTTTCTAAATTTTTTTAATTCTTTATTTACAATAAAGTTTGGAAGCTTTAGTTTAAAATTTTTTTTGTAACTAACTCCATTTACATCTAAAAATTTTTTTGCTTTATAAATGTTATCTTTTTTTCTTGAACCCTCTCCTATATTTTTTTTAGATGTCAGCCAAATTTTTTGTGCTCCCAAACCAAATCCGTAAATATTCTTTATTTTTGCTAATTTTGCGACAATAGCGTATCTAGGGCTTCTATGAAAGATCCAAATTGTTTGAAATTTTTCTCTTTTTAAAGTTTTTAGTAATTTAGGAAAATTATGAATTGTGTTTAAAAATTTTCTAGTCTCGTTTAAATAATAAACCTTAGCAATTGTTTCTTCATATTCTAAAATTTCTTTAGCTAAAGTAGTTTGTCTTGTAAATAAATATATTTTTTTTTTTTCTGATTTTTCTGCTAAAGCTCTAAAAAAAGGTAGATGCCATATAATATCGCCTATTCCTGGATATATTGATACTACTGCTGTTTTTCCAGTTTTATTCATTTATTTTCTCTTTATAAAATTCAATTTTAATATCTGAAATATCTTGTTTATCATTAATATAACTAGTATTAAAATTTATACTTTCTTGTGGATCTAAATTTTCTTTTTCGGCAGAAAAAAACCAGCTTGCTATAATATTATTTTTACTATCTAACAAAGTTGCTTGAAGTTTAGGAATTTTATGCTTCTTCATATTTGATGTATTACTAATTTTTCCGTAAATTTTAATAACTTTTTGATTGTTGTTTAAAATACTTACTTCTTTTTCTATTTGGTTGAATATTAAATCAAAAGAATCTTTGTTATTTTTGTTAATTAAAAATTCTGGTTTATAAAATTTAAAAAAATAATCCTTAATTTTATAATCAAAATATTTTGAATTTAAATAAATAAATAAAATTAAAATGGTAGCTATAATCAGGTATAAAAATTTGTAGCTTTTCTTTTTTGGAATCTCTGAAGAAAATAATCTTTTAAGATCCGTTTCTTCTTTATGAACATTATTTGCAATTTTTTTTTCTTTTGACAATTTAGTTTCTAAACTTTTTTCTTTAGTATCTAATGTTTGACTCCATTCATGTCCACAATCAAAACATTTAACTTTTTTTCCATCAGTTCCTAAAATAGTTTTGTTTATGGAATATTTTGTATTGCAGTTTGGACAAGTAATAATCATTCTAATATTTTTTAAAATAAAATTTTTTTATTTAATGTATATTAAACGTAATTTAAAATTTTAGTTTTGAAAATGATAATTTTTCTAAGATCATTAATATTTAATATTTTATTTTATATTTGGACTTTGTTAATAGCTTTTTTTTCTTTCCCAGTATTCTTTTTTAGTAGAAAATATAATGTAAAAGTATGGTTTCTTTGGATTAAAGTAACAAATAAAATTCTAAATATAGTAACCAAACTTAATTATGAAACTAAAGGATTAAAAAAGAATGGCTTAAACAATGTTATATATGCGTGCCAACACCAATCTGCTTGGGATACAATTATTCTCCCCTATCTAATTGGAGATTGTATTATATTCCATAAAAGATCTCTTTTATTTATCCCTTTTTTTGGTTGGCACTTATTAAAATTAGGGATGGTCATTATTACTAGAAATAAAGGTGCTAATAGTTTAAAAAAAATAATAAGTAAAACAAAAAAAGCTGTTCTTGATAATAGAACTGTGTTGATTTTTCCGCACGGAACTCGAACTCTACCCAATTCAAAAAATAAAATACAATCAGGCGTAGTTATACTGTATAAACATCTAAATATGAAAGTCGTGCCTGTAAAATTAGATTCAGGAAAATATTGGGGAAGAAATAAATTTTTAAAATATCCAGGAAAAATAAAGGTAAATTTTTTAAAACCGATACATCCCGGTTTAAGCCCTGGTGAATTTAGGAAAAAATTAGAAAAAATATTATAGAAAATTATTCTTGTTTCTCTTTTTCAATTAATTTTCTAATTTTTTTTGTTTTGATAAAGACTTCTTGGAGTTTGTCAGATTTATTTTTTTTGATATATTGTTTTATCAAATTAAGTGACTTTTCAAATTCAACAACTATTTTAAGCAAATTTCTTTTATTATCTATAAAAATATCCCTCCACATAGTTGGATCAGAAGCAGCAATTCTTGTAAAATCTCTAAAACCTCCTGCAGAAAATTTAATTATTTGAGATTTTTCTTTCGCATTGGCCTTTAATGAAGAGGAAACAATTGCGTAAGAAATTAAATGGGGCATATGAGATGTTATTGCAAGAATTTTATCATGATTATTTGCATTCATTATTTGAACTTTAGATCCAAAAGTATTCCATAATTTCTTCAATTTATTTAATGATTGTTTGTTGTTTTTACCCATTGGGGTTATAACACACCATCGTTTGTTAAATAATTCAGCAAAACCTGACTCAGGACCTGACTTTTCTGTCCCTGCTATTGGGTGGGCTGGCAATATATTAAATTTAACATTTTTAAGTTTAGAAAATATTTTAACAGCATTTAATTTAGCAGAACCTACATCTGTCAATATTGTATTCGGCATTATATGATTTGATATTTTATCTAAAATATTTTTATATGTGGAAAGAGGTGTGCAAATAATAATTAAATCACTTCCTTCAACGCTTTTTTCTAAATCATTTGTATAAAAATTTCCTAATTTAAGTTTCTTTGCTTTATTAATTGTTCTTTCCGTTCTAGAAAAAATACAAATTTTTTTAGTAACCTTTTTTTTCTTCAATGCTCTTGCTATGGAAGAACCAATTAAGCCAAATCCAATTAGTGTTGTT
>JAKUPP010000019.1 GCA_022450705.1 Alphaproteobacteria bacterium | reverse complement strand
TCTGGATCTTTTTCAACTTTTGGCACATCTTTTATTTTTTCTTTTTTTTTAAATAGACCAAAAAAACTTCTTTTCTTCTTAATAGGTTCTTGAGATGATTCTTCGACTTTTTTTTCTTTTTTAGAAATATCCGGTTCTAGTTTCTTAGGTTCTAGAACTTCTCTTTCATTAGTTTCTATTTTTTTAACTTTTTTTTCTTGTCTTGTTTTTTCAATAGATTCTAAATCTTTTGTAGGGATTTTTTTTTTTATCTTGCTTAGAAGACTATCTTTGATTCTAGTTAACCAACCCATTACATTACCTGGGAAATTAATTTTCCATTAATAATCTTTTTTCCTCTGACTTCAATAATTTCACCAATTTTATGTTTGCTTAAAATTTTTATAGGAACAAAGTTTTCTGAATGCCCTTCTGTTTCACTTTCAAAAAGAACTTTATGCTTTTTATTAACTTGTTCTTTTAGAAATTTTTGCATTATTTTATTTCCTTCCAATCTTAAAATTTTTGCCCTTTCTTTTATAATTTTGTTTGGAATTTGTGGCATTTTTGAAGCTGGAGTATTAGGTCTGTTTGAGTATGGAAAAATATGAAGATAAGTTAAATCACATTCATTCAATATTTTTTTACTATTAAGAAACATTTCATTAGTTTCAGTAGGGAAGCCAGCAATGATATCTGCTCCAAAAACAATATTGCTTCTAAACTTCTTTAAATTGTTACATAAATTTATTACATCTTCACGTGAGTGCCTTCTTTTCATTCGTTTAAGAATAGTATTGTCTCCAGATTGTATGCTTAAATGTAAATGAGGCATAAGTCTTTCTTCATGATTAATTATATCTATTAGATTTTTATCAATTTCTATAGCATCTAAAGATGACAATCTTAACCTTTCTAAATTTTTCACTTTTTTCAATATTTCTTTAACTAATTTTCCTAAATTTGGTTTGTCATAAAGATCATTGCCATATGATGTAAGATCTACTCCTGTTAAAACGATTTCTTTAAATCCTTTATTTAAAAGTATTTTTATTTGTTTACAAATTTTTGCTATAGGCACACTTCTACTATTTCCTCTTCCAAAAGGAATAATGCAAAAAGTACATCTATGATCACAACCAGTTTGAATTTGAATGAAGGCTCTTGCTTTTTTATCAAAACCTTGGATAAAATGATTTGCTGTTTCTCTAACTGTCATAATATCATTTACGACGATATTATTATTAGAATTGTTATTTAGTAAATTTAGATATTTTTCAAATTTAAATTTTTCTTCATTTCCTAATATTAAATCTACTTCATCCATTTTTTTATAATTTGTAGGATTAATTTGCGCTGAACATCCAGTTACAATAATTTTTGCATTAGGATTTTCTCTTTTTATTTTCCTTATTTTTTTTTTCGCTTGTTTTTCCGCTTCTTTTGTGACTGCACAAGTATTTATAAAAAAAATATTCCTAAATTTTTTTAAATTAATTTTTTCTTTTATTACCTGTGAATCAAAGCTATTAAGTCTGCATCCAAAAGTTATAACATTTTCATTTTTCATATTAGTTAAAAATAATTATTTAAAATTCCTTTTTTTACAGTTTTTATTGGGCCTGTCATAACAATATGTCCATTTTTTTTATACTCTATTTTTAGCTTTCCACCATCCATATGGATATAACATATTCTTTTATTAATTAATTTATTTTTTATTGCCGCAACAGCCGTAGCTGATGCACCAGTTCCACATGCTTTTGTTATACCTGCGCCTCTTTCCCAAACTCTAAGTTCAATTTTGTTATTTTTTAAAATTTTAGCAAAATTAACATTAATTCGTTCAGGAAATAAAGGATTTTTTTCAATTTTTGGACCTACTTTTTTTAAGTTTATTTTTTTTAAATTTTGCATAAAAAAAATAATATGAGGATTACCGACATTAATTAAAGTAGGATTAATATAACTATCTATATTAAAGTTAACTTTATTAATATTTACTTTTCTTTTTAAAGGGATTTGTTTCCATTTAAAATAAGCTTTGCCAATATCAACAGATACTTGGTTGTTTTTGGTTAAAAAAGCATTTACTAAAGTTGATTCAGTTTCTAGGGCAATTTTTTTTCTTTTAAACTCTTTCATCAGTAAAAAAGCCACACATCTTGTAGCGTTACCGCATGCTTTCGTTATACTTCCATCAGAATTATAAAATTTTATAAATGCCGACGTTTTTTTCTTCTTCGGTTTTTCTATTATTACAAGTTGATCACAACCTAATCCTTTTTTTCTATTCGAAATTTTTTGTATATTTTTTTTGTTTAAAAAAATTTTTTTTGCTCTTGCATCAATGATTATAAAATCATTTTTTAATCCATGCATTTTTGTATAGTTAATAATCATTTTTTTTATTTATGAATTTTTTTTTTATTTAACATATATAATCTATAATTAAGTAAAAAAATATGTTTAAAAATTTATCTGAAAGACTAACAGGGATCTTTGATAAGTTAAAATCAAGAGGATCTCTAACAGAAACCGATGTAGATCTAGCATTAAGGGAAGTAAGAGTTGCGCTTCTAGAGGCAGACGTATCTTTAGAAGTTGTAAAAGAATTTCTAGAAAAAGCCAAGAAAAAAGCTATTGGATCAAAGATTGTGAAAAGCATATCCCCTAGCCAGATGGTTATAAAAATTGTTAATGATACTCTTAAAGAAATACTTGGCAATAAAGAAGAACCTATAAATTTAAAAGTAACGCCCCCTGTAATAATATTAATGGTTGGTTTGCAAGGATCAGGAAAAACAACTACAAGTGCCAAAATTGCTAAAAAATTAAAAGATAAAGATAAGAAAAAAGTTTTAATGTCTTCTTTGGATGTTCAAAGACCAGCTGCTCAGGAACAGTTAGCTACATTAGGAAAACAAGTAGATGTCTCTACAGTTGAAATCATTAAAGGAGAAAAACCAGTTAAAATTGCTGATAGATCACTGGAACAAGCAAAAAAAGAAGGTTTTGATGTTTTAATTTTAGATACTGCCGGAAGGCTTCAGATTGATGATGAACTTATGACTGAAGTAGAAGATGTAAGTAAAGCTGTAAATCCTAGTGAAATTTTACTTGTATCAGACGCAATGATAGGCCAAGAATCTGTTAATGTTGCGAAAGAATTTAATAATAAATTAAAATTAACCGGAATAATCCTTACAAGATTAGATGGAGATGCTAGAGGAGGCGCTGCTTTATCCATGCGTTCTGTTACTGGGTGTCCTATTAAGTTAATTGGTATAGGTGAAAAAATGGAAGCGATAGAAGTTTTTCACCCTGATAGAATTGCAAATAGAATTCTTGGAATGGGCGATGTAGTTTCTTTAGTAGAAGAAGCTTCTGAAACAATAAAAAAAGAAGATGCTGAAAAGTTAGATAAAAAAATAAAAGACGGCCAATTTAGTTTAGATGATTTGTCTAAACAATTAGGACAAATGAAAAAACTTGGAGGAATAAAAGGAATTCTTTCCAAACTTCCAGGCGCTAGCAAAATCCAGGATCAAATGAACAAATCCAACATTGATGATAAAGTTATTTTAAAACAACAAGCAATTATTTCTTCAATGACAGTTGAGGAAAAAAATAATCATAAAATTATACATGCATCAAGAAAAAAAAGAATTGCATCAGGTTCTGGCACATCAGTTCAAGAGGTGAATAAATTGTTAAAGCAATACCATACAATGTTAAAGATGATGAAAAAATATGGAAATATGGATAAAAAAACTTTAATGAGACAGGGTTTTGGTAATATGCTACCTCCGGGATTGCAATAAAGAAAAAACATTATATATTACATTAAAAATTTAATTTAAAAATATATGAGCACAAGAATACGTTTAGCTAGAGCCGGATCAAAAAACAGACCTTTTTTTAGAATAGTAGTTTCTGATAAAAGAAGCCCACGTGATGGAAAATTTATTGAAAAATTAGGCACTTATAATCCTTTACTGCCAAAAGAAGATGAAAATAGAGTTTTATTCGATGAAGAAAGAGTAAAATATTGGTTATCTAAGGGAGCAACACCTTCTTATAAGATGGCAATTTTTTTAAGCAAATCAAATTTGGTAGAAAAACCCCCAATTCCTGAACAAACAAAAAAGCATCTGCCAAAAGTAAAAAAGAAAGAGGGTGAAGATAAGAAAGATACGGCACCTAAAGCAGAGGCAAAGCCAGAGGAAAAACCTCAAGAACAAGCAAAGCCAGAGGAAAAACCTAAAGAAGAAGCCATTAAAGATGAGGCAAAACCTCAAGAAGAACCTAAATCTGAGAATAATTCAGATAAAAAAGATTAAAAAAAAATTCTTTTATATAGAGAATTATTTGATACAAGGGTTATATTAAAAAATTATTAGTATGAAAATTAGAAAGTTTTACCATGAAAAAAATAAAAGCAAATTGGAAAGCACACGTCTTAACATTATTTCCAGAAATGTTTCCAGGTCCATTGGGACATTCTATTATTGGTAAAGCACTTGAAGAGCAAGTTTGGTCATTAAAATTAATTAATCTTCAAAAATTTTCAAGAAAAGGCCCAAAATATGTTGATGATAAACCATATGGAGGTGGTTCAGGAATGATTATAAAAAGTGAGATAATTCATAAAGCTTTAAAAGAAACAACTAAAAAAATAAAAAATAATTATTCTCTAGTTTTTTTAACACCTAAGGGAAAAAAACTTAATCAAGAAAAAATTAAAAAGTTTGTAAAGAAAGATAATTTAATTTTAGTTTGTGGAAAATATGAAGGTATAGATCAAAGAGTTATAGATACATGGAAAATGGAAGAAATAAGTTTAGGAGATTATATCTTATCAGGTGGTGAAATAGCCGCTATGAGCTTAATAGACTCCTGTGTTCGTTTATTACCAAATGTTTTGGGCTCATCAAAATCTTTAGAAAGTGAAACATTTGAAAACAATCTTCTTGAGTATCCGCAATACACAAAACCAAGAAAATGGCTAGGAAAAAAAGTTCCTGAAGTTTTATTATCAGGAGACCATAAAAAAATAAGTGAGTGGAAAAAAAATGAATCAATTAAAATAACAAAAATAAAAAGACCTGATTTATTTAGGAAGGTTATTAAAAAATGAAAAATTTAGAAGCATTTGAAAAAAAATACTTAGAAAAAATTAAGGAAACAAAAAAAATTCCAGATTTTAATTCTGGAGATACATTAATTGTATATGTAAAAGTAAAAGAAAAAAAAAGAGAAAGAGACCAAGCTTTTGAAGGGATTTGTATATCAAAAAAAAATGCCGGTATAAACTCTTCATTTACTGTCAGAAAGATTTCTTATGGAGAAGGAGTTGAAAGAGTTTTTCCTTTATATTCGCCAAATATATCTAAAATTGAATTGAAAACAAAAGGAAATGTCAGAAGGGCTAAACTATACTATTTAAGAAAATTAGCGGGTAGAAAAGCAAGAATAACAGAAGATAGAGATAAATTGAAAGGTATTAAAATTAAAGATAAAGAAAAAACAATAGATAAAAAATCAGCAGATGATAAAAAAAAAACAAAGAAATTAGAAGAAAAATCTTCAGTTAAACAAGAAACTAGCAATAATAATAAAAATAAAGAAGATTAATAAATAATCACTAACTATTTAGTATGAGTGAAAATAAATCGCCTAAAACTTTATTTGATAAAATTTGGAAGAATCATGTAATTGATAATATAGATGAGAGCAATTCTTTATTATATATAGATTTACATTTAGTTCATGAGGTAACAAGTCCCCAAGCTTTTGAAGGATTAAGATTATCTAAAAGAAATGTAAGACAACCTGATAAAACTTTTGCTGTTCCAGATCATAATGTTCCAACTGTTAATAGAGATAAAATAGAAGATGAATTATCAAAAAAACAACTTAAAGCATTGGAAAAGAATACAAAAGATTTTGGTATATCATATTTTCCAATCGATGATATTAGACAAGGCATAGTACACATTATTGGTCCTGAACAAGGATTAACACAGCCTGGAATGACAATAGTTTGTGGTGATAGCCATACATCAACTCATGGTGCATTTGGAGCTTTAGCATTTGGAATAGGAACTTCAGAAGTAGAACATGTTCTTGCTACTCAAACATTACTACAAAAACCAGCAAAAAATATGAGAATAAATTTAAACGGAAAAACTCAAAAAGGAGTAACAGCTAAAGATTTAATACTTGGTTTAATCGGAAAAATTGGAACAGCCGGGGGCACAGGACATGTTATTGAATATGCGGGAAGTGCAATCAAAAATTTATCTATGGAAGGACGTATGACAATATGTAATATGTCTATAGAAGCTGGTGCAAGAGCAGGTCTTATAGCACCGGATGAAACAACTTTTAATTATATAAAAGGAAGAAATTTTGCTCCTAAAGAAAATTGGGATCAGGCTTTAAAATTTTGGAAAAGTTTACCAAGTGATGAAACAGCAAAGTATGATAATGAGGAAATTTTAGAAGTTAACAAACTTGAACCACAAGTAACTTGGGGAACATCACCTCAAGACGTCTCTTCTATAAAAGGCAAAGTCCCAAATCCTGAAAATGAAAAAGATCTAAATAAAAGACAATCTATTATTAATTCATTAGAATACATGGGATTAAAACCAGGCACAAAGCTAGAAGATATAAAATTAGACCAAGTATTTATAGGATCATGCACAAATTCAAGAATAGAAGATTTAAGGGAAGCTGCAAATATAGTTAAAGGAAAAAGTGTAAAGACTAAAGCAATGGTAGTTCCGGGCTCTGGTTTAGTAAGACAACAAGCAGAGGAAGAAGGTTTAGATAAAATTTTTAAAGAAGCTGGTTTTGAGTGGAGAGAATCAGGATGCTCCATGTGTCTAGCAATGAACGCAGATAAATTAAAACCTGGGGAACGTTGTGCCTCAACATCAAATAGAAATTTTGAAGGAAGACAAGGTAAAGGTGGCAGAACCCATCTTGTTAGTCCAATAATGGCTGCGGCAGCGGCGATTTCAGGTCGTTTAACAGACGTCAGAGAATTTATTTAGTTTAATAATGGAAAAATTTAAAAAAATAGTAGGCATTGCAGCGCCTTTTACAAGAATAAATGTTGATACGGATTTAATCATTCCTGCAGAAAGTTTGAAAACAATAAGCAGAAAAGGTTTAGGAAAAGATTTATTTTCATATATAAGATTTAATGAAAATGGTAGTCAAAATAATAAATTTATTTTAAATCAACCTAACTATAAAAACTCAAAAATTTTAGTTACAGGAAAAAATTTTGGTTGCGGTTCATCAAGAGAGCATGCTGTATGGGCATTGAAAGATTTTGGAATTAAATGTTTAATAGGAACAGAGTTTGCGGATATTTTTTATAATAATTGTTTTAAAAATGGAGTTTTAGCTATTATTTTAGATTCAAAAAAAGTTGAAAAGATTATAAAGATTGTTTCTTCTTCAAAAAATTCTGAATTAGAAATCGATTTGGAAAGTCAAACTGTTAAAACTAAACAAAATGAAATTATAAATTTTGATATTCTACCATATTTGAAAAGAAATTTATTAGAAGGTGTTGATGATATATCGAAAACATTAGAAAAGAAAAAATTAATTGATGAATATGAATTTGATATGAAAAAAAAATATCCTTGGTTAGAAAAAAAAAATGGATAAAAAAAAAATTTTAATTTTACCTGGAGATGGCGTTGGGCCAGAAGCTATAAATGAAGTAAAAAAAATAATAGATTTTTTTAACAAGAAAAAAATACTTGATATAGAAATAGAAGAGGAACTTGTCGGGGGAGCGTGTATAGATGCTTTTAAGTTACCTATTAAGGACGAGACTATTGAAAAAGCAAGAAAGTCTGATGCTGTTCTTTTAGGTGCAGTAGGAGGCCCGAAGTGGGACAATTTACCGTTTGATCAAAGACCTGAACAAGGGTTATTAAGACTTAGAAGCGATTTACAATTATTTGCTAATTTAAGACCAGCTATATCTTTTGATCCTCTTGTACATGCATCGAGTTTGAAGTCTGAAATTATAAAAGGATTAGATATATTAATTGTAAGAGAATTAACAGGAGGCGTTTATTTTGGAGAACCAAGAGGCATTATAGATCTAGGTAATGGAAAAAGGAAAGGTTTAAATACTCAAGTATATACAACAGATGAAATTATTAGAGTAGCTAGAGTTGCTTTCGAATTAGCAAAAAAAAGAAAAAAAATTTTAGTATCTGTTGAAAAATCAAATGTTATGGAAAGTGGTAAATTATGGAGAGAAGAAGTAGAAAAATTAGGAAAAAAAGAATATCCTGAAGTAGATTTAAAACATATGTATGCAGATAATTGTGCAATGCAACTTATTCGAAATCCAAAACAATTTGATATTATTTTAACTGATAACTTATTTGGAGATTTATTATCTGACGCTGCAGCAATGTTAACAGGTTCTTTAGGCATGTTGCCATCTGCATCTCTAGGTGAAATTAATAATGGAAATTATTTATCAGGCCTATATGAACCAGTTCATGGAAGTGCCCCTGATATAGCTGGAAAAAATATAGCAAATCCAATTGCTACAATATTAAGTTTTTCTATGATGCTTTTTTATTCTTTTAATAATAAAAAAATATCTCAAATTATAGATAATTCTGTTAAGAAGGTTTTAGATGGAGGCTTTAGAACTGAAGATATAATGGACGAAAAATCAAAAAAAGTTGGAACTAAAGATATGGGTGACTTAATTATTAAGGAGATGAAAAAAAATTTTTAAAAATGGGTATTAAAGTTTCTATATTAGGTGCAACTGGGAATGTAGGAAGAGAATTTCTATCAATTATAGAAGAAAGAAAGTTTCCAGTAGAAGAATTATTTTTGCTTGCTTCTCATAAATCAGAAGGAAAAAAAATATTATTTGGAAAAAAAGAAATAAAAGTTTTAGATTTAAATAAATTTGATTTTAAAAAATGTGAATTAGTATTTTCTTCAGCTGGTTCAAAAGT
This sequence comes from Alphaproteobacteria bacterium, assembly GCA_022450705.1. Taxonomy (GTDB): domain Bacteria; phylum Pseudomonadota; class Alphaproteobacteria; genus CAYOOR01. Next base: position 6,714 of record JAKUPP010000019.1, on the reverse strand, counting down.
TGCATCAGAATTTGGACCAAAGGCTGCAAATTCAGGATGCTTTGTTATTGATAATTCATCATATTTTAGAATGGATCCTGATGTACCACTAGTAGTTCCAGAAGTTAATAGTCAGGATCTTAAAATAATAAAGAAAAAAATTATAGCAAATCCAAATTGTTCAACTATTCAAATGGTTATGATTTTAAAACCATTACATGATTTATTTAAAATAAAAAGAGTTGTAGTTTCTACCTATCAATCTACATCTGGTGCTGGAAGACAACAAATGGATGAATTATTTCAACAAACAAAAGATATATTTGCAAATAATCAAATCCAAAAAAAATTTTTTACAAAACAAATAGCTTTTAATGTAATTCCACATATAGACAGTTTCTTAGAAGATGGACAAACAAAGGAAGAATGGAAAATGCAAGTTGAAACACAAAAAATTTTAGACAAAAATATTCAAGTTTCTTCTACATGTGTTAGAGTCCCAGTCTTTGTTGGACATGGTGAATCCGTAAATATCGAATTTGAAAAAGAAGTTTCAGAAGATAAATTAAGAGAAACATTAAAAAAGAGCCCAGGTGTTTCTGTTATTGATTATAGACAAGATGAAGGATACGTAACTCCTGAAGAATGTGCAGGAGAAGACAAGGTTTTTGTTAGCAGAATAAGAAAGGATAATACATTAAAAAATGGTATATCATTATGGATAGTAGCAGATAATTTAAGAAAAGGAGCTGCATTAAACGCAATACAAATAGGTGAAGAATTAATTAAGAAGAAAGTTTTAAGTAAATGAAAAATAAAACAAATTCAGGAAATTTTTTTGAAGATTTTTTTGTTGGTCAAGAATTAAAACATTCTACCCCAAGAACAATTTCTTCTGGAGATGTTTCTTTATTTATAGGATTACTTGGGTCAAGATTTGTTTTACATTCATCAAAAGAATTTGCAAAGAAAATTGGGTTTAAGGAGGCTCCAATCGATGACATTTTAACTTTTAACATGGTTTTTGGAAAGACTGTGCCTGATATATCTTTAAATTCACCTGCTAATTTAGGATATGCTTCATGTAAGTTTATAAAACCTGTTTATGTAGGAGATACAATTAAAACTACTTCAAAAGTATTAGGTGTAAAAGAAAACTCTAATAAAAAAACAGGCATAGTATGGGTAAATTCTATCGGTAAGAATCAAAAAAATGAAGTTGTTCTTGATTATATAAGATGGGTAATGGTTAATAAAAGAAACGAATCTAGTCCAGCTCCAAAAACAGTAATACCTGAAATAAAAGATCAAGTAAGCGTAGAAGATTTAATTATTCCTGAAAAATTAAATATGTCCAAATATGATTTTGATGAAAGTGGTTCAAAGTATTTGTGGGACGATTATCAGATCGGAGAGAAAATAGACCATATAGATGGAATGACTGTCGAAGAGGCTGATCATATGACTGCAACAAGGTTATATCAGAATACTGCTAAAGTTCATTTTAATGAACATACAGAAAAAGAAGGAAGGCTCGGAAAAAGAATTATTTATGGCGGTCATATTATCAGTTTAGTTCGCATGCTATCTTTTAATGGTCTAAGCAACGCTTTTAAAATTTTAGCTATAAATAATGGTAAACATGTTTCACCTTCTGTTGCAGGAAATACTATTTATGCTTGGAGTGAAATTCTAGATAAAAAAGAATTAAAAAATAATAAAGATATGGGAGTTTTAAGAATAAGATCTATTGGAGTTAAAGATAATTTTTGTAAAGATTTTCCGTTATATAAAAATAGTGATAAAGAATATAATGAAAATGTTGTATTGGAAATTGATTATTGGGTTTTAATTCCAAAAAAAAATAAATGAAAAATAACGACAGACCTCTCTCGCCTCATTTACAAATTTATAAACCGCAAATAACTTCTATTTTGTCAATATCACATAGGTTTACAGGAATAATTTTATATTTATCTACTTTTTTAATTTCTTTATGGTTATTTTCTACAGCTTTTAATAATAATTTAAAAATTATTTTAGATAATTTTTTTTACTCTAATTTAGGAAAAATTTTTCTTTTTTTTATAACTTTCTCATTTACGTATCATTTTTTAAATGGATTAAGACATCTTATTTGGGATTTTGGTTACGGATTTAATATTAAAAATGTTTATTTAACTGGTTTTTTAATAATTATTTTAACTTTATCTATAAACGTTTACATTTGGTTTTTTAAATGGTCAATTTTTTAAAAAAAATTTTTTCTTTTGGTTTTAATAAAGATGGTTTAAGTCATTGGATTTGGCAAAGAATTACTGCTTTTCTAATGATTTTTTTATTTTTATGGTCAATTTTTTCTTTCCAAGAATTATCAATCAATTTTATTATAGATTTTAATAGCTGGATAAAAATTCCAATAAATCTAGCTTTATTTGTAGTGTTATTTATTCTTATTATGCATCACTCTACTTTAGGCATGTTAAATATTTTTGAGGATTATGTACAATCAAAAAAAATAAAAAAAATTTTTTCTATTTTATTAAAAACAACAAGTTTTCTTATTGTATTAATATCTATTTTTTCTGTATGGCATATTTATAGTGAAATTATATGAAAGGTTCTTATAAGTTTCATAAACACAAGTTTGATGTTTTGGTCATAGGCGCAGGAGGCGCAGGATTAAGAGCTTGTATGGGCGTTGCTGCTAAAGGTTTAAAAACCGCATGTATTACTAAAGTATTTCCAACTAGAAGCCATACTGTTGCTGCCCAAGGAGGTATTTCAGCAGCTCTAGGAAACGTGGGAGAAGATGACTGGAGATGGCATATGTATGATACTGTCAAGGGATCTGATTGGTTGGGTGACCAGGATGCAATTGAATATATGTGTAAAGAAGCAATGAATTCAGTTATTGAATTAGAAAATTTTGGCGTTCCATTTTCTAGAACAGATGAAGGAAAAATTTATCAACGAGCATTTGGCGGAATGTCAAAGCACTATGGTAAGGAACAAGCACAAAGAACATGTGCAGCAGCCGACAGAACAGGTCATGCAATACTTCACACTCTTTATCAACAGTCATTAAAAAATAAAGTTAAATTTTTTATTGAGTATGTAGTTTTAGATGTTTTGATGAGTAAAAATGGATCTTGTGCGGGAGTTTTAGCGTGGTGTTTAGAGGACGGCTCCTTACATATTTTTAAATCTCATATTACTTTAATGGCCACAGGCGGTTGGGGTAGAGCATATATGTCAGCTACATCTGCATATACTTGTACAGGTGATGGAAATGCAATGGTCTTAAGAGCCGGGATCCCACTTCAAGATATGGAATTTATACAATTTCATCCTACAGGCATTTATACTGCTGGTTGCTTGATTACTGAAGGAGCAAGAGGTGAAGGAGGATATCTGACTAATTCAAACGGAGAAAAATTTATGGAAAAATATGCTCCTAGCGCAAAGGATTTAGCTAGTAGAGATGTAGTTAGCAGGTCAATAACTCAAGAAATAGTTGAAGGTCGAGGGGTTGGAGAAGAAAAAGATCATGTTTTACTTCATTTAGAAAATATTGAAAAAAAGATTCTTAATGAAAAATTACCAGGTATTTCTGAAACAGCAAAAATATTTTCTGGAGTGGATGTATCTAAAGAACCAATCCCTGTTATACCGACCGTACACTATAATATGGGGGGAATTCCAACAAATATAAATGCTGAGGTTATTAAATCAAACCCTTCTGGCTCTCAAGACGTTGTACCAGGCCTAATGGCTATCGGTGAAGCAGCCTGTGTTTCTGTACATGGTGCAAATAGACTCGGATCTAATTCTTTATTAGATTTAATTGTTTTTGGTAGATCAGCTGCAAATAGATGCAAAGAAATAATAAAGAAAAAAAATAAAATGAAAAAAATTGATAAACGATCTTTAACTAAAGCTCTGGACAGGTTTGATTTTTTTAGAAGTGCCAGAGGTTCGATTTCAACATCAGAACTTCGGAAAGAAATGCAAAAAACAATGCAAAATTATTGTTCTGTATTTAGAAATAAAAAATTATTAACCCAAGGAAAATCTAAACTTGATAATTGTTTTAAATCAAAGTCAAATATAAGGACAACTGATAAATCATTAATTTGGAATACAGATTTAGTTGAAACTTTAGAGTTTGATAATCTTTTGTCACAGAGCATAGTTGCCATTGTTTCTGCGTTAAATAGAGAAGAAAGTAGAGGGGCACATTCGCGGAATGATTTTCCGGAAAGGGATGATAAAAATTGGATGAAACATACCTTAACTGAAATAAACAATGATGGCAAAACAGATATAACTTATAGACCAGTGCAGTTAAAGACATTAACTAATGAGGTTAAAACATTTCCTCCAAAGGCAAGAGTTTACTAATAAGAATCAAATGTTATATTAATTTAAAATGGTCCAATTACATTTACCAAAAAATTCTAAAGTTGAAAGAGGAAAAACTCACAATAAATCTGGAGGTAAAAAATTTAATATTTATAGATTTGATCCAGAAAAAAATGAAAATCCAAAAATAGATACATTTTATATTGAAAAAAATAAATCTATACAAATGGTACTTGATGCTTTAATAGCAATTAAAGATGATATTGATGCTTCATTAACATTTAGAAAATCCTGTAGAGAAGGAATTTGCGGAAGTTGTTCTATGAATATTAACGGAGTAAATACTTTAGCTTGTACCAAATCTTTAGATGATATCCCAGGAGATGTTAATATTTACCCACTACCACATATGCCAGTAATTAAAGATTTAGTACCAGATCTAAAAAATGCATATAAACAATATAATTCAATATCTCCATGGCTAAAATCTAAATCTAAACCTAAAATTAATAGTGAAAGAATTCAATCACAAAAAGATAGATCAAAATTAGACGGATTAATTGAATGTATAATGTGTTTTTGTTGTTCTACTAGTTGCCCTAGTTATTGGTGGAATGGAGATAAAAATAAAAAAGATTATTTAGGTCCAGCAACATTATTATCAGCTTATCGTTGGATTGCTGATACAAGAGATGATGAAACTAACGAAAGATTAAAAAAATTAAATGATTCAATGTCACTTTACAGGTGTCATACTATTATGAATTGTACTAGTGCTTGCCCTAAAGGTTTAAACCCAGCTAAGGCAATTGCAGAAATAAAAAAAAAGGTAGCTTTTAATAAAAATTAATTTAGTTTTATACTTCCTGAAATTTTATGGTTTAAATTTATTTTTTCTATGTTTAAATTAGCTTCAACTTCTAAAGTTTCATTTTCTTTTATAGAATTATTAGCTAAAGCTTCTCTAACCTTTTTTTCTATTTCAGATTGCGCAGTTATTCCAAAGTTTTTTAGAAATTTTCTTATTTCTAAATTAAAAATCTTTTCATCCATTGCTTTTATATCCTTAAATGTTAGATAATTATTATTATAATTAAAAAATTAATATGTTAAGAAATATTTTAAAATTTAAAGATCACGATGTAAAAAGAAATCATTCCAATATAGATTATGCTTTTGAAATTCAAAGACTTAAAAAACTAAAAAATGCAGTCATACTTGCGCATGTCTACCAATCTCCTGACATTCAGGATTTGGCAGATTATGTTGGAGATTCACTTGATTTATCAAGAAAAGCAGCAAATACGGATGCAGATACAATTGTTTTTTCTGGAGTTAAATTTATGGCAGAAGTTGCAAAAATTTTGAGTCCAAATAAAGAAGTTCTTTTACCTGATATAGATGCCGGTTGTACTTTAGAACAATCATGCCAACCTGAGGAATTTAAAAAATTTAGAAATAAACATAAAGATCATTTAGTTATAACTTATATAAATTGTTCTGCCGAAATTAAAGCACTGTCGGATATTATTGTTACTTCATCTAATGCAAAAAAAATTATTGACCAAATTCCTAAATCTCAACCAATAATTTTTGCTCCAGATAAACATTTGGGCGCTTATTTAAATAAAACTACAAATAGAAAAATGCTTTTATGGAATGGTACATGTATAGTTCATATTCAATTTTCAGAAAGGGAGCTTCTTGGAATAAAAGCTGAAAAACCGAACGCACTTTTTATAGCGCATCCGGAATGTCCGGAAGCAATATTAAAACACGCAGACCATATTGGCTCGACCTCATCTTTAATTCAGTTTGTATCTGAATCAAATAAAAAAGAATTTATAATTGGCACTGAACCAAATGTAATTCATCAAATGAGAAAGAAAAATCCAGAAAAAATATTTATAGAAGTTCCAGGCGCTGATGGAAATTGCTCTTGTAATAGATGCCCCTATATGGCACTAAATACAATGGAAAAAATATATCTTAATTTAAAAGACTCAAAACCCGGCATTCATTTGAGCGATACTCTTATAAGAGAAGCAAAAAAACCGCTCCAGCGTATGCTTAATATGACAAATAATTAAAAAAAAATTTCCAGAAAAATGAAATTAAATAAAAAGGAAATATCTGATTATGTTCAGAAATTTCTTAAAGAAGATAAATCAAATGATGATATAACATCTAAATATTTTATAGGTAAAAAACAAAAGGCAAGAGCGTATTTTTTAACCGAAGAAAATATTGTTTTAGCTGGGAATAATATCGTTTTCTATATTTTTGAAAAATAATGTAAAAATTTTAAATTATTATCCAAAAAAGAAGAGGGGAAAAAAATAAAAAAAAAAACAAAAATTTTAGTTTTTG
>JAKUPP010000018.1 GCA_022450705.1 Alphaproteobacteria bacterium | reverse complement strand
TGATTTTGAGTTTAGTATTAAATGCATCACTTACTTGTTGCCTTTGCCATTCTCCATTTTTATTAAATTCTTTTTCAGAAAAAATTTTTATATTATCCCCAATTCGCTCGGACCCTAAAATATATATTGATATTCTAAATCTTACTTTATTATTTTCAGATATTATCCAACCAGTTGTAATATTTCCTTCTTTTAAATTATTTGTAGTACCTTCGTATTTATTTAATAAATTGCTAGAAGCCACCCATAAAGATTTATTAATTCCTAATTTTGCAAATTTATCTTTTTTTTCTCCAAACCCAAAGACATTTAATTTACTACAACTAGTACTTAGAAGAAATAAACTTAAAATTATTATAATTTTTTTCATCATTCTCCTCTTTGAAATGCATAACCTATAATATCAGTTTCAATTAAAGATTTTACATTTTTTATATTAATACCGCCTAAGGCGTAAATTGGTAATTTTGTTTTTTTTACAATTTTTGAAAATTTATTTAAGCCTAAACATTTAGTATTTGGATGACTTTTAGATGTAAATACTGGGGATAGTAATGCAGCATCAATGTCCAGTCCTTCCACTTTTTTTAGTGAGCGTGTACTATGGGCTGCTGTAGTAATAATCCATTTTTTTCTATACTTTATATTCTTAATACCGATCCAATTAATTTTGTTTTCTTTAATCATATATTCAGGAAAATGAACCCCGTGGGCATTTATATCTTTTGCTAACTTTATATCAGACCCAATTAGCAATTTTATTTTTTTCATTTTACAGAATTTTAAAAGTTGTTTGGCAATTTTTTTTCTTTTTTTTGTTTGATATGATCTTAATAAAAACGCCGATTTTTTTGGTATTTTTAATTTTAACATTTTTTTTTTATTAAATAATTCATCATCAAAAATTATTATTACTTTTGGAAGTTTATTGTCTTTGCTTCTAATTTCTTTTGAATAATCTAAAAGTTTATTTATTTTTATATGTGAATTTAAAGATCGCATTTATAATAATTGTAGTAAAAAAAATGGAAAATCAAAAAGTTTTAGCAAATATTAATTCTCTTAAAAAAAAAATTAAACAAAATAAAGATATAGAAATCATTGCAATCTCTAAAAGGCAGCCAATAGAAAGAATTATTTCTGCTTTAGATTCTGGACATAAAATATTTGGCGAAAATCAAGTTCAAGAAACCATTAATAAATGGCCTGTCCTTAGAAAGAAATATTCCGATATTAAATTACATCTTGTTGGTCCTCTTCAAAGTAATAAAGTAAAAGATGCAATTTCAATATTTGATGTTATTCAAACGGTAGATAGGGAAAAAATTGCAAAAGCTCTAAAAAAAGAAGAGAGTAATTTAAAAAAAAAAATTTCTTATATGATACAAATCAATACAGGCAAAGAGCCTCAAAAGTCAGGAATTATGCCAGACGATGCAGATAATTTTTTTAAATATTGTAAAGAAGATCTTAAACTTAATATCACAGGTTTAATGTGTATTCCACCGTATGAGGAAGATTCTTCTATTCATTTTGCTTACCTTAAAAAAAAAAAATTAGAATATAAACTTCCTTATTTAAGTATGGGTATGAGTGAAGATTATGAAAAAGCTATAACTTTAGGAGCAACTCACATTAGAGTAGGAACAGCGATATTTGGAAAAAGACCTCAAAAATAATTAAAATAAATCTTTAAATGTAAAAGCATATTGCCATCCAAGAGTAACTGTTTTATCTGATTTCATTTGTAGCCCATCATAATACTGGTAGATTGGATTATTATATTCTAGCGCTAAACGCTGTCCTTTTAGTTCGCCTCTTGGAATAATAAAATTGATTCCTCCGGATATATTGACTTTTCTGTGTCCTTGATCTTTAGAAAATACGGGACTCATAAGCATATTAGAATGATGGGCATGAGCACCAGAAATTTTTCTAACCCATTTTCCGTCTACGCGTCCTGAAAATGATATCCAATCATTTAAAACAAATGCGCTATATAATGTTCCTTTGTATTCATCTCCTATATGGTAATTATCGCTGTTTTGATAAAGTCTCCAGATACCTGATGTTTGCCAACCTAGTGAGATTTTATTCCACTTTTTTCTATAACCAATTTTTAAAATAGGATCATATGTTCCAGAACCGAGCTGCATCCCATACCCTAATGTGGAATGAGTGTGTGATCCATTCATCATTACCATAACATCCTTGGCATTAGTTTCTCCAGTTGGAATACTTATACCAAAATTTAAAAGCCAGCTAGAATTAATATTTTTTTTAAGTGTATAAAGACCTGTTAATTTAACATCTCCTAGGCCTCTTGTAGAAATAGTAAAACGCTTCTTATCACCAGCTCTTTGTCGAACCTGCATTTTTTTATTTATAAAAGGAAACATTACCATTCCAGTTAAACGATTATTTATTCCATACATACCGCCAAACATATGCATATTGGTATGCATTTTAATTGGTGCGTTCATAAATTTATAAGAACCCGTTGAAGAAACTGCATCGTTTCTTGAAATATCATGGCTTGCATCTTGCAAGTCTGACATTTCCATTCTCATATATCGGTAAGAAAACATTAATTCACCTTTCTTATGTGTATGATCCCCCATAACACCTATGGGTGAATGGCTATCTGGTTTTCCTACAATTCCATCTGCCAACCCAACTGATGGCATTAATAAAAATAGACTTAATAAAAATTTAAACATATTCAGACCTCCTAAATCTGAGTAACTAATAAAAAAAAAAAAAAAAAAAAATTTAATTAAGATTTAAAAGGAGGGCCGCGCGTTTTTTGAAAATTATTTTTTAATGAATAAGAAAAGTTTTTATAAAAAAAAGGATCTTTACTATCCAGAAATAGATTAGCTACATTAGTACATGGAGCAGAAATAACATCGTCATCTGATTTTTCCTTCTTTAAAATACAAAAAAAACAATTTTTTGCAGTTGTTTTTGTTTTTGATTCACTTTCATCATTAAACTTACATAAAACACTATAAGTTAAAGATGTTTTTTTTAAATTATCTAAAATAAAGAAACTAAAAGGAACATTAATTCCAAAAAAGAAGAAAATTATCAGAAATTTTGATATATAACGCTTCATTAAAGTAAAATCTTACCTAAAAAGAACAATATTTCCAGACAAAAAAAAAACTTGACTCATTTTTGAGAATGATTATCATTATCATAAATACTTTAAAGGGTATAGACCAAAATAATTTGGGGCGCTGGAGCATGTCGCCATAATCCACATGCCCTGCCTTTTTTTTGTAATTTTGTGTTTTAATATGTTTAAAAAAATTATAAGTGCTTCGTTAATATCTTTTGTAAGTTTATTAAATTTCTCTAATGCAGAAACTGCTTATTCTCCTGCTGTTACTGTTACTGGTGGAGCTGAAGAGTCAGATTCTTTAAGTGGGTCAGGAATTTACATTGGATCAGATATTATAAAATCAAATAATTACGACAATATTGATCAAGTTTTAAAAACAATTCCGGGAGTATATTCTAGAGATGAAAATGGGTATGGAATTTTTCCAAATATTAGTTTAAGAGGTGTAGATCCTGGAAGAAGTCAAAAAATAACAATTATGGAAGATGGTGTTTTAGCTCAACCAGCGCCATATACAGATTTTTCAGCTTATTTTAATCCAACCACAGGAAATAAAAGTGGGATTGAAGTTCTTATGGGTTCCAGTCAAGTACTTTATGGGCCAAGAACAACAGGAGGAGTTCTTAATTACTTAACAACTCCAATTCCAACAAAAAGAAAATACCATTTAAAAACTAGCTATGGAAATTATCTCGGTGTTGCTGGATCTAAAGGATTTAGTGGAGTAGACAATATGCAATGGGGAGATGTAAGAACACATGCTTTTGTTGGCGACACCTTTAATACAAATATAGGTGATGTTGGGGTTCTAGTAGAATTATATGGAAGAGGAGACGGAGGTTTTAGAAATTGGAAAGAAGTAGAAAAAGGTCAATCAGGTTTTCATAAATATGAGCCAATGATAAAATTAAATTATAAGCCAAATACAAGTTTAGATCAAAGTTTAGAGTTTAAAATACAACATGTAAGAATGGTTGGTGATTTAGGATATGCTGGTGTTTCAAAATATGATATCAATCACAAAGATCCTTGGAAAGCCTATGGATATACTCAAAATGATAGAATATGGACACATAGTAATAGAGGGCATCTTAAATACCATGTTGATTTACCACAATTTTATGACACACAAATAACAACAACTGCCTATGCTTCTAAGTTTCATAGAGACTGGGCAAAAGCAGCTGAATATAGTACAACACTTTATGACACAGACGGAGGAACTAAATTTTATAAAGCAGATACTGTTGCAGAACTAGATCTTATCGATACTGGTGGAGGTGCCGGAATTACAGTTGAAGTAAAACATAATAATAGAGATTACCGTGTAAGAGGAATCGAACAAAGATTTAATAGTGGATTTGCTTCAGATATTGGAGGAAAAACTTTAGATCACACTTTGACATATGGCTGGCGTTGGCATTATGACTCATATTATGATATGTCCTGGTATGATTATTATAATTTACGCAATAGTAGAATGGAATATACTTCAAGTACGCTTGAGCAAGCTGCATCATCAAAGGAATATAAAACATGGGGAAGAGCTTTATATATACAAGATTCTATCCAATATAATAATTTAACTGTTACACCTGGTTTTAGATATGAAAAGGTAGATGCAAAAAGGGTAAGAAGTGGAACAAGTGGATTGCTTACTCAAGATGTAGAAGGATATTCTGGAGGAGTTGGTTTTAATTATAAACAAAGTAATAATCTTGCTGTTTTTGGTAGTGTTCATCAAGGATCATCTTTTCCTAAGGGACAAGATATATTTGCAACTGCAGACGGGGACACTGAAAATATGGATCCTGAAACAAGTTTTGCAAAAGAATTAGGTTTAAAATATAAAAATCCAGAAAAAGGTTTTAATACAAAAATTTCATTTTTCCATACAGATTTTGAAGATTTAATTGTAAGTAGTAATACAGGTGCAGGAACTGCTGTAACACAAAATGCAGGTGAGGTTGAACTTTATGGTGCTGAAGTATCTGCGGCTTATGATCTTGGATATGCACTAGGTTGGTCATTTAATAACCCATGGAAATTAGCATATACATATACATCGGCTGAATTTGAAAATGATGCAAAAAATAGTGGTGGGGATACTATTTATGGAGATGCAAAAAAAGGGAATGATCTTCCATTTATATCCGAGCATATGATTTCACTTGGAACAGATGTTATAAATGGTCCAGCAAGTTTTGGTATAATTGGAAATTGGAGAAGCTCACAATGGTCATCTGGCGAAAATGTAAGTGCAAAAGCAAATGACACTAGAATTGGAAAAATTCCTGCTCGTTTCATATGGGATTTTAAAGGAAGTTATAAATTAAATAATAACATGAAATATGATTTCGGTGTTCATAATTTTACAAATGCTAAATATATAACAACTTATCTACCTTTAGGACCTAGACCTGGTGCTCCATTAAGTGCTTATTTTGGAATCTCTTACGATTACTAAACTTTTCTAACATTTTTGTAGCTTGCTAATTATTCATTTTCTTTTAAAAAAAGAATAATGAAAAAAATTTTATTGTTCATACTTTTACTTATCTTCGTAAAACCTTTATTTGCCCATCATAAAATTTATGGTGCTCGTGTTCATAAAGGAGACCGAGAAATTTCTTGGAGAGGACACTTTGATTATGATAATAGAAGTAATAAAAATAAAGCCCACATCCATGTAGCAGAAATTGAATATGCTTGGACAAATAAGTGGCAATCTGAAATAGAATTTTTTATGCGTGATAAATATGAAAATAATTTTCGTTGGTACAAAACAGAATTTCAAAATCAATATGAACTCATAGAAACAGATGCATGGGCTGCTGCATTATATTTTTCATTTAATTGGTATAGAGAAAAAGGTGAAGCTAATGAAATTGAATATAAAATATTAGCTGAAAGAAATTTTTTAGGTGCAAGAAATATAATAAATTTTGTATTTGAAAATGAATTTGGAAGTAAAGCAGAAGGAAGTACATCTTTTAAAATATCTTTTCTTTCTATGTGGGATAAACCAATTTACAAAGATATAAAATTTGGTATTGGAGGTGTGCACAGTTTTGGTCAATTAGATAATTTTGATTCGCCAGGAAGACAAAAACATCAAGTTGGATTTGGATTTCAAAAATCATTTCATATAAAAGATGAAATGGAATATACTTTGTTTGTGGGTCCATTATTTGGTTTAACTAATGAAGCTGCTGACAATACTTTGCTCTGGAATATGGAATTAGAATTCTAGATTAATTATGAAAATAAAAGCATATGAATTAAAAAGTTTAGTTGAAAAGAATAAATATGCTGCTTATTTAATTTATGGCCAAAATAAAGGATTAGTTAGAGAAAAAAGTCAGGTAATAATAGATGCTTATAAAAATGATCAAACAGAAATTATAAAATTTGAAAATGATGAATTAATTTCCGAACCAGAAAAATTAGCAAACGAGTTTAATACATTTTCACTTACTGCAGAAAAAAAAATCCTTCACATTTTAAATACAAAAGATAATTTAACAGAAACAATAACAAATACAGTAACGGATCTTGATTCAAAAAATTTAATAGTTTTTGAGACTAGTGAATTAACACCAAGATCTAAATTAAGAAAATTTTTTGAAAAAGAAAAACACCTTGGAGTACTTGCTTGTTACTTTGATACAGAAAGAGATGTTCAGGAATTAATTGAAAGTACTTTTAAAAAGGAAAATATTTCTATAAGTAGAGACATTGTTTTATTGATTACAAAATATCTAGGAAATGAAAGACACATTATTAAAAGTGAACTTGAAAAAATAATTTTATACCTAAAAGATAAAAAAGAATTTAAAGCAGAAGATATTTTAAAGTGTCTTAGCCAGAATGAAGATTATGGTTTCGATGATTTAAATTACAGTATCTCTGATGGCAATGTTGTAAAACTTGATAAAGTTATCAACCAATTATATTTAGAAGGTATAAATCCGGTTGCTTTACTTAGATCCGTTAGTAAGCACTTCCAAAAAATTCTATTTATAAATCAAAAATTAGATTCCGGAATGAATCTTAGTGAATCTCTTACGCAATTGAAACCGCCCATATTTTTTTTATATATAAATCAATTTAAAGAACAGGTAAAAAAATGGAAAACTACACTTTGTTATAAAGTAATTGAAAGAATTCTAGAAACCGAAGAAATATGTAAAATGAATTCAAAAATCGCAAAAATTATTTGTTGGAGAACTTTAAGAAATATAGCTTCTATAAAATATAGTTAGTTTTCGCCTGTAAGTTTTTTTATAATATTTTCTCTTTGACCTACATTTCTATATTCTATTTTAATATTTCCTTTATTATTTTTATCATTAATAGTTAACTTTACTCCTAGTTTTAAACTTAATTCCTTTTCTAATAAAACTGTATCAGCATCTTTTTCTTTAATTTCTTTTTTATTATTTATATCTTTTCTTTTTTCATTTAAATCTCCTTTATGAAATAAATTCTCCACGTATCTAACGGACAACCCTTCTTTTACAATACGTTTTGCTAGCTCTATTGCTCCTACATATCCAACTAAACATCTTGCATGGCCTAAAGTTATTTTTTCATCTAACAATAATTTTTTTATTTCTTTTGGTAGAGTTACTAATCTAAGCAAGTTTGCTACATGGCTTCTGCTTTTTGAAACTATAGATGATAATTCTTCTTGGGTATAATTAAATTCATTCATTAAACGATTGTATCCTTCTGCTTCTTCGATACATGTTAAATCTTCTCTTTGTAAATTTTCTATTAATCCGGATTCAAATGCCTTCCTATCATCAAAATTAGAAATAATTGAAGATATTTCTTTAAGTCCTATTAACTTACAGGCCTTTAATCTTCTTTCTCCGGCTATCAATTCAAAATTTTTTTTGCCTTTTCTTAATATTATAGGCTGTATTAAACCATTTTTTTCAATAGATTCAGATAGTTCCTTTAATTTTTCTTGATTAAATTTTTTCCTTGCTTGAAATTTACTTAAACTTATTTCATTAATTGGGACTAAGTTCTGGCCACTTGATTCTTCTTTTACATCTAAGTCCTCAACCTCTGAACTTAAAAGTGCTGAAAGTCCTTTACCTAACCTTTTTTTTTTTACCATTTAATACTATTCGTTTACTGCCTTTTTTTTTTCTTGTTTTAAAAATTCTTTAGCTAACCCTAAATAAGCTTTAGATCCTTTACATTTGGAATCATAAATCAATACTGGTTTTCCGAAGCTAGGAGCTTCAGATACACGAACATTTCTTGGTATTACAGTTTTATAAACTTTTTTTCCAAAGAAACCTTTAATATCAGATTTTACCTGATCTGTTAGAGAGTTTCTTTTATCCACCATGGTTAAAACCAGTCCTTCTATACTAAGATGAGGATTATATGTTTTTTTAACTCTATTAATAGTATGTACAAGATGACTCAGTCCCTCTAAAGAATAAAATTCACATTGCATAGGAACTATTATCGAGTTAGCTGCAGTAAAAGCATTTACTGTAAGTATTCCAAGAGCTGGTGGACAATCAATTAAAATATAATCAAATCTTTCTTTCACTTTTTCAATTGCATTTTTTAAACGTACTTCTCGTTCTTCTTGTCTTGCAAGTTCCACCTCTGCACCTGATAAATCTAATGTTGACGGAATTAATTTTAATTTAGGAATACTTGTTTTATGCACTGCATCAAATATTTTTGAAGAATCATGTAAAACATCATATATATCGTTTCTATCTTTGCTTTGTTCAAAACCAACTCCTGTTGATGCATTTCCCTGAGGGTCCAAATCTATTAATAATACTCTTTTTCTTTCAGAAACTAGGGCTGTAGCAAGATTTACAGCAGTTGTTGTTTTCCCAACTCCTCCTTTTTGATTTGCAACTGCAATTACTTTTGGATATTTTGTTTTTGGCATTATTTATAATTATAAATGTTATAATTCAAATAAAAATTATTTTTTTTTGATATTTTTTATCAATAAAATTTTTCCATCACAATTAGTGGTGCTTTTCAATAACTTAATATAAAAAACATACTTTTTCCTCGCTACTTCTATTTCTTTAGAAACTGTTTTTCCTTTCAAAAAAACACAAGTTATATCATTTTTGTAAAATCTAAGACTATATTTAATTAACTTGTCAAGCGATGTGACGGCTCTTGCAGATATATAATCAAAATTATTTATTACTTTTAAAGTTTCGACTCTAGAGTTAGCTATAGAAATATTTTTTATATTAATAACCTTCTTAACTTCATTTAAAAAAGCGCATTTTTTTTTATTTGATTCAACAAGGTAAAAAAAATTATTTGAACAAATAGCACAAACAATTGCAGGAAATCCCGCTCCACTTCCAATATCTAATATTTTTTTTTTATTACCAAATAGTTTTAAAATTTGATAAGAATCTAAAAAATGTCTTTCCCAAATATTATCAAATGAATTTTGGCTTATTAAATTAAACTTTTTTTGCCATATTTTAATTAATTTTAAATATGTTTTTAATTTCTCTAGTGTCTCTTCATTAACATTAGTTTTAATTTTAAAATCGTTATATGTTAAATAGCCCACTTTTTTTTGGAATTTTTATTAGTTTTTTTATTAACAAATCTAAGAATATTAATTACAGCAGCAGGTGTAACACCTGAAATTCTTGTTATTTCTCCTAAATTTTTAGGTTTTATATAATTTAATTTTTCTAGGTCTTCTGTCGCTAAATTGGGTATTTCGTTATAGTCCAAGTTATCTGGTATTTTTAATTCTTCATCCTTTTTTAAATCATTTATATCTTGAAGCTGCCTATCTACATATCCTTTATAAACAGATTTGGTTTCTAACTCTTCAAAAATATCGTTAGGTATTTGTCTTATTTCAGGCCAGATTTCTTCCAATTTTTTTCTATTAATATCCTTAAATACCAATAAATCAAAAATATTTCTTTTTTTTCCATCTAGATTGATTTTTATTCCTAATTTTAATAGTTTATTTGGGGAAAACGTTTTTTTTTTGTATTTTTTGTCAATTTTCTTTAATAATAATTCCTTTTTTTTAAATCTTTTTTCTCTTTCTTTTTTTACACATCCTGTTGAAATCCCCTTAGGTGTTAATCTTAGATCAGCATTATCTGATCTTAATAGAAGTCTGTATTCTGCTCTACTTGTAAACATTCTATAAGGTTCAGTTACACCTTTATTAATAAGATCGTCTATTAAAACTCCTATATATGCTTCAGATCTTGATAAAACAAACTCTGCTTTTTTCATAACTTTCAATGATGCATTTATTCCAGCAACTATGCCTTGAGCTGCCGCTTCTTCATAACCAGTAGTTCCATTAATTTGCCCAGCTAAATATAAGTTCTTGATTTTATTGGTTTCTAGAGTATTTGATAATTGTAATGGATCAACATAATCATATTCTATGGCATAACCATATTGCAAAATTTTAGCGTTTTCTAATCCTACAATTGATTGAACAAAGTTTTTTTGTATATTTTCTGGCAGAGACGTAGAAATACCATTTGGATATATAACATCTGAATTTAAACCCTCAGGTTCTAAAAAAATGTGGTGTTGTTTTTTATCCTTAAATCTAACAATTTTATCTTCTATTGATGGACAATATCTGGGTCCGGTACTTTTAATTTGACCTGAATAAATAGCTGATTTTACTATATTTTTTTCTATAATTTTATGCGTTTTTTCATTTGTAGAAGTAATAAAGCATGGAACTTGTTTAACTTTAATCGAATTATTCATAAATGAAAAAGGGGTAATTTTTTTATCACTATTTTGTTTTATAAGTTTTTTAAAATTTATTGATTTCTTTGCAATTCTTGGTGGTGTTCCTGTTTTCATTCTTCCGAGCTTAAAGCCGTATTTTTTAAATGTTTTTGAAAGACCGTAAGTTGCTTTTTCCCCTATTCTTCCTGCTGGAATTTTTTTATTTCCTATGTGAATTAGTCCATTCAAAAAAGTGCCTGTGGTAAGAACAACTGTTTCACATGGAACTTTTTTTTTTGGCAAAACTACCCCTGAAATAGATTTATTAGTAATATCTAGATCTATTACTTCTTCTTCTAAAATATCTAAATTTTTTTCTTTCTTTAAAAGGCTCTTTATTGCTTTTTTATATAAGTTTCTATCTGCTTGGGCCCTTAAACCTCTTACAGCTGGGCCTTTTGATCTATTTAAAACTCTAAATTGTATTCCAGACAAATCTGTAGCTTTTCCTATAATTCCGTCTAGAGAATCGATTTCTTTAACCAAATGCCCTTTCCCCAAACCGCCTATAGAAGGATTGCAGGACATTTCTCCAATTTTGCTTTTATTATTGGTTATCAATAATGTTGGGGAGCCGATTCGTGCAGCAGCTGCTGCTGCTTCACATCCAGCGTGTCCTCCACCAATTACTATAACTTTGTAATTTGTTTCACGTGAAACTTTACTTTTTCCTATTTTTTTATCCTTTTTAGTATTGAACATCCGACCGCAGCTCCTTTATATGCTTCAGTATAACAAACTTCAATAGTGTTATTATTTAAAATTTCCCCATGTATATATCCTTTACTTTCAGGGGATACCCAATAAAAGTTTCTATTATTTTGCCTTATTGTACCCAAAAAGTTTCTTTCACCGTCTGCGTATTTAAAATTACCTTTAAATATTCTTTCATTTTGCTCAAAAATAGTAATTTTTTTTTTCCACGTTCTATACCCTTTTTCTGTTGAATAACTTTTATTGATTCCTTCCCATTCTCCAACTAAATTAACAATGTATTTTGAGTAAAGGCTTTTACTTGTCAAAAGAAAAAAAACAATAAAAAAAGTTAAAAAAGTAATTTTTTTATTTATTAAATTGATAATATTATTTTCCAATACAAAAATCCTTAAAAACAATATCTAACATTTTTTCTACCTCATATTCTCCAGTAACATTTCCGAGAGCGTTTAAAGACAATCTAAGATCTTCAGCATTTAATTCTGGATTTTTATTATTATTAATTTTTTTTAAATTAATAAAGCACTTTCTTAAATATGCTCTATGTCTTGTTCTTGTCAAAGAAGGTTCCCCAAAAAAAACATTTTTATATTTATATTTAATATATTTTTCTATTTCATTTAATAAAGTATTAATTCCTGAACCGTTCTTAGCTGAAATAACAGATATCTGATTTAAATTATTTTCATTTAAATATTTGATTTTATTGACTATATTTTTATCACTTAATAAATCTTTCTTATTTAAAACAATTATTGTTTTATTACAAACTAATTTTAAAATATCTTTTTCAAAATTTTTTGTACCATCCATAACTAATAATTTAAGATTACAATTTTTAATTTTTCTTTTTGACCTTACTACCCCCTCCTTTTCAACATTATTTTTTGGTCTTTTTTTTAAACCAGCCGTATCTGAGATTATTATTGGTATATTTGATAAATTAATTTTAGTTTCAATTATATCCCTCGTTGTTCCGGATGTTTTTGAAACAATAGATATATCTTTTTTTGCAATTTGATTTATTAAAGAAGATTTACCAACGTTTGGTTTCCCAATTATAGCAATTTCAATTCCATGTCTAATAACATCTCCTCTTTTATTTTCTGATAAAAAAAATTCTATTTCTTTAATTAAATCAGATACTTGTGAAATTACTTTTTCATGTGTATTTTTAGGAACTTCATCTTCGGGAAAATCTATCTGCCCTTCAAAATGTGCTAATAATTTTAAAAGTTTTTTATTCCATTTTTTAAAAATTGTACTTAATTCGCCACTTACTTGATGCATAGCTAACGATTTTTGATATTTAGTCTCCGCGTTTATTAAATCCATAATTCCTTCAGCTTCTAGAAAATCAATCTTATTATTTCTAAATGCCCTCTTTGTAAATTCTCCTGGATTAGCTTCTCTTACATTTTTAATTAATAATAAGTTCTCAATTAAATGCTCTAAAACAGAACTGCCGCCATGTATATTAATTTCAAGCATATCTTCGCCTGTATAAGTTTTAGGAGAAGGGAACCAAACAACAATTGCTTTATCAATTAGAGAAGAGTTTTTAATATCATACAAATTAATTAAATTAGAATATCTTGCTTTTGATAATTTCTTTTTTGTAAGTATTTTAAATATTTTTTTTGCTTCATTTCCTGAAATTCTTACAGTTTTAATTGCCGACAAACCCATACTGCTTGCTGAAGCAAAAATTGTATCTAAATTTAATTTATAATTTATTCTTTTATCCATTTTCTTTTGTTTTACTATCATATTTGGATTAATCAAGTTCAGCAATTTAGAAAAAAATAATAATTAGTAGATCAATCAAAAAAATGAAGCAACAAATAAATACATTAAAAATAAAAACAAAAGGGCAAGGATTATATGAATTTACGTCAAATATAGTTAAATATGTAAATGAAGAAAAAATCGAAAATGGGTTGTTAACAATCTATATAAAACATACTAGTTGTTCTTTATTAATACAGGAAAATGCTGATAGTGATGTAAAAAAAGATTTATTAACTTTTTTTTCTAAAATTGCACCTGAAAATGAAAATTATATACATAAATCTGAAGGGCCTGATGATATGCCTGCTCATATTAAATCGTCATTAACTCAAACTAATTTATCAATACCAATAGAAAATTATCAAATTGTTCTTGGAACGTGGCAAGGGGTTTACTTGTTTGAACATAGAAAATCTCCACATACGCGTGTAATAAAAATGCATTTAATTGGTTAAAATGGATAAATTATCAAGAAAAATAATGCTAAATACCATGAGATTTTTATCTACAAAAGGATATAAGGTTTTAACTGAATTTGCATTACCAAATAAAAAAAGAGTAGATATTATTGGAATTAATTTAAAAAAAGAAATTGTTATTGTTGAAGTTAAATCCAATAAAATTGGGGTTAAACTTGATAAAAAATGGAAAAATTATTTAAATTATTGTAACTATTTCTATTTTGCTTGCAGTGAAAAAATAAATTTTAACCTTTCAAAAGATATTGGCATTATTCAATATAATTCTAACAAAATACAAATTACCAAAGAACCGAAATATAAAAAATTACCCGAAAATAAAAAAAATAAACTAATTTTTAAAATTGCACTTTCCTCAATTTCTAAATTTCGTAGATTGATTGATCCTGAATATAAAAAACAGAAAAATAATTCAATATACATATATAAAAAAAAGGCATAGAAAAAATATCAATTTTTTCATATAATCAGATACAACCTTTTATTTTTTTATGCGTATTTTTTGGGGGATCTATGAAGGGGATAGTTAAATGGTACAACGCTCGAAAAGGATACGGGTTTATAACGCCAGATGATAAAACTGACGATGTATTTGTTCATGCAACTGCATTAAAAACATGTGGTTTAAAAAAATTATATACTGGTTCTGAAGTTTCTTTTGAAACCGATGAAGATGATAAAGGTAAAAGAGCAAAATCACTTAAAATTTTAAAAGAAGTAAAACTTGAAGAAAAAAAACCTGATGCTAAGAAAGAAGTAAAAGAAGAAAAAAAACCTGATGCTAAGAAAGAAGTAAAAGAAGAAAAAAAAGATACTAAAGAAAAAGAGCAATCAAAACCAAAAGAAAAGTCTAAAGAAAAAGCAAAAGAAAAACCTAAACCAAAGCCTAAACCAAAGCCTAAATCGAAACCTAAAGCAAAAAAAACAAAAGGAAGCGGTAAAAAATAAAAAAAATATTATTACTTATTGTTGTAATTTTTGTTGAATTTAATTCTCTTAAATCTGAAGAAAAAAATATTCAATTTATCTGTAAAACTGACAATATATCAAAAAAATATACATTCTTATATATACCTTCAAGAGAAAGAATTATATGGGTTCAAAAAGGAAGGGAAATGAAAATAGATAACAATGAATCAAATTCAATATCTTTTACTGGATTTGGAGTATATGGATTAGGTTATGATTCATGGTTCCAATCTAAAATTTATTTTAGTATTGATGTAAAAAGTGGTAATTTTAAACTTATTCCAGATAATGAAGACCACAATAAATATCCTCAGATAGGTAAATGTTTTAAAAAATCAGAAAAAAGATAAATTATTTTTTTTTATTTCTTCTTTTATTTCGTCTCCACGTACTTCCTCGTTTTCTTCTTCCTCTGTGCTTTTTTGGATATCCCATAATTTGTTTTAATCAATTTGGGATTATAGTAATATGGAATTAAAAATTAAAGGAAAACTTTTTTTTAAATTAAATCTTGTTTGCTTGTTGTTTTTAGAATCCTTTTTTTTAATTTAAGAAGCGCTCTTGATTCAAGTTGCCTAACTCTTTCTTTACTTATATTTAAATCTTTACCTACAGACTCTAACGTTAGGGGCGTATAATTTAAATGCCTTTTTAAAATGATATGTTTTTCTTTATCATTTAAAACATCTAGAGATTTGTTTAAAACTTTTTTTCTATTGTCATTAATGTCATTGTTTAAAGCAATTTGATCAGGATTTTCTGAAGTATCACTTAAAAAATCTAATGGTGTTCTATTGTCATCATCATCATTATTTAATGAATGATCTAAAAATAAATCCTTTTTTAAAACTCTTTGCGAAATTTTTTCAACCTCGGATACATTAATTTTCATTTCTTTAGCTATTTTATTATTAATTGGTTCCAAATTGTCATTATCAAATGAAGCATCTTGTATTTTATTTTTTATTCTACTTAATTGAAAAAAAAGTAACTTTTGAATAGCTGTAGTACCAATTCTAACAATAGACCAATTTCTTAAAACAAATTCTTGCATAGAAGATCTTATCCACCACCTTGCGTAAGTAGAAAATCTTACATTAACGCTTATATCAAATTTATGCGCTGCTTTTAAAATTCCTATATTGCCTTCTTGTAACAAATCTCCGAATGGTAATCCAAATTTTCTAAATCTAATAGCACAACTAATAACTAATTTTTCATATGCATTAATAAGTCTGTGCAATGATTGAACATCTTTTTTTTTTGCCCATAATTTTGTTATTTTTTTTTCATCAGCTAAACTAAGGAGTGGCTGTTTCATTGCTTTAGAAACAAATTTTAAATTAGCTTTTTGGGTTAAAACATCATCTAAATGAGACATATTAATGATTTATCATATTCAACTGATAAGAAAATCGATTAAAAACGATGAAAGTAATTTATTAAATTGATTAATTAAAATTTCTTCT
>JAKUPP010000017.1 GCA_022450705.1 Alphaproteobacteria bacterium | reverse complement strand
CTTTTAGATTTTCCAATCTACCTGGAGCTTCAATGGACTTGTCATTTAACCACATTTTTGTATATCCAGATTCTTCTAATATAATTTTTGCTAATTCAATATGGTTAATTTTATTAATTTTACTTTTCCATTTATCTATATATTCTATAAATCTTTTAATAGTTTCTCTTGCATTAGGGGATAATTCATCTGTTTCTATAATTTTTATTGATGCGTATAACAAAGTAATGTTTGAATATCTTGAAAATTTAAAAAATGTCTGAATAGTTACAGTAACAAGCCCTCTTTTTGGAGTATTAAATATTCTCTCAAGTGCTAAATCATCATTATTTTTATGAACTATTCTAAAATATGCAATTGCATCTCTTATTTCTAATCTTTCATAAAATCTAAACCCTCCTATAACTCTATAAGGAATACCAATTTTAAGTAATCTATCTTCAAAAAGTCTAGTTTGAAAGCTGGCTCTAACTAAAATTGCAATTTCATCTAATTTTGTTTTTTTTAATTTTAATTTCTCAATTTCTAAAGAAATATTTTTTGCCTCATCTTTACCATCTTCAAAAAAATAAAGTTTTAATTTTTCTCCGTTTAAAGCGTCTGTCCATAAAGTTTTACCTAATCTATCTTTATTATTCTCTATTAACTTACTAGCAGCAGCTAATATATGATCTGTAGATCTATAGTTTTGTTCTAATCTAATTACTTTTACATCTTTAAAAACCTCTGGAAAATTAAGTATATTTTTTACATCCGCGCCTCTCCAACTATAAATGGCCTGATCATCGTCTCCCACGCAACAAATATTTTTATGTTTTTGGCATAATAACTTTAAAAAAGTGTCCTGGCATGTATCAGTATCTTGATATTCATCAACCAAAATATATTTAAATTGATTTTGATATTTCTTTAGAACTTCCAAATTTTCGCGAAAAATTTTTACAGGTAATAATAACAAGTCACCAAAATCAGTAGCATTTAAAGTTTTTAGTCTGTCTTGATATTCTCTATACAATTTACTTATATTTAAAGTTCTTCCAAATTTAAATTTATATTTTGTAGATTCTTCTGGCAATATTGCTTTATCTTTAAACCACTGGACCATCCATAAAACATTTGAAGGAGTGTACTTTTTTATATCAATTTTATTTGACTGAAGAACCTGCTTTATTAACCTTTCTTGATCATCTGTATCTATAACTGTAAAATCGTTCTTAAGAAAACATAATTCTGCATGCCTTCTAAGAATTTTTAAACCTGATGAATGGAATGTTCCAATCCACATTCTTTCGATATCTATTTTTAAAAGATTTTGAACTCTTTCTCTCATTTCCATTGCAGCTTTATTGGTGAAAGTAACAGCAAGAATTTCCCATGGTTTTGCAAGTTTTTTATTTAACAAGTGTGCTAAACGGGTTGTTAAAACTCTAGTTTTACCTGTACCAGCGCCGGCTAGTACTAAAACTGGCCCGTTTAATGTTTCCACTGCTTTTTTTTGTTTCTCGTTTAGTTTGTTTAAATAAAATGGCTTGTTCACTTTAACTCCAAAAAGCATCGTAAGATTTGTTAATTAATTTTTTTTTAGTCAAATTAGAACATATCTTTCCCGTCAAATCAGCTCTATTAAGAGTATAAAAATGTAAATTATTAAACCCGTTTTTCATTAAATCTAAACACTGTTTTGTTGCAATATCAGTTGATAGATCAAATTCATATTCCTTTTTTTTATTTTTGTATAAATTTTTTATTATTTTAGGTATGGAAGCATTGCAATTACTTGCCAACTCAGTTAATTTATTAAAATTAATTATTGGAAGTATTCCAGGTACAACAGGTATTTTTATATTTTTTTTTTGAAGAATATTCATAAAATCATAAAATTTATTATTATCAAAAAAAAATTGAGTAATTCCTTTTGTTGCACCTAAATCAATTTTTCTCTTTAAATTATCAATATCTTCTCCAAAATTTTTAGATTCTGGATGTTTTTCTGGAAAAACTGCAATAATAATTTCAAAATCTCTTATTTTTTTTAAATCCCTAATAAGCTCGCTAGCATAATTATATCCATTAGGAAAAGTAATAAACTTTCTTTTTTTTGTTAATTTTATATTTTCTGGATCCCCTCTTATTACCACAATCGATTTAATCCCTAGCTTCCAATATTCAATCGCTAATTTTTTTATAGAATCTTTAGTATCTCCTATACAAGTCAAATGAGGAATTGGTTTTATTGATGGTCTATATGTGAATTTTTTAATTGTATCATGGGTCCTTTTACGTGTTGAACCTCCAGCTCCATAAGTAATTGAAACAAAGTCGGGATAAAAAATCTTTAATTTATTTAATGCATTCCATAAATTTTGATACATTTTTAAATTTTTTGGAGGAAAAAACTCAAAAGAAATTTTTAGATTTGTTTTCATTTAATACAATAAACTGTGGATAACTTTTTATTTAATATGTTTTTAATAAAAAATAAATAGTATATTATTATTACTTAAAAAATTTGGGGATTTTTTTTATTAAAATGCATATACATAAACTTATTTTAATTATAGCGTTCCTTTTTTCGTTTAATCTTAATTCTTTTGCGGAACACCATGAAGGAAATGTTGTAGTTGAAGATGCAATAATAGTAGAATCAGAATTTGATCTAGGAGAAACATATGAAGAAAAAGATTACAGTGATGTTGATCCAATAGAAGGCTTTAATAGAGAAGTATGGGATTTTAATCTTGGATTAGATAAAACATTAGTAAGACCTATAACAAGAGGATATGTAAACGCTGTCCCGGATCCTTTTAGAAGAGGTTTGGGTAATGCAATCGATAATTTTTTTACTACTCCTCAATATGCCATCAATAATCTTCTTCAAGGTAAAGTTGGTGGTTTTTTTACTACTGTCTCGAGATTAGTAATTAATTCTACAGTTGGTTTAGGTGGTTTCATTGATGTTGCTTCAAAAATGGGAATAGAAAAAAGACCTGAGACATTTGGAGATACGTTAGGAGTCTGGGGTTGGAAACAAAGTAATTATGTTCAACTTCCATTTAAAGGCCCGCAAACATCTAGAGATATTGTTGGTTTTATAGGTGATATTTTTACTGACCCACTAATTTTTATTGGTGTGCCATTATGGGGAAACTTAGTTAAAACTGCTGGTACAGCTGTTGATGATAGACAAGAAACTCTTGGCGTCCTTGAAGAAATAGAAAAATCATCTTTAGATTTTTATTCTTCTATTCGTTCAATGTATATCCAAAAAAGAACTGACGAAATAGAAAATGACAAAGTAACTGATTACCAATCGTATTTAAGAAAATAAATAAATGTTTCCAAACAGGATTGTTTTAATAATATTTGCAACTTTTTTGTTTATATTTTCATCAAAACAACAATATGCATTAGCTGCAAACGATCCTGGAGAATATGTCATGAAAATGACTAAAAGTGCTATAGATACTCTTACAAACCAGTCAATAAGTCAGGAAGAAAAGGAGAATCAATTTGGAAAACTTTTCGATAAAAATTTTGATGTTCCTTCAATATCTAGATTTGTTTTAGGAAAATACTGGAAACAAGCTTCTACGGATCAAAAAAAAAAATTTATAAAAACATTTAGAAATTATATTGTTAAAACATATTCCTCAAGATTTGGTGAATATTCGGGTGAGCAGTTGGAATTATTAAATACTGAAAATGAGTCTAACCCTAAAATATTTTTAGTACATACAGCTCTTCAAAGACAAGATGCACCAATAATAAAAGTTGATTGGAGAATAGGAAAGAAAAAAGATAGATTTGTAATTCTTGATATAATAATTGAGGGAATTAGTCTTGCAGTAACTCAAAGATCTGAATTTGTTTCAGTTATCGATCAAAATGAAGGTAATATTGACAAACTTATTAGTTTATTAAAAGAAAAATCATAATTATTATTGGTGGGCCCGGCAGGATTCGAACCTGCGACATCACCGTTATGAGCGGCGTGTTCTAACCAACTGAACTACAGGCCCAAATATAGTACATCTTTTTATTTAACAGTGTTATTAACTCTTATCAAGGAAACTTTTTAATTGTTTTGATCTGCTCGGATGTTTTAATTTTCTTAATGCTTTTGCTTCAATTTGTCTTATACGTTCTCTAGTAACTGTAAATTGCTGACCAACTTCTTCTAAAGTATGATCTGAATTAACTCCAATTCCAAATCTCATTCTTAAGACTCTTTCCTCTCTCGGAGTAAGGCTTGACAGTACTCTAGTTGTGGTTTCTCTTAAATTTGAATTAACAGCAGCGTCTCCAGGAACAAGTGTATTTTTATCTTCAATAAAATCTCCAAGGAAACTATCATCATCATCTCCAACAGGTGTTTCGAAACTAACTGGCTCTCTTGCTATCTTCATAACTTTTCTTATTTTTTCTAAAGGAATTGATAATTTTGTTGATAATTCTTCAGGCGTTGGTTCTCGTCCAATCTCATGCAACATAATTCTTGAAGTTCTAATAATTTTGTTAATTGTTTCTATCATATGGACAGGTATTCTAATAGTTCGTGCTTGGTCAGCTATTGAGCGAGTAATTGCTTGTCTTATCCACCACGTTGCATACGTCGAAAATTTATAACCTCTTTTATATTCGAATTTATCAACTGCTTTCATCAAACCAATATTTCCTTCTTGTATTAAGTCTAAAAATTGTAATCCTCTATTTGTATACTTTTTAGCTATAGAAATTACCAATCTTAAGTTTGCTTCAATCATTTGTTTCTTTGCAGTTTCCGATATATTTTTTCCAATACTTATTTCATGTGATAGATGTTTTAGTTCAGTAATAGCAAGGTTGGATTCATTTGAAATTTTAATTAATCCATTATGGATTTCTTTTAAATCTTTAGAATTTTTAATAAAATATTTTTTCCATTCCTTGCTTTTTTTTGATTGTTTTTTTGACCAATATGAGTTTAATTCATTTTTATGATAGTCTTGAAGAAATTCTTTTCTATCAACTCCTGAATCTAAAGCCAACCTTAAAAGTTTTCCTTCAGGTACAATTAATTGTTTATTTATTTCATTAATTTTTAGTATAAAAAAAGCTATACACTCTTCACTTAGACATAATTTCTCAAGGTAATTAATTAATTTTTTTTTTATTAATTGATAATTTTTTAATTTTGTAGGAGACAATGTTTTAGTTTTATTTAATAAATCTTTTTTTTCTTTTATTAAGAATTTAATTCGATCATAGGTTTTATTTAAATTATCTAAGAGTTTAAATATTTTTGGCTCAATTTTTGACTCCATAAATGAAATAGTAAAATTTTCTTCATCAATTAATCTGTTCTTTTTTTCATCTGTAACTTCTATTTTTTTTTTCTTTTTTTCTTTAGATTCTATATCTTGGTTCTCGTCTTCTTCTTCATTTTCTTTATTTTCAGCTTCATTTTTTATACTTTGATTAGTTTCTTCGTTTAATGAAGCATCTTCAAAAGATACTGGAATTTTTTTATTTATATATGTTCTATAAAATTTTTCTAAATCTATAACATGTCTTAGATATACCTCGCCATTAATAATTTTTTCCTTTAAAATTGAGAAATATTCGTAAACAAATGGAAATTCGTAAACGGATTGTAAGATTTTATTTTTCCCATCTTCTATTTTAATTGATAATTCTACTTCACCTTGTCTGGTCAACAAATCTACTGAACCCATTTCTTTAAGATACATTCTAACAGGATCGCTTGTACGTGTTTCACCTTTTAGTAACTTTTTAGCAAGTCTTTTTTGTCTCTTTAATAAATTAGAATTTGCATTATTTGGACCTCTATTTCTCTTTTTTAGAATAATACCTTGGATTCTCAAATGATTCAAAACTATTTGAAAATCGGCTGAATTAAGTACATCGGGAGTAAAAAATCTTTTAATTTTTGTAAATGATATTTTTCCTATTTTTTTCGTTTCTTCAATAAGTGATTTAAATTGAGGTATATATTTTTCTTTTCTTATTAAGTCGAGAACAGATGGATTTTTTTTATTAATTTTATTTTTTTTAATGACTTTTGCTTGTTTTTTTTCTTTAATCATCAGACCCCGTATACACTATATTAAAAAAAATTTTTTTAAACTATTTTTTTTTTGTATTTAAACTATATTTCTTAAATTTAAGATAGTTTTCTTTATCTAGTTTAGTTAATAATTTATTTACTTCTTTTTTCATTATATTTGTATCTTTTTTTTTCAAATATTCTTCTAAGTATTCTTTCCATCTTTCTAGAATTAAGTTTATATTACTTTTATTCTTCAAAAAAGGCGCATGAAGTAATATAGACTTATCTATAATTTCTAAAACGATCCCTTTATACTCAGAATTTAACAATGTGGCTCTAATATTCAAATTTTCAATTGTTTTTTTCTTACTATACAAACTAATTATAGCGTCTTTAAGAGTATTGAATTTTTCATTAAAAAAATTGATTGATTTAAAATTACTAGAGATATCATTAAGTAATGATGGATATAAGATAATTGTGCCTACAAGAATTCTTTCAGTAATTCTATTTGTATTAATTACATTTTTATTTAACAAATATTTTTTGTTTTCATTACTCTGTATTTTTTTACCTGAAAATCTAAATTCCTGGAAGAATTTCTCCCTAAAAAAGTTTTTATAGTTCTTTTTTACAGTAAAATCATTTATTAAACTTAACAATCTATTAATGTCTTGTTCCAGTTCTGCTCTTTTCTCAGGAGTATTATAATTTTTTCCATAAATTAAATTGTTCCATACATAATCAACTAATAATAATTTATTTTCAAAAGAAGAATTAAGCTCTTTAAAATTTTTAGATACAATCAAACTGTCTGGATCTTCTCCGGAAGGTAATTTGCAAAAACTTAATGAGTAACCAGGTTTCAAATGTGGAAAAATTAGTTCTGGTATTCTTTTTGCTGCTTTTTCTCCAGCTTCATCTCCATCCATACAAACCAATGGTTCTTTTGAAATACGCCAAGAACAAATTATTTGTTTAGTAGTTATGGCAGTACCTAGTGGCGCAACAGTATTTTTAAATCCAGCATTATGCATTGAAATAACATCTGTATAACCCTCAACAATATAAAGTTCGTCTTTTTGCATAGGATTGTTTTTACATTGTTGCCATCCAAATAAAAGATCTCCTTTTTTAAATAAATCTGTTGAAGGAGAATTCACATATTTGCCAATTTGATTAGGTGCTAAAGCCTTTCCTCCAAAACCAACTACATTAGAAAAATAATCATATATTGGGAAAATTATACGATAATTAAATCTATCAAATTTTTCATTGTTTTTACTTGAAACTATAATTAAACCCGAATCTAAAATATCTTTTGATGAAAAATTCTTTGATCTCAAATAATTATAAAGTGTATCATTTCTTTTTGGCGCATAACCTAATTGAAAGTTATTTATAACATTATCACTAAAATTTCTTTTTTTAAAAATTTCTTGGAGATATTTGTTGGTCTTTAATTCTCTTTTTAAATTATAATGATACCAATCCGATGATAATCTTAAAATATTTCTTAAATTTTTTATTTTATTTTGAATTAAGACATCTTGTTTTTTATAAGTACTTTCTTCAATTTTAATACCAGCATAACTTGCCAATTTTTTTACTGCTTCTTTGAAAGTTAAATTCTCAGTTTTCATTACAAAATCAAAAACACTTCCGTGTTCGCCGCTACTAAAACAATGATAAAAACCTTTTTCATCCGAAACTGTAAAAGATGGTGTTTTTTCATTTGAAAACGGTGAAAGCCCTACAAATTCATTCCCTCTCGGAGCTAGTTTAACTTTTTTTGAAACAATATCAGAAACTTTTATCCTAGTTTTAATTTCATCAATTAATTGGCTGCCAAATTTCATAAAACAAATACCTTTTAACTGTTAAGAACAATTTTAACATAAGAACTTGCATTAGCCATGTCTATTTGAGATGAGGACTTGTGTTTTTTTATTTCGGCCATAACTTTCCCCATATCTGACATGTTTTTTGCATTTAATTTTTCTATTATTTCTTTACAAATATCTTTAATAACATTTTCATCTAGTTGCTTTGGAAGAAATCTTTGAATTATATCAATTTCTTTCTTTTCTTTATCCGCAAGCTCCTGTCTGTTTCCTTTTTTATATAAATCAATACTTTCATTTCTTTGTTTAATCATATTTTTTAAAATACTAAATATTATTTCTTGAGAAATTTCTTCTTTTTTACCGTCAGACCTAATAGCTATTTCTTTGTCCTTAATTGCTGCAAGTATAAGTCTTATAGTATTAATTGATTCTTTGTCTTTCTTTTTAACAGCTGCTATCAAGTTTTCTGTTAGTTGTTTTTTTAACATTTTATACGAGAAATTTATTAAAAACTTTTTTTTACCTTATATCAACTTGATTTATAAATATAATTTACTGAAAACATTGATTCTTTTTTTTTTAAATAGTTAGCTAAATAAATATGAATTTTATAAAAAAAAAAGATTTGAATATTACTGTGAAATAAATAGATTAAGTAAAGCTAATTAAAGGAGGTTAAAAACGCCGCCTAAAGAAAATTTTTTATTCAATCGAAAACCTAATGCAATACTAGCTTTAGCAAATAACACTATTTTTTATGGAAGAGGAATCGGGCACGAAAGTCAAGTAATTGGCGAACTATGTTTTAATACATCAATTCTAGGATATCAAGAGATATTAACTGATCCGTCTTACTCAAATCAAATAATAACTTTCACATTCCCACATATCGGTAATGTTGGTGTAAATAAACACGATATAGAATCTAAAAAACCAGCGGCAAAAGGACTGGTAATAAGAGAAGATATTTCACCAGAATCAAACTTTAGAGCAACTGATAATTTTGAAAATTGGTTAAAAAAAGAAAAATTAGTAGGAATTTCTGGTGTTGATACAAGACAAATAACACAGATGTTAAGAGAAAAAGGTTCTGTTAATGCAATAATTGAATATAAAAAAAATGGAAAATTCAATTTTAAGAAGATTGCTAAAAAACTTAAAAAATGGGAAGGAATTAAAAATTGTGATCTTACTAGAGAAGTTACAAGAAATAAAAACTGCTTATGGAATAAAACAATTTGGTCAAAACTTAAAGGATATGGTTATAACAATAAAAAGAAATATCATATCGTAGCAATAGATTATGGAGCAAAAGATAATATATTAAGGAATTTAGCATCTCTGGGTTGTAAGGTTACAGTCGTTCCAGCAACTATTAAAGCAAATGATATATTTAAATTAAAGCCGAATGGTATTTTTTTAAGTAATGGGCCTGGCGATCCAAAAGCTACTGGAAAATTTACAATTCCAACTATAAAACAAATTTTAAAAAAAAAAATTCCAACATTTGGAATTTGTTTAGGCCATCAAATCCTTGCCATTGCTTTAGGTGGAAGAACAAAAAAAATGCATCACGGGCACAGAGGTGCTAATCATCCAGTTTTAGAAATTGGGACTGGGAAAGTAATAATTACTGTACAAAATCATGGGTTCGAAGTTTTAAAAAATTCATTACCTAAAAATGTAAAAATTTCTTATAAATCACTTTTTGATGGATCGGTTGAAGGTTTAGAGTTGTTAAATAATCCTGTTTTTTCAGTTCAATATCATCCTGAAGCATCCCCAGGACCTCATGATCATCTTGGTTTATTTAAAAAATTTTATAATTTAGTAAAAAAAAATGCCTAAAAGAAAAGATTTAAAATCAATTTTTATAATAGGAGCAGGTCCAATTATAATTGGACAAGCATGTGAATTTGATTATTCAGGTACTCAAGCATGTAAGGCGCTTAAAGAGGAAGGATATAGAGTAATTTTGCTTAATTCCAATCCAGCAACAATTATGACAGATCCTGATGTTGCTGATGCTACCTATATCGAGCCAATAACTGCAGAAATTATTGAAAAAATTATAAAAAAAGAAAAACCTAGTGCAATTTTACCCACAATGGGTGGTCAAACAGCATTAAATTCTGCGCTAGAAATTGAAAAAAAAGGAATTCTCAAAAAATATAATATCGAATTAATAGGAGCATCTTTAAATGCAATAAAAAAAGCTGAAAATAGAGAATTATTTAAAAAAACAATGTCGAAACTAGGTCTAAGAACTCCAAAAAGTTTTATTGCAAAAAATATAAGTAATGCAGAAAAAATTTTAAAAAAACTTTCTTTACCCGTAATAATTAGACCATCTTTTACATTAGGAGGGCAAGGAGGGGGAACGGCAAGAAACTTAGAAGAATTTAAAAAGATTGTTTCAGAAGGTTTGGGCTATTCTCCTATTAATGAAGTTTTAATTGAAGAGTCCGTTTTGGGTTGGAAAGAATATGAATTAGAAGTAGTAAGAGATAAAAATGACAATTGTATAGTCATATGTTCAATTGAAAATATCGATCCGATGGGCGTGCATACGGGCGATAGTGTTACAGTTGCTCCTGCCTTAACGCTAACAGATAAAGAATATCAGATTATGAGAAATGCGAGTTTTGCAATTTTAAGAGAAATAGGTGTAGATACCGGAGGATCGAATGTGCAATTCGCAATTAATCCTAAAAATGGTGAAATGGTGATAATTGAAATGAACCCAAGAGTATCTAGATCATCTGCGTTAGCTTCTAAAGCAACGGGATTTCCAATTGCAAAGGTTGCGGCTAAATTAGCAATTGGTTTAACATTAGATGAAATAAAAAATGATATCACCAAAAACACTCCTTGCTCTTTCGAACCAACTATTGATTACGTAGTTACAAAGATTCCAAGATTTACTTTTGAAAAATTTCCAGGAACTAAAAATATTTTAGGAACTTCAATGAAATCTGTGGGAGAGGTGATGGCAATTGGAAGAAACTTTTGTGAATCTTTCCAAAAAGCTCTTAGATCACTTGATAAAGGCTATGATGGTTTAATTAATAATAAAGATCTAAAAACAAACTTAAAACTCCCTACTCCATTAAGGTTCTTTGAAATTGCTAAGTCTCTTAGGAAGAGAGAAAGTATTAATTCAATTTATAAAAAAACAAAAATTGATAAATGGTTTTTAAGAGAAATTAAAAAGATTATCGATTATGAGAATTTAATAAAAAAAAATGGAATACCAAAAAAAAAGGAGTCCATTATTCATATTAAAAGTTTAGGTTTTTCAGATAAAAGATTGGCTTTTTTGACAAAAAAAAAGGAGAAAGATATAAAAGATTTAAGAAATAAATTTGGTGTAAATCCAATTTATAAAAGAGTAGATACCTGTGCAGCGGAATTTTCTTCTTTAACCCCTTATATGTATTCTACTTATGAAAAAATTCCAAAAGGTATTGATAACTGTGAATCTAAACCAACTAAAAAAAATAAAATAATTATTATTGGAGGAGGACCAAATAGAATAGGGCAAGGTATAGAATTTGATTATTGTTGTGTCCACGCTTCGTACGCATTAAGAAAAAAAAATATTGAAACAATAATGATTAATTGTAATCCTGAAACAGTTTCTACGGATTATGATACCTCTGATAGATTGTACTTTGAACCTTTGACACCTGAAGATGTAATAGAAATTATAAAGGTTGAAAAAAAAAGTGGAAAACTTTTAGGTCTAATATTACAATTTGGCGGCCAAACACCTTTGAATCTAGCAAAACATTTAGTAAAAGAAAAAATTAAAATTTTAGGAACTTCTTTAGACTCTATCGATATTGCAGAAGACAGGAAAAGATTTAAAAAAATAATTAAAGATATTAAAATAAAACAACCAGTAAATTTAACTGCAAATAACATCAATGAAGCAAAAAAGTGTCTAAAAATAATTGGATTACCATTAATAATTAGACCGTCCTATGTTTTAGGTGGTAAGGCAATGGAGATAATTAACGAAAAAAAAGAGTTTTTCAAATATATTGAAAGGGCTCTTAAAATAACAAAAAAATCTCCATTATTAATTGACTCATATTTAAAATCAGCAGTTGAAGTTGATGTCGATGCTATTTCAGATGGAAAAAAAGTACACATAGCTGGAATAATGGAACATATAGAAGAAGCTGGAATTCATTCAGGCGATTCAGCGTGTGTAATACCGCCTTATACTTTAAATAAAGAAATAATTAAAGAAATTGAAAAACAAACAACAAAATTAGCAATAGCTTTAAATGTTAAAGGGCTAATAAATATACAATTCGCGGTTCAAAATAACGAAATTTATATAATTGAAGCCAATCCGCGCGCTAGCAGAACTGTACCTTTTGTTGCGAAAGCAACGGGAATTCCAATTGCAAAAATAGCTTCTTTAATAATGTTAGGAAAAAAAATAAGTGAATTTAAATTAAAAAAAAATAAACTCAATCATATTGCTGTCAAAGAATCTGTGTTTCCTTTTTCTAAATTTGATGGGTCGGATGTTATTTTAGGGCCAGAAATGAAGTCTACTGGTGAAGCAATGGGGATAGATTATAACTTTGGAAAAGCATTTGCTAAATCTCAGTTATCAGCAAATATAGATTTACCATTAAAAGGTAATTTGTTTGTATCAGTTAAAAATGAAGACAAACAATCTGTTTATCAACATGTTAAAAATTTAAAAAAACTTGGTTTTAAAATTTCAGCAACCAAAGGTACTGCAAAGTTTTTAAAAGAAAAAAATATAGAATGTCTTTTAATAAAAAAAGTAAAAGAAGGGAGCCCAAATATTGTGAGCTTTATAAATGAAAAAAAAATTAATCTTATTTTTAATACAACCGAAGGAGCAAGTGCAATTAAAGACAGTTTTACTTTGAGGCGTTCTGCAATTAACAATAAAGTTCCTTATTATACCACTATGGCTGGTGCTAAAGCTGTGGTCGAAGCTATTAAAGAACTATCTAACAAAAATTTGGAAATATCATCCTTACAAAAATATTTTTTTAAAACAAAAATTAATAGGTTAGTAAAAAGTGTCTAAAAAAAGTTGTTGGATATTATCAGATAATTTAATTGGTCACGAAAAGCAATCGGTTTCATTAGCGGAAAAATTAAATATAAATTATAAACTTATAAAAATAAAAAAAATAAATTTTTTTAAAAGAAATCTTTCTACCTTCCTTAATTTGCAAAAAAAAAATTTTTTTAAACCTCCTTATCCAAAAATAATAATCTCATGTGGAAAAAGCACCGCGTATTACTCGAGGATGATTAAGCAAAAAACAAAGAATAAAATTTTTTCTATTTTTATTCAAAAACCACCTATAAATCTTAATAATTTTGATGTTGTAGTTTCACCAAAACATGACAAGTGTAAAGGTTTAAATGTAATTGAGACCGAAGGAGCTCTTACAAAAATAAACTCAAAATATATTAAAAATATAAATAAAAAAAAACCTCCCAAAATTCTGAAAGAAAAATTTATTAGTGTACTTATTGGGGGAGATAGCAGACATCATAAAATAACAAAATCAATATTAGATAAAATAATTAAAAATCTTAAGTTAATCCAAGAAGAAGAAAAAATTAAAATTTTTATACTTATTTCAAGGAGAACTAAGAAAAAAGACTATTTGTATTTAAAAAAAAATTTAATAAGTAAAAATTTCAATTTTGTTTTACCAAATTCTAAAAAAGTGTCTTACTTAAATGCTATAAGTTTTGCAAAAGCAATTATTGTCACAAGTGATTCTGTTTCTATGGTTACTGAAGCGTGTAGTACGGGTAAACCAACTTATATAATTGATATACCTACAAAATCAAAAAGATTTAGCTTATTTATAAAAAATCTGATTCATTTAAAATTAGCTTATTACTTGAAAAACTCAATATCTTTAAAAACAAAAAAGAAAACATTAAATGATATTGACAGAGTAGTTGAAAAAATTAAAAAAAAATTAAAATTTAATTATGAAAACTTATAAAAGCGATACAGTTATTGTTGGATCCGGCGCTGCTGGTTACACTGCTGCTATATATGCAGCTAGGGCTAATATGAAACCTATTTTAGTAAATGGCCAACAACCCGGTGGTCAGATGACTATTACAACAGATGTAGAAAATTATCCTGGTTTCAAAGATGTTATACAAGGACCGTGGCTTATGGATCAAATGAAGGCACAAGCAGAAGGAGTTGGCACAAAAATTATTAATGACACCATTACAGAATGTAACTTTAAACTAAAACCTTTTGAATTAATTGGAGATAGTAAATCTATTTATTATGGAAAAACAACAATAATTGCAACAGGTGCAACGGCAAGATGGTTAGGAATCAAAAGTGAAGAAAAATTCAAAGGTTATGGGGTATCAGCATGCGCAACTTGTGATGGCTTTTTCTTTAAAAACAAAATAGTTGCTGTGGTTGGCGGAGGCAATACAGCTGTTGAAGAAGCTCTATATTTAACATTACATGCAAAAAAAGTATTTTTAATTCATAGAAGAGATAAATTAAGAGCAGAAAAAATTCTACAAGAAAGGTTGTTTAAAAATAAAAAAATTGAAGTTATATGGGATAGTGTTGTTGAAGAAATTCATGGTAATGAAAATCCAAAGAAAGTTATAGGAATCTCTATTAAAAATAAAAAAGTAAACAAAATAAAATCTATAGATTTAGATGGTGTTTTTATTGCAATTGGACACGATCCTGCGACAAATATTTTTAAAAATAAATTAAAATTAGATAAGGAAGGTTATATTTTAACAAAATCTGGTACTACAGAAACAAATATACCCGGTGTATTTGCAGCAGGTGACGTTACAGATAAAATCTATAGGCAAGCTGTTACTGCGGCTGGAATGGGATGTATGGCTGCTTTAGATGCAGAAAAATATATAGCTAAATAATTTATTTTAATTTCTTACAGGCAGAAATAATCTTATCACAACCATCAATTATATCTTCATTAGAAGTAGCAAAGGAAATTCTAAAAAAATTTGAGCAGCCAAATGCTTCTCCGGGCACTACAGCAACTCCCTCGTCTAAAAGGTAATCTGACAAATCAATATCATTCTTTATTTCGGTACCATCATCTTTTTTTTTTCCAATTATATCATTACAACAAACATAAACATAAAAAGATCCTTGAGGTAAAAAAACTTGAAGAGAAGAAAAATCTTTAAGCTTAGAAAAAATGAGATCTCTTCTTTCCTGAAAGATCTTTTTATTTTTATTTATAAACTCATTACTATTGTTTAAAGCTTCTATTGCTGCTGCTTGGGATATAGAAGAAGTGTGAGTTGTGCTTTGAGATTGAATTTTACTAATTTCTTTTATTAATTCTTGAGGACCAGCCCCATAGCCTACTCTCCACCCAGTCATTGCATAAGCTTTAGAAACTCCATTTACAACAAATGTTCTAGATTTGAGTTTATTATCAACCTGTAATATATTTTTAAATTTTAAATCATCAAAAATTATATGTTCATATAAATCATCACACATAACCCATACATGTGGATGTTTTAATAAAATTTTTGCTAAATTTTGTAATTCTTGTTCGCTGTAAAAAGCCCCAGTTGGATTTGAAGGTGAATTTAATATCACCCACTTTGTTCGATTTGTAATTTTATTTTCTAAATCTTGTGGATTAATTTTAAAATTATTTTCTAATGAGCAATCTAGAACCACTGGATGTCCTTCAACTAAAATAGCCATATCGGGATAAGATACCCAAAATGGAGCAGGTATAATTATTTCGTCACCTTTCTCAATTGTGGCTACTAAAGCATTATAAATTACTTGTTTGCCTCCGCATCCAACTGTAATTTCATCTGACTCAAAAATTAAATCATTTTCTCTTTTAAATTTCTTTATTATAGCTTCAATTAATTCTTTTGTTCCATTTACAGGAGTATATTTTGTTTGACCATCTTCAATAGCTTTAACTGCTGCTTGTTTTATATTATCAGGTGTGTCAAAATCAGGTTCTCCCGCAGAAAAATCTATAATTTTTTTACCTTCTTGTTTTAATTTCTTAGCTTTTGCAGTTATAGATATAGTGGGAGATGGTTGTATCCTTGATACTCTTTGCGAAAAGAAACTCATAACAATAACCTATGTATTCTATAATAAATTTTAGAAAAAAAAGATAGTATTAATTTCAATTAAATTATTTAATTAATTAGGAAACTTTTTAAAAAAAAATGAAAAATTTAGAAAAAAAAGTAAATGATAAGTTTGTAATTAAAAGTTCGTTTAAACCTTCGGGAGATCAACCTGAGGCAATTAAAAAAATAACTGAAAATTTAAAAAAAAATAAACAAAATCAAACTTTATTAGGTGTTACAGGCTCAGGAAAGACCTTTACAATGGCTCATGTTATAGAAAAGCTTCAAAAACCAACTTTAATCTTAGCGCCAAATAAAACACTCGCAGCACAATTATATTCTGAAATGAAATCGATATTTCCTAAAAACGCAGTAGAATATTTCGTTTCTTATTATGATTATTATCAGCCAGAAGCATATGTCCCAAGAACTGATACATATATAGAAAAAGAATCATCTATTAATGAACAAATAGATAGAATGCGTCATTCTGCGACCAGAGCTTTATTTGAAAGAAAAGATGTAATAATAGTTGCAAGTGTTTCTTGTATTTATGGAATAGGTTCTCCTGAAACATATTCAACAATGACATTTTCTTTAAATAAACATGACATAATAAAAAGAAGCCACTTAATAACTAAGCTTGTAGAATTACAATATATTAGAAACGATATAAATTTCTATAGAGGCACTTTTAGAGTTAGAGGAGATATAATTGATATTTTTCCCTCTCATTATGA
>JAKUPP010000016.1 GCA_022450705.1 Alphaproteobacteria bacterium | reverse complement strand
TTTATTTATTCCTTGATCTCCAGTCCTTATTCCTTTAACTTTGTTCTTTTTTTCATCATAAAGAATTTCTGAGGCAGCAAAACCAGGAAAAATATTTACACACAATTCTTCCGCTTGTTTAGCTAGCCACCTAGAAAAATTTCCCAAACTGATAATATAATTTCCTTCATTGCTCATTTGTGGAGGAGTAGGTAATTTAAAAGATCTGTTTCTTGTTAATAATAAAAAATTATCTTTTTTTGCTTCTGTTTTAAGCGGTGAATCTTTAGTTTTCCAATCTGGTATTAATTCATCAAGGGCTTTTGTCTCTAAAACTGCTCCTGATAATATATGTGCGCCAACTTCTGAACCTTTTTCAACTATACCAATATTTAGTTCTTTATTGTTTTTTTTTGCAAGTTGGGCAAGCCTGATGCTGCTAGAAAGTCCTGATGGACCTGCTCCAATTATTAAAACATCAAAATTCATCGATTCTCTGGTCATATATATAAAGATATAGGCAAAATAATTAAGTTATCAAATTTGTTACTTTAGTCATAAATAAATTTTTGTATCATAACATAACAATAAAATTTAACATTAAAAGAAAATGTCAAACATTAGAAAAAACTCTTTATCAATACTTAATTATTATAAATCATTTGGTGTGGAATCGCATATTCAAAATACACCAAGAATAAGATTTAAAAATTACAATGATCAAAAAAATCAAAAAAAAACAATTCATGGCAAATTAACAGAACTTAAAAAAAAAATTATTAACGTAGATTGCAAATTAAAACTAAACTCAAAAAATTTTGTTTTTTATGATGGAATATTAAGATCTGATATTATGATCATTGGAGAAGCTCCAGGTTTTGAAGAAGATAAAGTTGGTAAACCCTTTGTTGGTGCAGCAGGAAAGAAACTTGATGAAATGATTAATGCCATCGGACTTGATAGAAAAAATAATGTTTATATAACAAATATTATTCCATGGAGACCTACAAATAACAGGACTCCCACTGAAAATGAAATTAATCTTTTTCTTCCATATGTTGAAGAGCATATTTCTATTATAAGCCCTAAGATCCTCTTGCTTTTTGGCAATGTTGCGTCAAAATCTTTATTAAATTTAAATGAAGGTATTACCAAACATCGTGGTAAATGGTTCAATTATAACAATCCCTTCTTAAATAAAAAAATATTTGCAACTTGTATTTTTCATCCAAGCTATTTACTAAGATCCCCAAACAAAAAAAAATTTGCTTGGGAAGATTTGAAAAAAGTTAAAGAAAAAATAACAAATTTAAAGATTACAATATGAAAAAAAAATTAAACATAGCGATCTTAACAATTTCTGATACAAGAAATACTAAAACTGATAAATCAGGAGAATTATTAAAAAAAAAAGTCTTAAAATCTCATCATAATTTGTCTGTAAAAGAAATATGTAAAGACAATAAAATAGAAATAAAAAATATTCTTAAAACTTGGTTAAAAAAAAAAAATATAGATGTTATTATAGCAACTGGCGGAACAGGTTTGACTAAAAGAGATATAACGCCAGAAGTATTTAAATCTTTTTTTGAAAAAGATATCCCTGGTTTTGGTGAAATTTTTAGAATGTTAAGCTATAAAAAAATTAAAACTTCAACAATACAATCAAGAGCTTGTGCTGGCATTTCTAACGGTAAATATTTAATTTCTTTACCTGGCTCACCTTCTGCTTGTAAAGATGCTTGGGATGAAATTATAAAGTATCAATTAGACTCCAATTTTAAACCATGTAATTTAGTTGAAATTCTTCCAAAACTGAAATAATGAATTTTGATATAGAAGAAAAATTTGGAGATATTGTTGTTGGAATTGATGAGGTTGGAAGAGGTCCGCTTGCTGGTCCTGTTGTAGCTGTTGCTGTTTACATTAAACGTTCTTTATGGAAAAACTTTATAGTTAAATATCCAGAAATAATTAAGATTAATGATTCAAAAAAATTATCAAAAAAAATTAGAGAAAAAATTTTTAAAATTTTGACAAATATTATCCCCTTTGGTGTGGGAGCAGCAAGTGTTAAAGAAATTGAAGAAAAAAATATTTTAGAAGCTTCATTAATTGCTATGGAAAGAGCATATATGTCATTAAAAATTACCGCTGATTTCGTATTAGTAGATGGTATCAATATTCCAAAAATTAAAGCAAATGTTAAAGCAATAAAAAATGGTGATAATAAATGTATATCTATTGCATCAGCATCAATTATCGCAAAAGTTATAAGAGATAATTTAATGAAAAAATTATCTTATAAGTATCCTGAATTCTTTTGGAATGAGAACTCTGGTTATGGAACAAAATTGCATATTAATAAAATAAAATTACTTGGTATAAGCCCTCACCACAGAAAATCTTTCAAACCAATAACAAAAATGATAAAATAATTAACAATTTCGGGATCAAAATGAAAATAAAAAGTTTTAAGACTAATAAAATATATGTAGGTAATTGTTTAGAAAAGATGAAGGAATTACCTTCAAACTCAGTAGATTTAATATTTGCTGATCCACCTTATAATCTACAACTAGAAAAAAGCTTAAAAAGACCCGATCATTCAAATGTAAATGGTGTAAGAGAAAATTGGGACAAATTTAAAAATTTTGAAGAGTATGATAATTTTACAAAAAAATGGGTTGGTGAGGCTAGAAGAATTTTAAAAGAAGATGGAGCTATTTGGGTAATTGGCACATATCATAATATATTTAGAATTGGAAAAATATTGCAAGATTTAAATTTTTGGATTCTAAACGATATTGTTTGGATAAAAACTAATCCAATGCCGAATTTTAGAGGAACAAGATTCTCGAATGCTCATGAAACATTGATATGGTCTTCTAAAAATAAGAATTCTAAATATAGGTTTAATTACAACCTTATGAAATCTCTTAATGATGATCTGCAAATGAGAAGCGATTGGCTTTTTCCTATATGCAATGGTTCGGAAAGATTAAAATATAAAGGTAAAAAAATTCATCCGACTCAAAAACCTGAAGCTCTAATTTCAAGAATTATATTATCAGTCACTAATCCAGGAGATACAATATTAGATCCTTTCTTTGGAACAGGAACTACTGGAGCAGTGTCAAAAAAATATAATAGAAAATTTATTGGTATAGAAAGTGAAGAAAAGTATATAAAATTTGCAAAAGAAAGAATTGATTCAATTGTACCAATAAAAAATATTAAAATGTTAAAAACAATTGAAAAAAAACAACAAAAAAGAATACCGTTTGGAAGTTTAATAGAATTTAATTTAATAAAACCAGGTGATATGTTGCATGATATAAAAAAAAAATGGCATGCAAAAGTTAGAGTAGATGGATCAATTATCACTGAGAATTTTAAAGGCTCAATACATAGTGTTGCTGCCGATTTGCTTAATTTACCATCATGTAACGGCTGGACTTTTTGGTATAAATATGACAAAAAAAATTCTGTAAGTATAGACGTTTTAAGAGAAAAAATTAGATCAGAGTTAGGTGGGATTTAAGTAATATAAAATATTTCTCATTAAACTTGATATTGGAATTTTCTGAATTTCATTTTTTTTTACCCATACAGTATTTTTTAAAGTAATTTTTTTCTCAACCTGCGCTTGAAAGAATCTAATTTCTAATTCAAAATTACTGATTTTAGAATTTAATTTTCCTGGAAGAGTCTTCCAATCAAGATTTAATGGTGCATTTTGTTTAGCTACTTTTAAAGAAGGTTTGTTATTTAACAAATTATTTGGAATTTCCATTAAACCATGAAGAAACTTAGTTTTTTTTCTTTTTTTTAAAATTATTTGATTCTTATATTTTATTAAATAAACAAACAAAAATTTTCTTTTTTTATCTTTTAGTGCATCAAAATTTATTTCTTTTTTTTCGTTGTAAAAATGACAATACTTTTTTATTGGACAAATTAAACAATTAACACTTTTTTTTCTACATATTTCTGAACCCAGATCCATTAATGCTTGCATAAAATTGCTGCATTTATTGATTGGTAGT
Source organism: Alphaproteobacteria bacterium (assembly GCA_022450705.1). Taxonomy (GTDB): domain Bacteria; phylum Pseudomonadota; class Alphaproteobacteria; genus CAYOOR01. The sequence goes on along the minus strand of JAKUPP010000016.1, from coordinate 13,072 downwards.
AAAGTATAAATCTTTTTTGATATTTCACTTTTATTATTATCTGAATTAAGATTATATAACCTAGAAATGACCCTATTAATATTGACATCAACTCCAATAGTGTTTTTGTTATAAGCAATGGCCAATATGGCATTAGCTGTATACTCGCCTATTCCAGGTAACTGAATTAATGTCTCATAATTCTTAGGAATTTTGCCATTAAATTTCTTAGATATAATTTTTGCGGTTTTATGTAAATTAACTGCTCTATTATAATATCCTAGACCTTGCCATTGAAATAAAACAGAATCTAATTTTGCTTTAGATAATGAATAAATAGTAGGCCAATTTTTAATAAATTTTTTGTAATAATTGATTACAGTGTTGGCATTTGTCTGCTGTAACATTACTTCGCTTACCCATACATAATAAGGGTTTTCAATGTTCTTTTTAACTCTCCAAGGAAATTGTCTTTTATTTTTACTATACCAATTTAATAAGTTATGAGTTAAGTTTGACATTTTTTTTGATACTATCATAAAATATATATTTTAAAAAAAATTAAATTATGAAAGAAAGAAAGCAAAGTTATTTTAAAAAAGTTGGGAAAAGTTTACCTAAAATTATAGATAAAAATATCAAAAAAAGAAATTTTGTTGAAATAGCTTTAATAAAAAAATGGAAAGAAATTATAGGACAAGATATAGCAAAATATTGTTGGCCTATAAAAATAGTTTACTCAGATATAAAAAATTCAAATGGGATAATTTTCTTAAAAACAAAAAGAGGTAGATCAATGGAAATAGAATTCAAAAATGATGAAATAATTGAAAAATTAAACCAATACTTCGGATATAAAGCGATTAATAAAATAAGCGTAGTCCAAGACTTTGATGTTAAAGATTCTTATAAAAAAAGCAAAATTATCAAAAAAAAAAATACAAATAATCATTCTAAAGTAATTAACAAAATTAAAAAAAATGAACTTAAAACAGCCTTAAAGAATCTTAGTAAAACGTTATTTGACCAATAAATTAATACTTGTTCAAAGAAATATAAATTTTATAATTATACAATATATAGTGGTAATCTAAAAATGAGATACAATATTAGCAAATTCTTAATTATATTTATTTTCCTCATTTTCTCAAAAGATGGGATTGTAAATGCTAAAACAGACGAAGAAACTTTTTTAGGAAACAAAGACGCTAAAATTATAGTTATTGAATATGCTTCAATGACATGTGCTCATTGCGCAAGTTTCCACGAAAAAGTTTATCCAAAAATTAAAAAAAATTATATTGATACTAATAAAATAAAATATGTTTTTAGAGATTTTCCTTTAGATAAGCAGGCATTATTTGCATCTGTGCTTGCTAAGTGTGCTCCAAAAGACAAATATTTTGATTTTGTTAAACTAATTCTTGCTAATCAAAAAAAATGGGTTTCAAATGATGATGCTTTTATGGATAAACTTCGAAATATCGGTAAATTAGCAGGTTTAAATGAAAACAAAATTAACTCTTGTTTTAAAGATGAAAAATTAGTTGATAATATTATAAGGTCTCGTTCTATTGGAGAAGAAAAATACAATATTAATTCAACTCCTTCGTTAATAATAAATGAAAAAAAATATAGCGCTATGAGCTATGAAAATTTTGAAAAAATAATTGAAAATTTAATTAATTAAAATGGACTTTACTAAATTAAAAATTACTGGTTTCAAATCTTTTGTTGAAAGAACAGAACTAGATATAGAAAAAGGTTTAACTGGAATTGTGGGACCTAATGGTTGTGGAAAATCAAATATTGTTGATGCGTTAAAATGGATAATGGGTGAAACTTCTCCAAAAGAAATGCGTGGCAAGGGAATGGACGATGTAATTTTTAATGGAACTTCAATTAGACCTCAAAACGACTTAGCAGAAATTGAAATTGAAATCGATAATAAAAAAAGAAAAGCGCCAGAAATATTTAATGATTATGAAACAATAGAAATAAAAAGAAAAATAGAAAGAGAAAAAGGATCTACTTATTATATAAATAATAAAGTAGCAAGGGCAAAAGATGTTCGTTTATTATTTGCTGATGCATCTTCGGGACCAGATACAACATCTATAGTGGCACAAGGGCAAGTTCATAGATTAATAAGCTCGAAGCCAGAAGAAAGAAGAATATTACTTGAAGAAGCCGCTGGAATTACTGGTTTGCATGCACGAAGACATGAGGCAGAATTAAAGTTAAAATCTGCAGAAATAAATTTATCAAGACTGGAAGATATTATCAAAACACATAAAGAACAATTTAAAATACTTGAAAAACAAGCTAAAGAGGCAGAAAAATATAAAACTGTTAAAGATAAAATAAATAAATTGGAAATTACTATTATAAAAATTAGATGTATAAATAATATAAATAAAATTTCAAAAAAAACTGAGAGACTTGAAAAAATAAGTTTTGAAATAAATAAGATTGATTCTCTGCTTGAAAATTACAAAAATGAAAAAAACAAATTTCTTAGTAAAAGTAATGAAAAAAATAATGATCTAAATAATTTAAAAAATGAAAAACAAAAAAATATAGATGAAATTAATAGAGTTTCTATTCAAAAGGATAATCTAAAAAATAGATTAAAACAATTAACTGTTGACATATCAAGGGAGAAAAAATTTTTAGAAGATGCAAATTTTTCTTTATCTAAATTACAAAAAAATATATTTAACGAAACAAAAGAGCTAGATATAAAAATATCAAATAGTGAAAAAAATTCTGGAAAGGAAAATTTTATTAATTTAAAAAAGGATATAGAAAATGAACTTAAAAAAATCGAATTTATTATATCTAAATCTAATGAATTAAATTCTAAAATAGATGAATTGAAAAATAAAAATAATAATTTGATAACACCAATAAAAAGTACTTTTGATATCATTTCTGAAAAAATTAAAAGTGTTTTTTCTTCTTTTACAGATATAAAAAATAATTTTTCAAAATTAACTAATTTAGATAAAATTTTTGATTTCGAAGAAGAACATGCTAAATGGAGTAAAAGAATAGATGATGCAAAAAAACATCTAGAGGAACTTGTGGAAAGGGAAAAATTTACAAATAATGAATTGATAAATTTGGAAGCTAAACCTGATGAATTAAATAAAAGGAATATTGAATTAGATATAAAAATTAATCAGTTGGAAAAAGAAATTACAATTGATCCAAATCAAACTAAAGAAATAGACAAAAAAATAAAGATAAATTCAGATAAAAAAATAGAAAGTCATGAAGAAAAAACTAGATTAGAAACAGATTTAGAATATTTAAAGAATGATTTAGATAATGCATATCAAGAAAGTGAAAATAATTTTAATTTAAAATTAAATGAAGAAAATTTAAAAGAAGAAAAAATTAATGTTCAAGACTTGCCAGCTAAAGGCATATTGCAAAATGATCTAAATGTTGAAAAAAGAAAATTCGATAAAATTGGTCCTATAAACTTTACAGCAGAAAATGAAGCAATGGAAACTAATAAAAAAATAGAAAAAATGGTTAATGAAAAAATTGATGTAGAAAAAGCAATCTTAAAATTAAGAGAAACAATATCAAGTATAAATAAAGAAGGTAGGGAAAAAATAAACAAATGTTTTGATGGTGTTAATCAAAATTTTCAAAATCTTTTTACACAATTTTTTGATGGAGGCAAATCGTACCTTAAAATGATTGGTTCAACTGATCCTTTGTTATCTGGTTTAGAAGTGTTTGCATCCCCACCAGGAAAAAAAATGAACACTTTATCTTTATTGTCAGGTGGTGAAAAAACTATGGCAGCAACTGCTTTAATTTTAGCAGTTTTTCTTCAAAATCCTTCCCCGATCTGTGTTTTAGATGAAGTTGATGCGCCATTAGATGATATAAATATCGAAAAATATTGTAAAGTGATTAAAAAAATCAATCATGACACACTAACAAAATTTGTTATAATCACACATAATCCTATTACTATGGCACATATGGATAGATTATACGGCGTTACTATGGCTGAAACTGGAGTATCAAAATTAATTTCAGTTCAACTTGAAGAAGCGCAAAAACTTAGAGAAGTTAGTTAAGAATATTGAAGAAAAAACTTAAAGACTTCAACAAAAGACTTAAGAATTTAAAAAATTCAAACTCAAAAATTAAAAATCAAAAAAAAAATAAAAACTTTAAGGACTTTGGAGTTTATTTAAAATCTGGAGTTGAACTAGTATCTGCAATAATTGTAGCTTTGGTAATTGGTGTATTTCTTGATAATTATTTCCAATCTAAACCAATTTTTTTAATTATTTTTTTAATTCTTGGTTTTGCCGCAGGTATTATGAACGTCTATAGATCTGTAAAAAAATTAGGATTTGAGGTTGGTTTTAAAAAAAAAAATGATAAATTGCAATAAATAATTTTTTTTTAATTATGGCTGATCCTATTCATCAATTTAAGATAAAGGAATTAATACCTTTAGAGATATTTGAAACAAACATTTCGTATACAAATTCTTCATTATTCATGAGTTTGGCTATTATTTTTATTACCTTGTTATTATTGCTATCAATAAAGAATAAAAGCTTGATACCTAGTCGGTTTCAGTCAATCTCGGAAATTTTTTATGAATTTATTGCTAATATGGTAAGTGATAATATAGGTGATAAAGGACATAAGTTTTTTCCTTTAATATTTACATTATTTACTTTTTTACTTTTTGGTAACATGCTTGGTATGTTGCCCTATAGTTTTACTTTTACTAGTCACATTATTGTTACATTTGTACTAGCCATGTTTGTTTTTTTGCTTGTTACTTTACTTGGGATTTTTATACACGGTTTTAAATTTTTTGGTCTATTTATCCCAAAGGGTGTTCCAATGATAATGCTTCCTTTAATGATACCAATTGAAATAATATCTTATTTATCAAGACCTATAAGCTTATCTGTCAGATTATTTGCTAATATGATGGCTGGTCATACAATGTTAAAAATTTTCGCAGGTTTTATAGTTCCTTTAGGAATATTTGGCATTGCACCGCTTATGGTTGACGTTGCTTTAACAGCTTTAGAAGTTCTTATTGCTTTTTTACAAGCTTATGTGTTTACTATATTAACTTGTTTATATTTAAATGAATCTATTAATCTACATTAATTAATTAGGAGGAATATATGGAAATAGAAGCAGCTAAAATAATTGGAGCCGGATTAGCGGTAATTGGTCTGGGTGGAGTTGGAGCAGGAATAGGTCACATTTTTGCAGCCTTAGTATCAACTATAGGTAGAAACCCATCTGCACGTCCGCAGGTTTTTCCAATTGGAATGTTAGGTTTTGCATTAGTAGAAGCTGTAGCTTTATATGCTTTATTAATTGCATTCTTTTTTCTATTTGTATAATTTTTTAAACTTTAAAAAATGCCTCAATTGGAAATTACAACTTATCCAAGCCAAATATTTTGGCTTGTAATAAGTTTCTTACTTTTATATTTAATAATGTCTAGGATCATTATACCTAGGATATCATCAGTCATTAAAAGTCGTGAAACTGAAATTAAAAATAATATTCATATTTCTGAACAAATGTATAAGGATACTGAAATAATAAATGATGAGTATGAAGAAACAAAAAAAAATATAGAAAATGAAGCTAGACAAATAATCAATCATCTTAAAGAAACAACTAATAAAAAAATAACTAAAAGCACTGAATTATTAAAAAAAAGACTTGAGCAAAAATTAGAGAAAAACGAACAGGAAATTATTAATAAAAAAAAAAAAGCATTAAAAGAAATTAATAAAATTTCATTAAATCTTTCAGAAGAAATTTTGAAAAAATTATCAAACAAAAAAAAAATAAAAAAAAATACACTTAAACATTTAATAAAAAAAAATTTAAAGGAAGTTGATTGATGGAACTATACCACAATGATAACTTTTTAGAACTTTTACATAGTGAAGCTTTTTGGGTAGCAGTTGCTTTTTTTATCTTTGTACTTTTATCTTTTAAGAAAGCCAAAAAAGTATTAATAGAATCTTTAGATAAAAGAATTGAAGAAATAAAAAAAAGAGTCAATGAAGCAAAAGAATTAAAAAAAGAAGCGGAAAATAATTTAAATGAAGCAAATAAAAATCTTAAAAATATGATCAACGATAAGAAAAGAATAATTAAGGAAGCAAATGAAGAAGCAAAAAATTTAGAAAATAGACTTTTTAATGAAGAAAAAAAATACAGTGAAAGATTTAAAAAAAGAATAGACGATAGAATTAATCAATCAAAAAAACAGGCTATAGATGATATTAAAGAAATTGCTTTAGATATTTCAATTAAAAGTATTAAAGATTTGTTGAATAAACAAAAGGAAATAAAAGATGGTCAGCTAATTGGTAAATCAATTACAAATTTATTTTATAAATCAAAAAAAGAGCAAAAAAATTATAATAACTTGTGAGACCCATCACAAAATGGTGATTTTTTAGTATGCTTGCACCCACACAAATAAACAGTTTCACTAACCTTAACTGTAAAAACCACAGGTTTAAATTTTGTTTCGGAATGAGAACCATCACAATATGGTTGTTTTGAACTTAACCCGCATGAGCACCATGCATATTTCTTACCTTTTTTTACATCAACTGTGTGGGGTTTCAATAATGGTAATTTTTTTTTATTCATTTTTTTTATATTTTTTGTATTTTATTTAAACTGTATAAATATAGCATCGTTAATCTTTTTTATAAAATATTAAATATTGGCTTATTACACAAAAATTAACAAATCAGAGTTTAAAAAATATTTAGTAAATTACTCACTTGGTAATCTTTTTTATTTTAAAGGAATAGATGAGGGTATAGAAAATACAAATTACTTTTTTAAAACAAAATCTAATAAGTGTGTTCTAACAATTTATGAAAATAAAATAACAGAAAGAATAAAGGGGAAAAATTTATCTTTTTTTATTGATTTAATAAATTTTTTAAGAAAAGAAAAATTCCCATGCCCAAAAATACTATATAATAATGATAATAAACAATTAAATTCATATAAAAATAAACAATTTACAATAATTGATTTTGTTAAAGGAAAATTAGCAAAAAAAATTAATTCCCAACACTGTTATAAATTAGGAAAAATTTTAGCTACATTACATAAAAAAAGTTTAAAATTTAAAAAAAAAAAAAGAAATGATTTTTCATTAAATGAGTGGGACAAGTTAATAAAAAAAAAAATAAAATTATCAAAAAATGAATCTCTTTTTTTAAAAAAAGAAATTAAATACATAAAAAAAAATTGGCCTAAAAACTTGCCTTCTGGAATTATTCATGGAGATCTTTTTCCAGATAATGTTTTTTTTAAAAAAAATAAGATCGTTGGAATAATAGATTTGTCAAATGCGTGTAATGATTTCTTTTGCTACGATTTATCAATATGTATAAATTCTTGGTGTTATAAAAGTAAATTAAGTGTAGATAAAATGAAAAATTTAATTAAAGGCTACAACTCAATTAGAAAAATAAAAAATAAAGAAATTACTCACCTTAATTTATTTTTAAGAGCAAGTAGTTTAAGATTTTACCTATCAAGACTTATGGATTCACAAAATAAGAAAATTCCTCAAAAATATAAAAAAAACCCAAAGGAATATTTAAATAAATTGAAATATTTTCAATCCAATAATTTGACAAATTATTTTTAGAAAAATATAGATGGATAAAGTGGATATTTATACTGATGGAGCATGTTTAGGAAATCCAGGTCCGGGGGGTTGGGCTTTTATTATCAAATATAACAATGGAAAAACAAAGGAAATTAGTGGTTCTGCGAAATATACGACTAATAATAAAATGGAATTAACTGCTGCTATAAAAGCAGTTCGATATTTTAAAAAAAAAATAATAATTAACATCTATACAGATAGTAAGTATCTAAAGGATGGAATAACTATTTGGATAAAAAAATGGAAGTTAAATGGATGGAAAACCTCAAATAAAAAAAAAGTTAAAAATTCAAATTTATGGAAAATGTTAGAAGAAGAAATTAAAGATCATCAAATACATTGGGTTTGGGTTAAAGGACATAATGAAAATTTCTTTAATGAAAAAGCTGATATGCTAGCAAAAAAAGCAATTGAAAGTTTATAAAAACTTTAAAATTTCAGTAGCATTTGTTAAATCACAAACTCCAGGATTTTCTTCTATAATTAATTTTTTAACTATTTTATCTTCAATAATCATCGCATATCGGTTAGATCTATTCCCCATTCCAAAACCTGAACAATCTAATACCATTCCTAAAGATTTAGTTACATCACAATTACCATCTGCAATAAAAAGGAAGTCTTTGTCCCAAACCTTATTAAAACCTTGCCAAGCTTTTATTACAAACTGATCATTTACTGAAAGACAAATTATATTATCAACTCCTTTATCTTTTAATTCAGAAAATTTATTAACAAATGAAGGAAGGTGGTCGTTATTACATGTTGGCGAAAAAGCTCCTGGAATACCAAAGAGAATTACTTTCTTTTTAGACAAGACTTTATCAGTTTCAATCTCGTTATTTCCTTCAGCACTAACTAAAGTAATTTTATTATTTGGAAATATTTCACCTTCTTTAATCATTTTTTATACTTTCGAAGGTACTCAAAAGATCCTTAACAGTCAATACTTCTGATAATAATATTCCTTGTGGTACAGATGAACTATAAATAACATTAACAGGTATGCCAAATCTTCCAAAAGAATTTATATACTCATTAATTTCTTTATTAGGTTTTGTTAAATCTCCTTGTATTTTTTTAACATTATATTTTTCAAAAATATTTTTAACTTTTTTTCTATCTAAAACAGTTTTTTTATTATAAAAACAAGTCAAACACCAATCTGCTGTTATATCAACAAAAACAATATTCTTGTCATTAACTAATTCTTTAATTTTAAGTGCATTAAATTCTATCCAGTTATTATTTTTTGAATTATTATTAATTGCGTTAAGTTGAACTAATAAAACGGTGAAAAGCCAAAAAGCTGTTAAAGTCAATAAAAGGCTTAGAAAATATTTAAATTTTTTCATCCATGTTCCAGGTTTTGGTAAAAATGATAAAATTTGAGGCTTTGTAGCTAGTATAATATAAGGACTAGATAAACCTAAACTAATACAAAAAAAAATTAAAAAAATTATTTGATTAGGGCTTACAAATGCAAATCCTATTGCAGTTCCTATAAAAGGTGCTGAACAAGGTGTAGATAAAATAGTTATAAAAGATCCTAGAAAAAAATTTTTTAAAAATTCTGAACTCTTTTTATTAAACTCAATAGCTCTATTTATAAATTTTTTAAAAAAAATTGGAATATCAATAGAAAATACACCTATTAAATTTAATGAAAAAAGAATTAAAATTAAAATCATAAGAGATAGAAACAAAGGTGATTGAAAATGAAAACCCCAGCCAAGACTGAGCCCTAGGCTTTTTAAAAAAACTATAAATATAGATAAAATAAAAAAAGAAAATATTATTCCAAGTATTGTTGCTAAAAAATTTCTTTTAATTGTTTTATTATTTATATTTTTTTGTTGATGAGATATAACATTATAAATCTTTAGAGACAAAACGGGAAATACACAGGGCATAAAATTTAAAATAACACCGCCAATAAAAGCTATAATTACAAAAAACAAAATACTATCTGGATTCAAAAAATTTGAGTAATTTGAATAATTAGATTTTTCTATATATTCATTTATAATTTTTTCATATTCTGATATTTCTCCAACTCCAGCTGGAATATCTAATTTTACGTTATGATTAAATGGAATACATATCTTTTTACAAGTTAAGTAATCAACATTAAAGTTTGCTGATAATTTTTTATTATTATTTTCTAGAATTAATTTAATTGGCAAGATTACTTCTTTTGAATATCCAAAACTCTTCATTCCAAGTATTTCAAATTTCTCAGGTCTTGGCCATATTATTTCAAGATCTTTAATATTTTTTGATTTTGACCAATCTATCTTTGGAGGATATCCGGCTTTACCAGGATATTTCCAATAAATTTTCCATCCAGGATCTAATTTAAAAAAAAGTCCTAAATGTAAATTATTTTCTTTATGTATTGAATTCACTGAAGAAATTAATTCTAATGAAACATGTTGGCTTATTTTTTTACTATTTTCCTCAGCTATGCTAGTAAATGAAAAATTAATAATAAAAAGTAAAAAAATAAGACTGTTTTTTATTAATCTTAAAAACATTTTAATTATTTAAATTTACTATAAACAATATCAATTAATTTCTACTATAATAAATGATATATTTTATTGTTTATAAATTATGAAAAAAAATAAAAAATTTTTATCTGGTAAATTTTTAATTGCTTCCCCGTCTATGGCAGATCCTAGATTTTTTAAATCTGTAATTTACATGATTATACATAAAAATGAAGGAGCTATGGGTATAGTAATTAATCAACCCATAATCGAAACAAAAATAAATAATATAATTAATAATGAAGAACTAAAAGATAATTCAAATATAGATAATATTCCAATTACATATGGTGGCCCAGTTGATACAAAAAAAGGATTCATACTACATACCTCAGAATTTAAAGATGAGACAACTATTAAAGTTAATAGTGAAATTTTTTTAACATCTAATATTAATATTCTTAAATCAATTGTTAAAGGAAATGGACCCAAAAAGTCCCTTTTTGCTTTAGGTTACGCTGGTTGGTTTGCAGGCCAACTAGAGGATGAACTATTAAATGATGGTTGGTTAGTGGCACCTGGCAACTCTAAATTAATTTTTGAATGTAAAGCTGAAAAAAAATGGAGCGAAGCAATAAAATCTATTGGAATAAATCCAAATTTTCTTAGCTCAGTCGCTGGTAAATGTTAAATTCCTTTTCTTATTTTAACTAAAAGTAGATGATCTTCTAATTTTCCATTTATACTCAAGTATTTCTTAGCATAACCTTCTTTTTTAAAACCAACGCGCAATAAAACTCTTTTACTTACTAAATTTTTTGGAAGACATGCGGCTTCAATTCTATTTAATTCTAATTCATTAAAACAAAAATTAGATATAACTTTAAGTGAATCTTTCATATATCCTTTCCCAGCATATTCTTCACCCATCCAATAGCCCATAGTTATACTTTTATATCCTTCTGTTTTGAAATTAGTAAGGCTTACTCCTCCCATTAAATTATTTGTTTCTTTTTTAAAAATAAAAAAATTATAACCATTTCTTTTTTTTAATGAAGTATCAACCATATTGATAAAATTATCGAATGAGTTTTTCGTAAGGAAGTTACTTGGCCATTTTGGTTCCCATGGTTGTAAAAAATTTCGGGATCTTTGCCTTAACTCAGCCCACTCCTTCCAATTTTCTTTTCTTGGCTTCTTAAGAATGACTTCTTTTCCAATTAATTCTTTTTCATTTCTTACTGAAAAAATATTATACATTTTTTACAAATTTTGATTTTTGGATTAAATAATTTTTAATTTTATTATAACTTGAATCAATTATTTTATAATTTTCCTTTAATTTTAATAAAGATTTATTTTTTTCTGGTAATGGTACTTTTCTTTTTATTACTTTATTAATCGTTTCAGGAAATTTTGAAGCATGAGCAGTAGCTATGTAAATTGTTGGTTTATTTTTTATTTCTAAATTTCTTTTAGCACTAATTCCTACTGCTGTATGAGGATCAATGATAATCTTTTTCTTAATAAAAAATTCTTTTATTGCTAATAAAGTTTCTTTTTCATCTACTTTTGAGGATTTAAAATAAATTTGTATTTGTTTAATTTTATTTTTATTAATAAAAATCCTTTTATTTTTATATAATTTTTTAATATAATCTTTCACTAAATTATTATTTTTACTGAATAAATCGTAGATAAATCTTTCCAAATTACTTGGTAATTGTATATCCATACTAGGTGAAATAGTTTGTTTTACAGATTTTAATTTAATATATCCCTTATTAGTAAAAGTTGACAAAACATCATTCTCGTTTGTAGCTATGATTAATTTATCTATTGGTAGTCCTATTTTTTTTGCAATGTAACCTGAATAAACATTTCCAAAATTTCCAGATGGAACTGAAAAAGTATATTTCTTTTTTTTATTAATTTTTGATACAGAATAAAAATAATAAATTAATTGAAATAAAATTCTTGCCCAATTAATAGAGTTAATTGCCGAAAAATGAAATTTATCTTTTAATTTTTTATCCAGAAATAATCTTTTAACTATTTTTTGGCAATCATCAAAATTTCCTTTTATTGCTATATTATATATATTATTTGATTTAACGGTTGTCATTAATCTTCGCTGAATATTAGAAACTTTTTTATAAGGATGAAAAATAAAGAGTTCCATAGTGCTTTTATTTTTACAAGCATTTATGGCTGCCGAGCCTGTATCTCCGGAGGTAGCGCCTATTATAGTAATTTTTTTTTTTTCTTTTTTTAATACGTATTCAAATAAATTACCAACTACTTGAAGCGCGTAATCTTTAAATGCAAGTGTTGGGCCATAAAATAATTCTAAAAGCCATTCATTGCTTTCTAGTTCTTTAATATTTGCTATATTTTTTTTTGAAAAATTTTTAAAAGATTTTGTAATTATTTTTTTTAAATCTCTATCATTTATCTCATTTTCTATAAATTTTTTTGAAATATGAAATGCTATTTGTTGATAATTCATATTTTGAAACTTAGAAAGTTCTTTTTTTGAAACTTTAGGCCATTTTTTAGGAACATATAAACCCCCATCATCTGCAAGTCCATCAAGTAAGACTTCGCTGAATTTTTTTTTTAGTTTATTATTTCTAGTACTCTCGTAATACAATTCAATATTTCTTAAGTATTTTTAATTTAGATATCTATTTATTAGATGTTTTTTAAAATATTCAATGTTTAATTCTTCCCCTGTAATATTCTTGATAAGTTCCTCACTATTACATAAAGAACCTTTTCTATGAACATTGTGTCTCAACCATTTTATTAAATTATTAAAATTTCCTTTTGACACTTGATTGTTTAAATTTGGAATTTTTTTTCGTACTTCAGC
>JAKUPP010000015.1 GCA_022450705.1 Alphaproteobacteria bacterium | reverse complement strand
ATTATTTTTTCTTAAAATATTAAAAATTTTAAAAAGATTAGTAAAAAAATTAAAAAAATTTAGAAAGTTTCTTGAAATTTCAAGAGTATAAAGAATTACTTTCTTATTTTTAAATAAATTTTTATTTTCATTTACAATATTTTTTACTCTTTTATCTGAAAAAAAAATTACTTCTTTTTTTTCAGAAATTAATTGTTCTAATAATGAGATTGCTGGAAATATATGTCCACCAGTTCCTCCAGCGACTATTGCTATCTTAGAATCCTTTTTCATCAGACATTATGCTATCCTTATAAGATACTCTAGTTAAAGCTAGAATTACACCAATATTTAATGCAGTCGAAATCATTGAAGAACCTCCATAACTAATAAAAGGAAGAGTGGCGCCGGTGGTTGGTATAAGACCTATAGTTGAACCTATATTTACAAAAATTTGAGAACCTAGTTGCATTACTAAACCTGAAACACATAAAATAATAAAAAGATGTTTCTCGTTTTTTATTTTTTTGCAAATATTAAAAATAAGATATATAAAAAAAACAATAATGAGCAAACAGCTAAGAAGCCCAAATTCCTCAGCAATAACAGAAAAAATAAAATCTGTGTGAGCATCAGGAATATTCTCTTTTACAGTGCCAAGTCCTGGGCCTTTTCCAAATAAACTTCCTTCTTTTATAGCTTCTAGTGATTTTGATATCTGATAATTATCACCAGTTGAAAATAAAAAATTATCAATACGTAATTTAACATTATTAGAAAAATAATATGTGGCTGAAAAAACAAAAGAAAAAAAAAGTAATGAAGCTGCTACCCATTTCTTGTTTAAACCAGAAATAAATAATTGTCCGAAATAAACAAAAGAAATTATTACAAACATCGAGAAGTCAGGCTGGTATAATATTAAACTTGAAACAAATAAATATAAAAGAAATGAAAAAAATTGATTATTAATCATTGGAAAATAATTTTTTGAAGAAAAAATTGAAGCACAAATTATAATAAAAGAAACTTTTAAAAATTCGGATGGTTGGAAGCTATATCCAAAAAAAGAAACCCATCTGATTGATCCTTTACTCTCTATTCCAATAAAGAAAGAATAAAAAATAAAAAAAATAGATAATAAAAATATAAATAAAAAAAAACGTTTTATTCCTAATCTTGAGAATAGAGAAGTAAAAAAAATAAAAAAAAAAGCAGCAGGGGCAAAAATTAGATGTTTTTTCGCAAAATAATATGGATCTAAACCATATTTAATTGCAATAGATGGAGTTGCAGCAAAGGAAATTAAACAGCCTATAAGTAATAGTAAAATTGTAATTATAAAAATTTTTCTATCAATACTTCTCCACCAATTATAAAGAAATATATTTAATTGATCATTTTCCATTTATTTTTTTTCTAAATTTTTTTTACAAACTTAATAAATGCATTACCTCTATCTTCAAAATCTTTCCATTCATCTAATGATGAACATGCTGGAGATAATAAAACAATTGAAGATTTTATTTTTTTTTCTTTAATATTTTTTTGTGCTAAAAAGTGCGAAAGCTTTACAGCTTCTTCTAAATTCTTAACAGTTGTACAATCTAAAAAATTTTTTAAATATTTTTGATATAAAAATTTTGTTTCTCCTACTAAAAAAACATGTTTTATTCTAAAAAAATGTTTTTTTAATTTTTGTAAACTTCTTTCTTTAAGTCGCCCACCTAATATCCAAAAAACATTTTTAAAATTTTTTAGGGCTTGATTTGTTGCATCAATATTTGTGGCCTTACTGTCATTGACGAAAGTTATATTGTTAATCTGTTTTATTTTTTGTAGTCTATGAGGCAAAGCTTTAAAAGACTTAATAGAATTCTCAATTTGTTTCCACTTGTAAAAACCTAAAGACAAAACTATCGCATACACGGCTGCTATATTTTGATAATTATGTACTCCAAGAAAGTTATTAAACTGTCTTATGTCAATTATTTTTGATATTTTATTTTTTCTTAAATTAAGATTTATTATTAATTTTTTATTTTTAATATAAATATCAGCTTTATTGTTCTCCCCTGATACAGTAATTATTTTTGAATCTAATTTCTTTTTTAATTTTCTTACTAAAGAAGATGTTACTTCATTATCTACTCCAATAATAGAAACATCATCTTCTGATTGATTATTAAAAATTTTAATTTTTTCATTTATATATTTTTTAAAACTTTGATGTCTCTCAATATGATCTTTTGTTATATTCAATAAAACTGCAACTTTGAATGTTGTTCTTTTCATCAATTCTAATTGAAATGATGAAATTTCTAATATATTAAATATTTTTTTAAATCTTTTTAAATCAAATACAGGCCTACCTATGTTTCCACTAAGACTATTATTAATTTTTAATTTCTTAAAAACATGGCTTAATAAAGAAACTGTAGTTGATTTTCCATTAGTACCAGTAACTCCTATATATTTTTCTTCGGGATTAAATCTAAAAAATAACTCAATATCATTTAATATTTCAATTTTTTCTTTCTTTGCTTGTTTTAAAAATGAATGTTTTTTTTTTCCTGAAAATGGTATTCCTGGAGATACAAGCAAAAAAGTCATTTCTTTTAAATTATTATTATTCAAATTTTGAATATTTAATTTATTCTTTTTTGCTTTTGATAATACTTCTTTATTGTCATCCCAACCAAAAACATCAAAACCTCTTCTTTTTAGAAATTTCATTGAGCTAATTCCTGTTCGACTTAACCCTAAAATCCCAACTTTTTTATTTAAAAAAAAATTCATTTTTTTTTTCTATTATTTTTATCTTAATTTAAGAGTGGCTAGTCCAATTAATGCAAAAATTACTGCTAGGATCCAGAATCTAATTACAATTGTATTTTCATGCCATCCTTTTTTTTCAAAATGGTGGTGAAGAGGGCTCATTAAAAAAAGTCTTTTACCTGTTAATTTAAATGAAGCAACTTGTAACATTACTGAACATGCTTCTATAACAAATAAAAAACCTATTATAAATAAAACAAGTTCATGCTTTATAATTATACTAATTGAACCTAAGGCTGCTCCAATTGATAAAGAGCCAGTATCGCCCATAAAAATTTTTGCTGGATGAGCGTTATACCACAAAAATCCTAAACATGAGCCAACTAAAGCAGCGCTTAGTACTGCAAGTTCTCCTGCACCTATAACAAAAAATAGATTTAAATATTCTGAAAAAATTTTATTTCCAACTAAATAAGATATTAAGCCTAAACAAGTCGCAGTTATAATAACTGGAACAACAGCTAAACCATCTAACCCATCAGTAAGATTTACACTATTTGAAGTGCCAATAATTACTAAAAAAGCAAAAATTGGAAATAAAACACCTAAATCAAATAAATAATTTTTAAGAAATGGAACTGCTAAAGTATCAATATATTGATAATCAAACAGATTATATAAAAAAAATATTGTGATAGAGGTTATTAAAAACTGAAAAATTAATTTAGTACCAACTTTAAGTCCTTTTCTATCTTTAGAAGTTAATTTAAAATAATCATCAATAAAACCAATTGCACCAAACCCAAAAGTAATTGCTAGAACGAGCCATATATAATAATTTTTTGTATCTGCCCAAAGCAAAGTACTTAATATAAATGATACTAAGATTAGCAAGCCTCCCATAGTTGGAGTGCCTCTTTTTTTTATTAAATGTTTATTTGGCACGTCTTCTCTTATAGTTTTTTTATATTTTTGATTATTTCTTAACCAATTAATAATGGCAGGGGCAAATATAAAACTAAAAGTTAAACTAGTTAATAAAGCTCCTCCAGATCTAAAAGTTAAATATTTAAAAACATTTAAAAAAGAAAAATCTTGGATAAATAATAAAGATAAATAATAAAGCATATTAAACTAACAAAATTTTTTTATAATTTTATCTAATTGTATTGCTCTAGAAGCTTTAAACAAAATAATATCATTGTTTTTTATATCTTTTTTTAGCTCTATATACAATTCTTCTAAATTTTCAAAGTGTTTACATTCTAAAGATGTTGGTAATGTATTAAATAAAATTTTCATTTTTTTTCCTATAACATAAATATTAGAAATTTTATTATCTTTTAAAATTCTTTTAATTTTTAAATGAAGCTGTTTTGAGAATGAACCTAATTCATACATATCTCCTAAAACACATATTTTTCTTCTTTTATTTCCTAAACGATTTAAGAAAATAATTGATGCTTTTAGAGATTCAGGGCTAGAATTATATGAATCATCAATTAAAGTAATTTTTTTTCTATTATATTGAACATTTAATATTTTGCCCCTGCCTTCTATTGCAGAAAATTTCGAAATTTTTTTTATGTAAGAACTTATATCTTTATTTAATGATACAATAATTGATGTTATTGCTAAAGAATTCTCAATCCAATGATCTCCTAAGTTGTTCAAATAAAAACTAGTTCTTTTACCCAAAACTTCTAAAAAAACTCTACAAGAATTTTTCTTTTTATATTTAAAACTAATTAATCTTACGTCGCATTTTTTAGAAAGTCCGAATGTTATAATATTTTTTATACCTAAATTTCTTAATATTTTTTTTAATAAAAAGTGATAAGGATCATTTTGATTAAGGATTGCAGTTCCATTATTATTCATACCAAAAAAAATTTCAGATTTTGCCAAAGCAATATCCTTTAAAGAATTAAAATTTCCTATATGTGCATTAGAAATTTTAGTTATTATTCCTATATCAGGTTTACAAATATTGGATAGTTTTTTTATTTCACCTTTTTTGTTCATCCCTAACTCTAAAATATTTATATCAGATTCACTGTTGAAATTTGCTAAATTAATAGGCAATCCAATTAAATTATTAAAGTTACCTGTTGATGATTGGATTTTATTTTTATCTTTTAATATAAAGGAAAGAGCTTCTTTTATACTTGTTTTACCAACGCTTCCTGTAATACCAACAATTTTTCCTTTAATTTGTTCTCTAGAATATGAAGCGAGTTGATGTAAAGAAGAATGAACGTTCTTGACTAAAACTATTCTTTTTTTAAATTTTTCTAATTTAAATTTTTTGTAATCTTTTATATTTGATAAAGATAGGCTTGCTCCTTTTTTAAAAGCTTCATGAACATATTGATGAGCATTATAATTTTTTCCTTTTAAAGGTAAAAAAAGATTATTTTTCTTTAACTTTTTACTATTTATTGAAATACCTGAAACAGAATAATTAACTTTTTTACTCAAAGATAGAGCTTCTTGAATTTGAATTGGAGACCATTTCCTATGTTTCATATATTCTTTAACACTTTTAAAACTGTATCTTTATCAGAAAATTTATAAATCTTTTTTCCAATTATTTGATAATCTTCGTGGCCCTTCCCTGCAATTAGTAAATTTTCTCCTTCTTCACAATTATTAATGGCTTGTTTTATTGCTAAATATCTACTTTTTATTTCAATTGCTTTTGGACAATTGAAAATAATATCTTTTCTAATCTTTTTTGGCAATTCATGTCTTGGGTTATCATCTGTTATATATACTTTGTCGGCAAAATTATTAGCTATTTTTCCCATTAAAGGTCTTTTCTTTCTATCCCTATTACCTCCACAACCAAAAACAACTGAAAGCTTAACCGAATTTTTTTTTAATGTTTCCAGTGCTTTTTTTAATGCATCCGGTGTATGAGCATAATCAATAAAAATTGAAATTTTTTTCTTAAGATTCTTAGGAATTTTTATACTTTCTAATCTACCGGGTATTTGTGGAATTTTTTTTATAGCTTTTAAACATTTATTCATTGAAATACCAGAAAAATGTGCCAAGCAAATCGCACAAAGACTATTATAAATTTGAAAATCACCAATTATTGGAATTGTATAATTACAAATTTTATTTTTATAATTTACTATTATTTTCTGGATATTATTTTCTTGGTAAAAAGTAACAAGTTTTAGGTCGGTTGAATTATATCCATAGGTAAAAGTTTTAATTTTATTTTTTTTACATAAATTTAATATTTTTTTTGTCTCGGGTAGATCTGAATTAATTATTGCCACTCCTCCTTTTTTTAAAATTTTTAAAAAAAGTCTCATTTTAGAATTAAAATAATTTTTAAAAGTTTTATGATAATCAAAATGATCATGTGAAATATTTGTAAAAGCTGCTACATCTAACTTTATATTATCTAACCTATGTTGATCTAACCCATGACTCGACGCTTCACAGCAAACCTGATTAATTTTTTTTTTATGCAAAATTGATAACATTTTATGAATCTCAACGCTATTTTCTGTAGTTAAATGTAATTTTTTTTTATATCCATCTGTAATTAAACCCAATGTTCCGATAGTTGCTGATTTAACATTACAATTTCTCCATATTTCTTTTGTTATAAAAGCTACTGATGTCTTTCCATTAGTCCCAGTTACAGCAGATATTTTTTTAGGTTGATTGATATAAAAGTTAGATGCTATTTTTGACAAAAATAATTTTGAATTTTTTGTAAAAATACAATCAATTCCATTCTTTTTTAAATCTTTTTTTATTTTTTTATTCTCAACAATAATAAAAATTGCTCCATTTTTTATTGCTTGATCTATGTATTTATGACCATCATTATTGCCGCCTTTAATTGCAACAAAAATAAAATCTTTTAAGATTTTTTGTGAATTGAAATGTATGCCTTTAATATCAGGATTAAATTTTTTAAATTCTAAATTTTTTACTTCTTTTAGATCTTTTAAAACATTGGAAAGTAACAATTTATTTCCTAATTTAAAAAATTAATTCTTTTTAGATAAATTGAATTGCTGTAATAATTCATTTTCTTTATCTATTTCAGGTTCTATTCCCAATCTAGGAATCATTTCATTAATTATTTTTTTTACTGTAGGAGCTGCAACCCACCCAGCTGTTGCATAATTAAAATTTTCTTTAATTCTTTTTGGGTTATCTACCATAATAAATACTATATATTTAGGATCGTAACTCGGAAAAAAACCTACAAAACTAGTTCTATTTTCATCTTTATAACCTGAACGATTTTTTTTATTTTTAATTGCAGTACCAGTTTTACCTCCAATAGAAAAACCTTTGATATTCGCGCTTTTGCCGGAACCTTCGTTGCTCCTTACTACTTCCCTTAATAATTTTCTTATTCTTTTTGATGTATTCTCAGAAATTACCTCAATTGAAGAGTTATTTTCGTAATTTTCTTTTTTTATTAAAGTAGAATATTGAAACTTTCCTCCATTAATTATTGCATTAAAAGCATTAACAAATTGTAAAGGAGATACAGCTATTGTGTGTCCATATGACATGGCCATTAAGTCTGTTTTTCTCCATACAGTTGGTAGAATAGGTTCGCCAACCTCAGGTAATTCAATTTCTGGTTTGTTTGTTAATTGCAACCTTTCAAAATATTCTTTCATATTTTTTTCACCAATATCGGTACCTACTTGAGCAAAGCATATGTTTGAAGAATACAATACACATTCAGAAAATTTAAGTTTTCTTTTTTTTGGTTTATAATCATGAATTGTAAATTTACCTTCTTTTAATGGTTTTCTTGCGTCATAAATAGTATCTTCTGTTAAAATTTTTTTATCTAATGCAATTGCTCCTGACAAAGATTTAAATAACGAGCCTAATTCAAAAACTCCAAGAGTGGCGTTATTAAATTCTGCTTTTTTATCCATTTTATTTATTTTATTTGGATTAAATTGTGGTAATGAATTCATTGCTAAAATCTCAGCTGTTTTTACATCTAATATTATTCCTGCTCCTCCTTCAGCACTATGTCTATTAATTGTTTCACTTAAATGAAAGTCTAAATTTTTTTGTAAATTTATATCAATTGATAATTGCAGTTTGCCTTTTTTTATAAACTCCGGATCTCTTAATTTTTTATCAAATGTACTCTCTATTCCTTTAATACCTTTATTGTCAATATTTACTCCTCCAAGAATATGAGATGCATGCTTTTGATGCGGATAATATCTTACATATCTTTCTTTTTTTTTAATTCCTGGTTCTCCAAGTTTGACAACTTTATTAAGTTTTTTTGGAGAAATAGGTCTTTTTAAATAAACAAAACTCTTTTCTGATTCAAGTTTTTTAAGAACATCTTCGTAGGTTAATTCAGGTAAAATATTAGAAATTTTTTTAGAAAGTTCTTTTTTATTTTTTGTAATTTCTTTTGGGTTTGCTACTAAATCATGTTGAATGTGAGATGTAGCAAGTTGAACTCCGTTCCTATCAATTATATCTGCTCTTAAACCTGTTATTAGTTGATTTTGCTTAAAAACTTTAAAAACTTTATTAGATAATTCTTTACTATGGCTAATTGATAAATTAATTATTTTTAAAGTAATTAAAAAATAACCAAAAAATAGAAAAAACAATACAAAAGAAAATCTTAACTTTGCAGTAATTATTCTTTCTTTAAAATCTCCAAATAATTCTAAATTATTTTTTTTTTTATCTAACATTTATATTTGATTAATATAAAAATCTGATAATTTTTTTATTTGGTAGCTATTAGTTTTTTCTAAACCTAATTTCTCTCTAGCAACTTTATTTATTCGATTAGATTTTGAAAGATTTGTAAAATCGGATTCCAAGATTTTGATTAAATTTTGTTCTTCATTAATTCCTTTCTTAACTTGTAATAATTCTTTATTTAGATCTTTTACATTATTTCTTAAACCAAATAAAAGTATAAAAATGAAACAAAAAAAACTTATTGCAAAAAAAAGTATTTGTGTTTTTTTGTGTTTTAAAATCATATTTTTTCTACTGCCCTTAATTTTGCTGATCTTGAATAATAATTGAATTCAATTTCTTCTTTCATAGGCTTTATTACTTTCCTTGTAAGAATTTTTAAACTTTTCCCTATAGTATTATTTGGTTCTAGTTGGGGCAAATATCTAGATTTATTATAAATTTTTCCAGAATGTTTATTAAAGAAGTTTTTTACAATTCTATCCTCTAATGAATGAAAAGATATAACTGTTAATCTTCCTTTTTTTTTTAAAATATTAATTGCTGAAATTAAACCATTTTTTAATTCTTCCAGTTCATTATTTACATATATTCTAATTGCCTGGAAAGTTTTTGTAGCAGGATTAATAATTTTTCTTTTTGAAGGTCTTTTTACTGACTTAATTAATTCAACTAACTCGAAAGTTTTCTCAATTTTCTTTTTTTTTCTAAAATTTATTATTGCTTTTGCAATTTTTCTTGAAGATCTCTCTTCTCCATAATTAAAAAGTATTTCAGATATTTCTTTCTCATTTTTAGTATTTAAAAAATCTGCTGCTGTTTCTTTGCTTTCCCCCATTCTCATATCCAATACACTATCTTTTTGGAATGAAAAACCTCTTTTTTCATCCTTTAGTTGTCTAGTTGAAACACCCAAATCAAACAAAATACCGCTAACTTTATTTTTTAAATTTTCATTTAAAGCTATGTTTTCTAAATCGCTTATTTTGCCCAGTATAAATTTAAATCTTTCATTATATTTTTTTTTAAAAAAAGTAGCGTTATGTTTAACGTTTGGATCTCTATCTATTGCATAAACTTTACATGTTTTGTTTTTTTCTAAAAGAGCTCTGGTATGATTTCCGTCCCCAAAAGTCCCATCTATAAAAATTAAATTTTTTTGATTTGAAAATAAATTAATTGATTCATTTAACAAAACCGGTTTGTGAATAAAACTAAAATTACTTTTTGTCATTATTATTTGTGTTTTTTATAATTAAAGATAATTTTCTTTTTTTTATATTACTCCTAACTTTTTGCAAATAATTTTTGAAAGCGTTAGGGTTCCATATTTGGAAACTTGAACCTCTACCTACAAAAGTTGCTTGGTTTTTAATATTTGCAAATTTGAGTAATTCATGAGGTAAACATATTCTTCCCTCACTATCAAATGGCAATTTATATGAGTCAGATAAAATAGAAGTTGTTATATCATTTTTACTTTCTGAAAAAAAATCTAAATCATCTAAACTATCTGCAATTTTCTTCATTTTTTCAAAATCCAATCCTTCTATTGCAGTAAATTTATATGATCTAAATGCGATAATTCCATTAAAAAACTTAGTATTTATACTAATACGAAAGTCTGCAGGCACAGAAACACGCCCTTTATTGTCAACTTTGTATGTGTATTGCGATAAAAACAACCTAATTTTCCAATAAAAGTTATAAAAAAAGTATTTGGTATTATATGGGATATCATGGTATAGTATGGGAAATCAAGTAAAATGTTTAATTTTTATAAAAAAAAGAATTTTAGGAAGATTTATATACTTTTAGGAATTTCAATAACATTATTTCTATGTATATTTTTAAATCAAAATTTATCTATCAAAAATGTTCTGGGAGAAACTAATAAAGATTTATTCTCGAAAAAACTCCTAGTTAACTACAATAGTTTTTTTGAAATTAAAAAAGTTACTTTAAATGGGAGATCAAAATCAAATCTGGATTCAATAAAAAAAATTGTTAATTCAAGCTTAGATAAAAATAAAAATATAATTAATTACGATATAAGCAATATTAGAAATTCTTTAGAAGAAATAAATTGGATTAATAAGGTTTTTATTAGAAAAATTTTTCCAAATAAAATAAATATAGGCATTGAAGAACATAAAGAATTTGCAATATTTAATAAAAATGAGAAGAGTTTTCTTATAAGTCAAGAAGGAAAAATTATTCATGAAATTCGAAATCCTAAAGCATATAAATTAATTAATATCGAAGGTAAGTTTGCAATACAAAATATAGGTAATGTTAAAAAATTTATTTCAAATAATGCGGAACTTGAAGAACAAATTTCAAAAATTATTGTTCATTCTGATAATAGGCTAGATGTGATTATAAATAACATTTTATTTAAATTGCCTAACAAGAATACAAAAGAAGCAACCAGTAAAATACTCAGATTTACAAATGTAAAAAATTTAAAAATGGTTGATTTAAGATTTTTTGAAAAAAAAATATTTTTAAAAATCGATACAAAAAAAATGGCATTAAAAAATAAAAAATGATAATTGGTATACTTGACATAGGAACAGATAAAATATCTTGTTTTGTAGTAAATGTAATTAAAGATAAAACTCCTGAAATATTAGGCATCGGACATCATAAATCTAATGGAATATCTTCGGGCAATATTATAGACATGGAGTTAGCATGTAATTCAATAAGAAATTCTATTCAGTCAGCAGAAAAAATGTTTGGAAGTACAGTAGAAGAATTTGTTGTAAATTTTACTTCAAATACAATTAAGTCTGAACCTATAAATTTAAATATGTCATTGGGTAATAATGAAGTAACAGAAGAAGATATTATAAAAATGTATAAAAAAATAGATAATTTAAATTATGGAGAAAATAGGCAGCTTTTACATAAAATTAGAACTTCATACAGTATCGATAGAAATATTGGAATAGAAAAACCAATTGGGATGAAAGGAAATGAGTTAATTGGAGGATTTAACTTAATAACTGCAGATAAAAATGTCCTCAATAATTTTGTTAAATGTTTGTCAATGGCTAAAGTTAGAATTAGGGATATAGTTGTAACTCCATATGCTTCTGGTCTAGGATGTTTAAATAATGATGATTTGTATATAGGTACAACAGTAATAGATATTGGAGCGGGTTGTACCTCGATAGCAACTTTTTATAAAAACAAACTAATATATGTAGGAATAATCAATATCGGAGGTTTTCATATTTCATCTGATATCGCAAGAGGTTTATCAACATCAATTTCAGCAGCAGAAAGATTGAAAATTTTGCATGGCAGTAACATTCAATCTGATGAGGAAAATGATTTAATTGATGTTCCTTTAACTAGTAATGATCAATCTAATGAAACTCACAAAATATATAAAAAAGAGTTAAACAATATTATCATGTCAAGACTCCATGAAATTCTTGAGAACATTAGATCAAAAACTAATAAATCTATTTTTGATAGAAATATGACTAGTAATATTGTACTAACAGGTAAATCATCAGAATTAAAAGGTTTGTGTGATTTGGCTTCTGATTTTTTTGGTGTTAAGGCCAGAATAGGAAATCCAATTCAATTCAAAGGTTTTGCAGAAAATTTATCGGGTCCTGGATTTGCTGTTTGTAGCGGATTAATAAAATACAAAATTCTTAATGGAGAAGAAAATTTACAAAGTAAATTCCCTGTGGAAAACAGTTTTTTATGGAGGAAGTTTGGCTCATGGATAAAAGAAAGTTTCTTTTAAAAAATGATTGCATTTTTACTACGAATCGATATATTATACTATATATAGTGGATTTTTTAATTAAATATACATTATTTAGTAATAATCAAGTGTTTTTAT
This sequence comes from Alphaproteobacteria bacterium, assembly GCA_022450705.1. Taxonomy (GTDB): domain Bacteria; phylum Pseudomonadota; class Alphaproteobacteria; genus CAYOOR01. Next base: position 5,006 of record JAKUPP010000015.1, on the reverse strand, counting down.
TTAAAAAGGATAAATAAATGTCAGTAAATTTAGGAGTTCCGGAAGCAACAAAATCTAAGTTAAAACCAAGAGTTCTTGTTTTAGGAGTTGGTGGAGGTGGATGTAACGCATTAAACACTATGATAGCTAGTGGTTTAAAAGGCGTTGAGTTTGTTGCGTGTAATACTGACTCACAATCCTTAGAATTTTGCAAAGCTAAACAAAAAATCCAACTTGGAATACAAAACACTCAAGGACTAGGAGCTGGTTCAGATCCTTCAATAGGTAAATCAGCTGCAGAAGAGTCATATAATGAAATTTGTGAATATATAGATGGCGCTCACATGGCATTTATTGCCGCTGGAATGGGTGGTGGAACAGGTACCGGTGCTGTTTCTACTATAGCTAAAGCATGTAAAGAAAAGGGAATTTTAACAGTTGCTGTTGTAACTAAACCTTTTTCTTTTGAAGGAAAACTAAGAATGGATAATGCTGAAAAAGGCATCGAAGAATTAAGAAATCTTGTAGATACAATAATAGTTATACCTAACCAAAACTTGTACATAGTATGTGATGATAAAACTTCTTTTGCAGAAGCTTTTTGTATGGCCGATCAAGTTTTACATGCAGGTGTAAGAGCTGTCACAGATTTAATTATGATGCCTGGTCTTATAAATCTTGATTTTGCAGATGTAAGAGCAGTAATGTCTGAAATGGGCAGAGCTGTTTTTGGAAATGGAGAAGCTGCAGGAGAAAGAAGAGCAATCGAAGCTGCTGAAGCGGCTATATCTAATCCTCTTTTAGAACGTGTATCTCTAGAAGGTACAAAAGGCTTATTACTTAATATTACCGGTGGATCTGATATGAGTTTGACAGAAGTAAGTGAGGCAGCAGACAGAATAAAACAAGAGATAGAGGATGATGCTAGAATTATTTTTGGTTCATCAATTAATAAAGAATTAGATGGTATGATGAGAGTTTCAATAATTGCAACAGGAATTGGTAATGTTGTAGGTATGCATGATCCAAAAATTAATAAAGTTCAAGAAAAAGAGAAAAGTGAAGATCTTCTTCAAAATATAACTAATACAATGAAACCAAAATCTGCTGAACAAACAGACTTAGAAGATTTTACAAACCCGATAGTTGAAATAAATAAAGATGAAACAAATAAAGTTGATACAAAGAAAAAAATGGATGTCTTTGAAGGAGAAAATCAACAAGAAAAACCAAGTAATATTGTTTTAGATTTTATAAAGAAATTATCACCATTAAAAATTTTTAATCGAGATAAAAAAACGGAAGAGGAAATCGTTGAATCTCCAGATAACGTACCTCCTCTAACTACTAATGAAGATGGTATTAATGAAAGAAAACAAGAAGAAATAAAAATAAATGAAGAAACCGTACCAGAGCCATTAGAAGAAAAAGAGGAAAAAAAAGAAATTAGAAGTGAAAATACTGATGTTAAACCATTGGAAAAAGAGGAAAAAAAAGAAATTAGAAGTGAAAATAGTGGAAATAAACTAGAAGAAAATAAGGTTGATTTAGAAATTAAAAAAGAAGAAAAAAAGACTGTTGAAATACAATCTGAAATGGCTGGATTAGATGAAAAAACACCTGAAGATTCTAAAGATGAAAAAGAAGGAAAAGAAGACTTAGAAATTCCATCTTTTCTAAGAAATCAATCAAATTAGTCCTTTTTTAAGTTACAAACTGTAACAAACAGTTAATTGCGTAACATTAATTCAATAATTATTTTAATTACGTATATGACTTCCTTAATTAAACAAAAAACTATCCGAAATGAAACCATATTTGAAGGTCGAGCACTTCATGCCGGAGTAAAATCAAAAATTAAACTTGTTCCTTTAGAATGTAATAAAGGAATATTATTTGTTAGAAAAGATAAAAATATAAATAATGTTATAAAAGCAAATTGGGAAAATGTTACTAGTACAAAATTATGTACTACAATATCAAATAAATTCGGTGTAACTGTTTCTACAATTGAACATTTAATGTCTGCAATTTCTGCTTTGCAAATAGATAATTTAAAAATTGAAGTTTCTGGACCGGAAGTTCCTATACTTGATGGTAGCTCAAAAATTTATTTTGAAGAAATTTCTAATTCTGGAATTGTTTCTCAAGAAAAAAATAAACAATTTATAAAAATTATAAAAAAAGTTAGTTTTATAAATGGTTCTTCAGAAGCCTCTCTTTCGCCTTCCAAAAATAACTTTGATATATCGTATAAATTAAATTATAACCATCCGTTAATTAAAAAAGAAAAATATTCAATAAATTTAAATAAAAATAATTATAAAAATGAAATTGCTTCAGCTAGAACTTTTGGTTTTTTTGAAGAATATAAAAAATTAAAAAAAGACGGTTTGGCAAAAGGCGCTTCCCTAAATAATTGTATAGTTTTAAATGGAAAAAAAATATTGAATAAAACTGGATTGAGATTTAAAAATGAGTTTATTCGTCATAAAATTCTAGACGTTATTGGCGACCTACATCTTTCTGGTTACTCTATTTTAGGACATTTTCAAGGAGATAAATCTGGTCATAGCACTAATAATGAACTTCTAAAGAAAGTTTTCTCTGATAAATCATCTTATACATTAGTTAATATGAGCGTAGCCAGCAAAAAAGAAAATAATATAATTGCTTTACAAATACCTAATCAAATAGCTTCTTAAATATAATAAAAGAAATCTTTTTAATTCGAATTTTTGAATACTGTTTTTTTGTTCAATTTCTGTTATTTTTTAATAAATAATAATAAAAATATGTTTTTTATAGAATTAAAGAAAAAGAAATTATTTATTTTTTTAATTTTTATCTTTTTTGTATCTAGCTGTGGAATTAGAGAAAGATTAAAAGAAAAACCAGTAGTAACTTATGTTGAAAAACCTCCTGAATTGTTAATGCAAGATGCCCAGAGGTATATGAGACAGAAAAATTATACAGAAGCAGCTAAAACCTTTGAAGAAATAGATAAACAACACCCTTACTCAAAATCAGCAAAAAAAAGTAAAATTCTAGCAGCATATGCTTATTATTTAAGTAAAAACTATAATGATAGTATTTTTTCTATTGATAGATTTATTAGTTTACATCCTGCTGACAAATCTATCCCATATGTACTATACCTTAAAGGACTATGTTACTTTGAACAAATTGATAGTGTTTACTTAGATCAAACTCCCTCTAAAAATGCAAAAAAATTATTTGAAGAACTAATAAAAAAATTTCCTAATAGTATCTATGCTAAAGATGCCAAAAAAAAGATTATAATTGCAGATGACCAGTTAGCAGCAAAAGAAATGAATGTTGGTAGATATTACCAGCAAAAAAATAAGCATTTAGCTGCTATTGAAAGATTTAAAATTGTTATTAATGATTACAATACTACAGCTCAAACACCTGAAGCCTTATATAGATTAACAGAATCTTATTTGTCTCTTGGTATAATTACAGAAGCACAAAAAACAACAGCAGTGTTAAGTTACAATTTTAAAGAAAGTAATTGGTATAAACTCAGTTACGATTTATATAGAAAATATGGATACAAAAAAAATGGAAAAAAAGGATAAAACAGAAGAAAATGTAAAAGAAATTAAAAAGAAATATTTAAAACTTAAAAAAGAAATAAATATACATAACAAGTTATACTACGATCAAAATAATCCTAAAATTAGTGATAGTAAATATGATAAACTATGGAAAGAATTAAAAAATTTAGAAGAAACATTTGCTTTTTTAGAAACTAAAGATTCTCCAATTTTAAAAGTTGGTCATAAACCTAACCAAAAATTTTCTAAAGTAAAACACAACCAACCGATGTTGTCTCTAGAAAATGCATTAAACATAGATGAAGTAAAAAAATATATTGAAAAAATAATGAGGTATTTGAATATAAAAAATCAATTTATAGAGTTAATAGCTGAACCTAAAATAGATGGTCTTTCAATTGCTTTAAAATATAAAAAAGGTAAATTTATATCAGGCGCTACAAGAGGAGATGGCCAAGTAGGTGAAGACGTAACATTAAGTTTAGAAACAATTCAAGATATACCTCGGGAAATATCAGAACTTAAAAATATAGATCTTTTTGAAGTGAGAGGTGAGATATATATGAATAAGGAAGATTTTTTAGTTTTAAATGACAAAAGAAAAAAAAAGGGTGAAGATTTATTTGCTAACCCAAGAAATGCCGCTTCTGGTTCATTAAGACAACTAGATAAAAAAGTAGTAGAAGAAAGAAAACTTAAATTCTTTGCCTACACATATGGAGAACTTTCAAAAGAAATAACCTTTAAAAATCAGAGTGATTTTTTAAATAAATTAAAAAATTACGGGTTTCCTACAAGTAATCTTTTTAAAATATGTAATAACTTTGATGATGTAGAATTTTTCTATAATAAAATTGAAAAAAATAGAGATAGTTTAAAATATGATATTGATGGCATTGTTTACAAAATAAACAATGTTAATATTCAAAAAAGATTAGGTCTCGTAGGTAGAGCACCACGTTGGGCAATAGCTAGAAAATTTCCCGCTGAAAAGGCTGAAACTAGAATAAAAAAAATTACTATACAAGTAGGAAGAACTGGAATTTTAACGCCTGTAGCTGAATTAGAACCTGTTTTTGTAGGAGGAGTAAAAGTATCAAGAGTTTCACTGCATAATCAAGATGAAATAAATAGAAAAGATATAAGAATTGGGGATACAATAAAACTTCAACGCGCTGGAGATGTAATACCGCAAGTAATCTCTGTCGATATAAATAAAAGGACTAAAAACTCCAAAAAATTTCTTATACCATCAGTTTGTCCGTGTTGTAAATCAAAAACATACAGAAAAGAAAATGAAGTTGCTATTAAATGTACAGGTGGATTATCAAAATGTGAAGATCAGAAATTAGGCTCGTTGGAGTATTGTGGTTCTAGAGATGCTTTCAATATTGAAGGTCTGGGTGGAAAAAACTTAAAAAAATTTTGGAAAGATCGATTTATAAA
>JAKUPP010000014.1 GCA_022450705.1 Alphaproteobacteria bacterium | reverse complement strand
CTTTTACATACAATAAGAAATAGACTTGAATATTCTGAGAATATTGTCCAATTATTAAAAAAAAAGTTTACTATTTATAGTATAGACCTACCTGGATTTGGAGAATCTCCAATAAATACTAAAACAAATTATGATCAGACTTTTTTTACTAGTTGTATTATCGATTTTATAGAAAAAAAAAATTATTTAAATTAACATTGGCAGGAGAGTCGATTGGAGGAGTTTTACCATTTTCAGTTTCTCAAAAAATATCAAAAAGGATAAAGAAGATTTTCTCATTTAATCCATATGATTATGATAAAAAATTTGGAGATGGTATTGGGAGAGGAAACTTTTTTGCAAGATTTATAATGTTTCACGTAAGTCTCCCAATTTTGGGAAGTTTATTTGCTAGGTTAGAAAATAAAATAGTACTAAAAAACATTTTTAACGGGGGGTTTTTTGACAAAAATAAATTACCAGAAGATTATTTAAATTTACTCTGTAAATCATATAAACATCCTGGCTATTATTATCATTTTAGAAATGTTCTTTCAAATTATCAAAGTTGGACAAATGCAAAAGATATTTATCCTGATATTAATCTTCCAATAGAACTAATTTATGGAGATAATGACTGGTCAGACAATGCAGAGCGTAATGAAACAAAAAACTAGCTGGGTCTTCATAATTTTAATATTATAAAAAATTGTGGCCATTTTTCTTTTTTAGAAAAACCAGATCAAGTTGCAAAAATTCTTTTAAAATAAATTTTTTATTGATAATGAATGTTGAATTAACACAATATGATTACGTTCATCTAGTTTATTTGATAGCCCTTCTTATACTTATATTTTATTTTAGAGGTTTTAAATAATGCGAAAAGGTATTTTACTTTGTTGTCATGGAAGCAGAAGCAATGAGGGAATTAGAGATACTAATAAATTATTAAGAATTTTAAAGAAAACAAATAAAAATTATACTGTTAAAATCGGATATTTAGAGATCAAAAAACCAACAATTAAAAATCAATTAGAATTTTTCTTAAAAAAAAAATTTAATAATTTGTTAATAGTTCCAGGTATGATTTTTTCTGGAAACCATGTTACTAAAGATATACCTAAAATTATAAATGCTTCTAAAAAAAAGTTTAAAAAACTACCAAAGATAAAATTTACTCCTCCTTTGATAAAATCAAAAAATTTTTTCGATATTGTTCAAAATAATTTGATGAAAAATTTAAAAAAAATAAAAAATAAAAAGAAAACAAAGATAATTATTGTTGCTAGCAATACAGTAAATACTTACGCTAAGTCACAAATAAATTTTTTAGCAAAAAAGATTGTAAAAAAAAATAAACTTAATTCCTATAAAACTCTTCTTATTACTTTAAATAAAGATAATATTAAGAAAATTTTAAACAAATCACTTTCAAATTATAAAACTTTAATTTTGCCAATTTTTCTCTTTAGAGGAAATTTATTAGAAAATTTAAAATCAGTTCTTAAAAGTAACATGAAAGCTAATCAAAATAACTTCATTTTATCTAATCATATCAATAATTACAAAAAGGTAGTATCGCTTATGAACGATATGATAAAAAAGTAATATTACATAAAAAATATGTAAATATATCTAATTCACAAAAAAAAAGTTGATTTAACAGTATTAATTGATAAGTTGCTATATATGCAACTTTTTGATTTTAATTTTAATAAAGGAAGTGTTTGGTTAGTTGGAGCAGGACCAGGAGATCCTGGTTTGCTAACAATATTAGCTTATAAATCAATTAAAAAAGCTGACATCATATTTTATGACGCTTTATTAAATGAAGAAATTTTATCTTTAGCTAAACCTAAAACCGAGTTAATTTATGTAGGTAAAAGAGGGAATAAAAAGTCAATAAATCAGTTAGAAATTAATAAATTATTAGTAAATGAAGCAAAAAAAAATAAAAGAGTTCTAAGGTTAAAAGGCGGAGACCCTTTTATATTTGGTAGAGGTGGAGAAGAAGCATTAACTTTAAAATTAAATAACATTCCTTATAAAATAGTTCCTGGGACAACTGCAGGAATAGCTGGACTTGCTTACGCAGGTATTCCAGCTACACATAGAGAATTTAACACTTCAATTACATTTATTTCTGCGTACGGAGCAGGAGGAGAAAAACCTGATACTATCGATTGGTCTAGTTTTTCTAAAACATCTCAACTGATAGTAATTTATATGGGTTTGGAAAGAATAAATTGGGTATGTTCTGAACTAATAAAAAGAGGTAGAGATAAAAATGAAAATATTGCGATTATATCAAATGCCACAAAACAAAATCAAAAAACATTAATCAGCACGCTAGTAAATTGTTCTAAAGATTTTGATAAAGGAATTATTGATAGCCCTGCATTACTTGTTATAGGAAAAAATGTTTTGTTAAGCCCAATATTAGATTGGTATGTGGAAGATAAGAAAAATATAAATTTTTTGAAAAAAAATTATGAACAGCACAATTTTATCTAAAGTTGAACAAATTAAAAGTGATAGCGATTATTTAGCTGGAGAAATAGCATCGCAATTAAAAAATTCAAATTCTTTTTTTGAAGAAAGCGAGATTCAATTACTTAAGTTTCACGGTACATACCAACAATTCGATAGAGATACTGCTACAAAGTTAAAAAAAATAGGCCGTGAGAAAGAATTTAGTTTTATGATTAGAACTAAAATACCTGGTGGTATTTTAAGTTGGAAACAATATATCGATTTAGATAATTTATCAAACGAATTCGCTGATAGTAGTTTAAGGATTACAACAAGACAAACTTTTCAATTTCATGGCGTATTAAAAGAAAATTTAAAAAAAACTATAAGTAATATTTCAAAAATGCTTATAACAACATATGGCGCATGCGGAGATGTAGTAAGGAATGTTACAACAATAGCAGCACCTATCAAAGATGCTATTCACAACCAGCTAAGAAAAGATGCGTTAAAAATTTCATCATACTTTATTCCTTCAAGCACTAGCTACGGTCAGATTTGGATTAATGGTGAAAAATATGAGTATCAAAAAAAAGAAAAAGAAGAACCAATATATGGCAAAACATATTTACCAAGGAAGTTTAAAATAGGTATTACTATACCAGAGGATAATTCTGTTGATGCTTTGACAAATGATATAGGTATTTTTTTAATTCATAAAAATAATAGAGTTTTAGGATACAACATTGCGATAGGAGGCGGTCTTGGAATGACTCATAATAAGCCAGAGACTTTCCCATATTTGGCAAAATTTGTATTATTTTGTGAATCTGAATACTTATTAAGTGTTCTTGAAGAAATAATAAAAATACAAAGAGATTATGGAGATAGAACAAATAGAAAGCACGCTCGTTTAAAATACTTAGTAGCTGAAAAAGGGACTGATTGGTTTAAAAATGAAATCGAGAAAAAATTAAATATAATTTTTAATAAACCAAAAAAAATTATCAATTTAAAAGTCGTAGATCATTTAGGTTGGCACAAACAAGAAAATGGAAAGTGGTATATAGGAATTTTTATACCTTCTGGCCGAATAAAAGATCAAAATAATATAAAAATTAAATCTGGATTGAGAGACATTATTAAAACTTTTAAAACATCAGTCATATTATCGACTGATCAAAATATTTTTTTAGGTGATATTTTAGATAAAGATAAAGATTTAATAGATAAGATTTTAGAAAAAAATTTAATTACTAAGAAAATATCAAAAATCAATCGTTGGTTTCTTGCTTGTCCAGCATTACCCACTTGTGGGCTTGCTTTAGCTGAAGCTGAGAGAGTTAGAGACGATTTAGTAAATAGAATAGATAAAATTTTATTAAAACATAATTTAATCAATGAAAAAATAAGTATAAGAATAACAGGTTGTCCAAATGGTTGCGCTAGACCTTATGCTGGCGATATAGGTATAGTTGGAAGAACACCAAATCATTATGCTTTATTTACTGGGGGAGATTTTGAGGGAACAAGATTAAATTCAAAGATACTTGATAAAGTTTCATACAAAGATTTAACCGTTGCTTTAGAACAAATATTTTTATTATTTAAAGATCAAAAGAATAAAAATGAAACATTAGGAGATTTTTGCAACAGAATTGGGAAAGATATCCAATTTAAGAAAATAGAAGAGGTTTTAGATGAAAAAGTACAATAATTATGATTTTCAAAAATTTTCCGAGAAGTTTTCTAAATTAAAAGCTATTGATCTTTTAAAAGTAATGATCAAAAAGATTTTCTTAAAAAAAATTGTTGTAACATCGTCTTTTGGAGCAGAAAGCGTGGTTATCCTACATTTAGTGTCAAAAATTGATAGAAATATTCCAATTATTTTTTTAGATACTGGAAAGTTATTTCCTGAAACATTAATTTATTTAAAGAAAGTAAAAAGAATCTTAAATTTAAAGAATATTAAAATTCAAAAACCAAATTTGGAAGATTTAAAAATTAACGATTCAAATGGAGTGCTTTATAAATCTGATCCAGAATTATGTTGTAAAATACGAAAAGTTCTACCATTAGAAAAAGCAATAGCTCCTTATGATGGATGGATAAATGGCAGAAAACGTTTTCATGGATTGGAAAGATCTAATATTAAAAAAATTGAGAAACTAAATAATATTATAAAAATAAACCCTTTAGCCGATTGGACTTTTGAAAAAATTACTAAATACATTAATAAATATAAATTACCAGAACATCCTCTTGTAAAAAAAGGATATAAATCTATAGGTTGTTTACCATGTAGCAGTAAAATTGCAGATGATGAACCTAGTAGATCAGGAAGATGGAAAAGTTCGGATAAAACTGAATGCGGTATACATACTTTTAACCCTTCAATATAGGAAATTAAATGATATATAGTGTTTCTAGAAAAAGATCTTTATTAAAATCCATAACTTGGAGAGTAATTGCAAGTCTGGATACTTTTATTATTGCATGGTTTATAACAGGCAAATTATCTTGGGCAGGATCAATAGCAAGTTTAGAAATTTTGACCAAAACATTTTTGTATTATTTTCATGAAAGAGGTTGGAATTATATTTTCTGGGGAAAATATGCAAATGGAACTAAAGGAATTAAAAAAATAAAAAAGTTTTTTACTTTTAAATAAAAATAAATATTCTTCAGTTATGATTATTTTAGAAAATGAAAAAAGTTTTATAACTACTAAAATTGAGAAAAGAAGTTTGATTCAAAATAAAGAAATCAGTTCTTTTCCTAAAAAATTATTAGTTATGGGACTCCCAGGCTCTGGAAAAACTTTTTTATCTAAAGAATTAAAAAAGATTATACCAATAATACATTTAAATGCAGACGAGATAAGAAAGCATTTTAACGACTGGGATTTTTCTAAAGAAGGTAGATTAAGACAAGCTGATAGAATGAAAAGATTTTCTGATTATATTTATTTACAAAAAATTAGCCCACTTGCAGATTTTGTTTGCCCTTTAGATGAAACAAGAAATATTTTAAATCCTGATATTATTATTTGGATGGATACAGAAAAAAAAGGTAGATTTGAGAATACAAATAAAATTTTTCAAAAACCTAAGAAATTTCACTTTAGGATTACAACAAAAAATGCTAAGTATTGGTCTAATTTTATTAAAGAAAGGATAATTAATAATGACTATTAACTGGAAAAAACCCACTGCACAAATGCTAGGCAGATTCCAACCTTTTCATGACGGACATAAAGCTTTGTTTAAAGAAATTTTAAAAAAAACAGGACAAGTTATTATAATGATAAGAGATACAAGCGGAACAGATGATTCAAATCCTTTTGACTTTGATATTGTAAAAAAAAATATTGAAAATAATTTAACCGAGTATGAAGGAAAATTTGAAGTTATTAAAGTACCAAATATTACAAATATTTGTTATGGAAGAGGAGTTGGTTACGAAATAGAGCAAATTTCTTTGTCTAAAGAAATAGAAGATATATCTGCGACAAAAATTAGAAAAAAAATGAAAATTTAATATTTTTTACTTAATCAATGTATTTATTTCATTAATATTTTCTTTTTCTTCCAGAGTATTTTTTTTTTCTATTTTTTTTGTATTTGTCTTTACTTTTATTTCTTTTTCTTTTTTATTATCTTTTCTATTTTCTTTTATTTCCTCTTCATTTACCAATTTAGGTACATCATCGTATAAAACTGATAATTTCTTTTTTTTCTTAATCATTTCAACTGTTTTTAAAATGAAAAAAGGAGGAGCGATATTATTATCTTGAATTAAATGAATCGTTGTTTTTAATTTTTTTTCAATATCTTTTATAAGTTTCTTATTATTTTTTAATATGTATTCATGCAATGTTTCATATAAATAAATATTTAATTCCTTTATTTTTTTTTCAAACTTTAAGTATTTTAATTTTCTTAATATTTTAGCAACAGAAGATGTGGTTGATCTTATAGTACATCTTATGCCAGAGATTATACCATCTTCCATTGTTGTTTCTTCTAAACTTGGACCAATTCTTTGTCTTGATAATTCTAGTAGACCAAACTTACTTAATCTTGATATTTGACATTTTGCCCTATCATACCTCATTGTTTCCTTTAGCCTTCTTTCAACAATGATTTTGTTTCTTACATATTCCATATCTATAAAATCAACGACAATAAGACCCGCTATGTTTCTTATTCTTACTTGTTTGCAAATTTCATCAACCGCCTCTATGTTTGTTTTTAAAGCTGTTTCCTCAACATTTCGTTCTTTTGTTGATTGACCTGAATTTATATCAATTGCGGTTAATGCTTCCGTGGAATTAATTATTATGTATCCTCCGGATTTAAGTCTAACTTTTGTATCATAAATTGATTCTATTTTATTTTCTAAATCAAAATACTCCATAATAGGCATTTTTGTATTTTTAAATTCTTTTACTTTTTTTTCCTGATCAGGTAATAAGGTTTTCATATATTTTTTTGCATGCTCATATGTTTTTTCTCCTTCTATGACAATTTCTTTATATTCTTCAATAAAACTATCTCTTATAAATTTGTTAATAATGTTAGAATCTTCATTTATTAACGTTGGAGCTAATGAATTTATGGTTTTTTCTTTTATTGATTTCCAGATACCTAAAACATAATCAAAATCTTTTTTTAAATTATTTTCATTACAATCTCTGCTAGCTGTTCTAACTATCAGACCCATTTCCTTTGGCAAATTACATTTATTAGCAATATCTGTTAATTTTTTTCTTTCTTTAAAATCGCTTATTTTTTTTGAAATTTTAGTTCCTAATGGCTTATTAGGCATTAAAACACAATATTTGCCTGCAATACTTATAAAAGTTGTTAATGCTGCTCCCTTATTACCTCTTTCATCCTTGACAACTTGAACCAACAATATTTGATTTTTTTTTATTACTTCTTGGATTTTGTATCTTTTGAAACTTGGTTTTTTTGAAAATTTCCTTTTTTTATTTACTTCATTATCTTTATAAAAGTCTTTTACAATAAAATCATCATTCTTTTTTTTTTTATCTGATTCAGGTATTTTATAATAGTCATTACTAATTTCGCTCATAGGAAGAAACCCTTGCTTATTTCCACCATAATTTACGAAAGCTGCTTGAAGAGAAGGCTCGACTCTACTTATTTTTGCTAAATATACGTTTCCTTTTAATTGTTTTTTGTTTGAAGATGTATCAACTTCAAAGTGTTCAATTTCTGATCCGTTAATAAAGGCAACTCTTGTTTCTTCGTTAAATGAAGAATCAACAATAATTCTTTTGTCCATAGTGATAAAATCCTATAAAAAATTCTTTGAAATTCTAAAATTTTAGTTAAATTAATTAGAAATAAATTCAATTTTTTTTTCATTAATAATTTAAAATATGTTAAATGTAAATTTTTCATGAATAAATTATATTAATATTCGTTTTTTAAACTAACACACATATATAATGATATAATATCACTTTAATAGAAATAAATAAGAAAAAAAATTAATTAATTCTTTAAAATAAAAAATAATGAAACCTATTAAAAAATTAATAACTTTATTTACATCAGTATTTATTTCATTATTTGCTCTTTTCATTTTTCTATTATTTATAGTTTGGCATTTTGTTTTAGATTTACCTGATCATGAACAATTAATAAATTACGAACCTCCAATGGTTACAAGAGTTTATGCATCAAACGGAAGACTTATCTCCGAATATGCTGCTGAACAAAGATCTTTTGTTCCACTAGAATCTGTTCCTAAAATAGTTATAAATTCATTTTTAGTAGCGGAGGATAAGAATTTTTATAATCATATAGGTATTGATTTCACAAGTATCATAAGAGCGGCAAAAAGAAACCTTAATAATATTGGAGGTAGACCAGAAGGAGCATCAACCATTACTCAGCAAGTAGCAAAAAATTTCTTTTTATCACGCGAGGTATCATATAAAAGAAAAATTAAAGAAATTTTATTAGCACTGAGAATAGAACAGATTCTGGATAAAAATAGAATATTAGAGCTATATTTAAATCAGATTTATCTTGGTTTTAGATCTTATGGAATCGCAGCAGCAAGTTTAAATTATTTTAATAAATCCCTGAATGAATTAGATATTTCTGAAGCTGCTTTTCTTGCTGCTCTACCGAAAGCACCAAATAATTATCATCCAATTAGAAAAAAGAAAGCTGCAATTGGAAGAAGGAATTGGGTAATAAAAAGATTGCTTCAAGAAAGAATTATTACAGAACAGCAAGCTTTAATAGCAACTAGTTCTGAATTAATAACGATAGAAAGACAAGAGTTAAAACCTGTAGAGGCTCAATATTTTTTAGAAGATGTTAGAAAAAAATTAGTAGATAAATATGGAGAAGACAAATTATACAAAGGCGGACTTACTGTAAAAACATCTTTAGATCCTAGATTGCAAAAGATTGCTGATAATACATTAAAATATGGCTTAATTAATTATGATAGAAGGCATGGTTGGAGAGGGCCTTTAGCCAATATAGATATCAGGGACACAAATTTAAAAAAGGATTTATCAAGCATCACAATTCCTGAAGCATTCCCAAAATGGAAAGCATCTGTAGTTGTTCATATCGATAAACTAGGAGTAAATATTTTTTTCGATGACAATTCTTATGGAAGAATAAACTTAAAAGATTTAAAATGGGCAAGACAATGGAGGAGAAATCAGTATTTAGGTCCGCCAATTAAATATCCGCAAGATGTATTAGCAATTGGCGATATTATTTATGTAGAAGAAAAAAATGAAAAAGAAGATTTTGTAGAATACGGTCTTTTACCACTTTATAATCTTAGACAATTCCCAGATGTTAATGGTGCTTTAATAGCTCTTGACCCATATACGGGAAGAATTTTTGCAATATCTGGAGGGATTAGTTTCAATAAAAGTGAATTTAACAGAGCATCACAAGCATATAGACAACCTGGCTCTGCTTTTAAACCATTTGTATATTTAACTGCTCTTGAAAAAGGATTTGCTCCAAATTCAAAAATTTTAGACGCCCCTTTTGTAATTGATCAAGGAGCAGATTTAGGAAAATGGAGTCCGACAAATTATACTAATAAATTTTATGGTTTAAGCACAATGAGACTAGGGTTGGAAAAATCTCGTAATTTAATGACGATACGTTTAGCACAAATGATTGGAATGGAATCTATAGTCGACACTGCAAAAAGACTTAATATAGTCGAAGATATTGATCCGGTACTATCTATGGCTTTAGGAGCTGGAGAAACAACACTTGAGAAACTAACTGTTGCATATGCAACATTAGCTAATGGAGGAAAAAAGATAACTCCATCTTTAATAGATAGAGTGCAAAATAGAAATGGAGAAACGATTCAAAAGCACGATAATAGATTATGCATAAATTGCAAAATCAAAGAACTAGATATTTCTTTAGAACCTAAGATAGTCAATAGCCAAGAACAAGTTATCGAACCTGTCCACGCGTATCAAGTTGTTTCAATGTTAGAGGGTGCGGTTTTAAGAGGAACAGGTAAAAAAGTTTCAGTTATAAAGAAACCACTTGCCGGAAAAACTGGCACGACAAATGAAAGCAATGACACATGGTTTATTGGATTCTCCCCAGATTTAGTTGTTGGTGTTTATGTCGGTTTTGATACTCCAAAATCTTTAGGTCCAAGAGAAACAGGTGCGAGCGTTGCATCTCCAATTTTTAGAGATTTTATGTATTTGGCATTAGAGGATGAAAAAGGGACTCCGTTTAGAATTCCTTCGAAAGCGCGATTAGTTAAAATAAATTTAGAAACTGGAACTCTAGCAAAGAAAAAAGATAAAAATGTGATTTTAGAGGCTTTTGCGCCAAATTCTCAAATAAAAGATTATAATAATCAAAAATCCTTTGATAAATTTAAAAAAGAAATTCAAGGATTAGGAGGTTTATATTAATGAAGAAAGATATAGTTAACAATTTATTAAAAGTCGAAGTTTCAGTTAAAACACTAAGGAGGGGGCTTTGATTTAGAGAACGCCGAAAAAAAAATTAAATCTCTTGATAACATGATTCAAAAAGAAAATTTTTGGAGTGATCAAGAAAAAGCTCAATCAATAATCAAAGAAAAGAATATTTTAGAAAAAAGATTAAATTCATTCTTTAGTTTAGAAAATGAATTTGATGAATTAAATGATTTAACCAAAATTACTAATGAAGATGATGAAAAATTATTAATTGAAATAAATAAAAGAACTAATGAATTAATTAAGAAAGTTAGAAAAAAAGAGTTTGAGAGTTTTTTATCAGGAGAAGCTGATACAAATGATTGTTTTTTAGAAGTTCATTCAGGTGCAGGAGGAGTTGAGGCACAGGATTGGGCACAGATGATTGTACGCATGTATACAAGATGGTGCGAAAAAAAAAATTTTGATATTGATATTTTAGAAGAAAATTCTGGAGAAGAAGCAGGAATAAAGTCTTTAACAATGAAAATAAATGGAGATTATGCTTACGGTTGGTTAAAAAAAGAATCTGGAATTCATCGTTTAGTTAGAATATCTCCATTTGATTCTAATTCAAGAAGACATACCAGCTTTGCATCAGTTTGGGTTTATCCAGTAATAGATGAAAAAATCGAGATAAACATGAGTGAAAAAGATATAAGAATTGATACCTACAGAGCATCAGGAGCAGGAGGACAACATGTTAATAAAACCGATAGCGCTGTAAGAATTACTCATTTACCTACAAAAATTGTTGTTCAATGCCAAAATAACAGATCACAACATAAAAATAAAGCTACAGCTCTTTTGATGTTAAGAGCTAGAATTTATGAAATGGAGTTACAGAAAAAAGAATCTGAGCAAGAATTAAAAAATCAAAATAAATCTGAAATAGGTTGGGGAAGGCAAATTAGATCTTATATCATGCATCCGTATAAAATGGTTAAAGATCTTAGAAATAATACAGAAGTATCGAATTGTAATTCTGTTTTAGATGGAAATATTGATGTTTTTTTAGAAGCGGCTTTGTTTAAGAAGAATTAAATAAATGAAAGAAATATTTAAAACATTTATCTCACTAATAATTTTGTTGATATTATCTACATTAATTTATTTAGCGTGGATTATTAATAAAGGAGAATTTACAAGTCAGTATTTAGAAAAATTTATAAATGACAGATTTAAATCAGAAAATTTTTATACGTCAATCAAAAATCCTAGAATAAATTTTGATAAAGAAGAAATGAGAATTATTGTTGATGGAGAAAATTTTAATATTTTTTCTATTGATGAGAAAAAGATTTCAGAGTTTAAGAATTTAAAAGTTTATATAAATTTTTTACCATTAATTACAAAGAGAAAGTTAGTTACTAATAAAATAGAAATGTTTGAAGGTAAAATAGAATCATCTTCAGTTTTTTCAGAACCACTAATAATCAATTCTATTGATTTAGAAGGTAATTTAGATCTTGGTGATAAAGAAATAATTATCGATAAATTTTCGACAAGTATAAAAGAAGATTTTTATCAAGGAACAGCAAATTTAAACTTAAAAGATTTTAAGGCAGATGGAGTTTTAACAAAACTTTTAAGAAAAAAAATATTTTATAATTTAGATTTAAATTCTGAAAATATGAAGTTTTCTCTAGATAAAAATAGTTTTAGTATTGAGGGAGATGCAACTTTGGGAGAAACAGATGTTTTATTAAAAGGAAAAAAGAATTATATAGATCTAAGTAAATTTGTAAGTAAATACAGTTTGTCAGGAAAAATTGATGAAAATGCTATTGAAAAATTATTTAAGTTAAAAGCTACTCCTTATATTAAAGGTCCTATAGATTTTAATGCATCATATTTTATTTTTAAAGATAATAAAGAAAGAATAAAAACTTCTAATAATTTAAAAGATGTAGAATTAAAAATACCAGCCTTAAACATAACAAAATATAAAGGAACAGAAGCGACAGCGGATATAGACTTTAATTTTTCTAATAAAAAGTTAAAAGAAATTAAAATTATAAATTACAAACAAGAAAACAAAGAAATGAAGGGTTTAGTGAAATTATCAAAAGAATTTAAACCTTATAAAAGTTTAGAACTTGATTTAAAGAATAATGGTAAGAAAACAAGTATTAAAATTATAAAGAACAAGAATTTAAATACTTTAGATTTAAAAGGAGATTATCTGGATTTTTCAGAAACTTTAAAAGAAACATTAATAGAAGAACAAAAAGAAGATAGTTTTTTAGTTAAATTACAACCTGTTAAAATAAATCTAGAAGCAAAAGAGATATTAGTAGGTGAAGAAAAAAGCATCTATAAAGTAGATGCTATACTAAAATATGAAAATAAATTATTTAAAGAAGCAAAAGTATATTCCAAATTAAAAGATGAAAAAGAATTTAGTTTAACAATTAGTCCTAAAGAAAATTCTAGAGAATTAGTAATTAATTCTAATGATGCAGGGTTATTTTTGAGAACTTTTAGTATAAATAAAAGTGGAAAAGAAGGAGAATTTGTATTGCATGGAGATTATGATGATACAAAAGAAACACATCCATTAACTTCAAGTGTAACCATTAGAAGTATGAGACTAATTAAAGCACCCACTCTTGCTAAAATATTAAATTTAGCATCAATAGGAATTGTTTCTGCATTATCAGGAGAGGGAATTTTAATCAATAAATTAAAATCTGAATTTGTTTTAGAAAAAGGTGTATTAAATTTAAACAAATACGAAGCCTACGGACCAGACGTTGGTTTTTCAAATCAAGGAAATATTTATTTAAGAAAAAAAGAAGTAGATTTAGAAGGAGCTATCATACCAATGGTAACTCTTAATAAGATTATTGGCTCAATACCTGTTTTAGGAAAAATATTAACTAATGAGAGAAAAGGAATTTGGTCTTTTGTCTATACTATTAAGGGCGATTTAGACGAACCAGAAGTTAGGGTAAATCCAATTAAGACTATAACCCCAGGCTTTATTCAAAAATTTTTTAGTGTTTTTAAAACAGATAAAAAAGAAGAAAAAGATTAAATTATCTTAATTGTAAAATAATTTTTTTTTCCAATTGAAATTTCAATCTTATTTTTTTTAAAATCTTTTTCAAAAAAAGTCTTAATTTCATCACTTATTATTTTTCCATCAAATTTTACAGCCCCACCTCTAATTAATCTTCTAGCATCACTATTACTTTGAATAACTTTTTTGTTAAGACTAACAATTTTAAATGCTTCCATACCTTTAATGAGATCATTTTTTTTTATAATAAAACTATCTGCTATATTTTTTCCATGGCATAAATTAGTTGTTTCATCTGCTAAGATTTTTTTATTATTATTAATTTCACTAGCTGAATTATTTTTTAAATTATTAATATCTTCAGTTCTTAAATCTGTAAATATTTTTAAAAATCTAATCACATCTTTATCATCAACATTTCTCCAAAATTGCCAATAACCATTAGATGACAGTAATTTTTCGGTTAACCATACTGCTCCTTTGTTAGTTTTACCCATTTTGTCTCCAGATGATGTTGTAATTAAAGGCGTTGTGATACCAAAAACTTCTTTTTTATTTATTCTTCTTATCAAGTCTACCCCAGCGGTGATATTTCCCCATTGATCAGAACCACCAAATTGAACTTCACAATCTTCTCTATTATTCAGTTGAACAAAATCATAAGCTTGTATAACCATATAGTTAAATTCTAAGAAAGATAACGGCTGTTCTCTTTTTAATCTTTCACTTATACTATCCATTGTCAGCATTTTATTTACAGAAACATTTTTACCGTATGTTCTTAAAAAATTTATATAATTGATATTATCTATCCAAAGTGAGTTATGTAAAAATTTTATTTTTTTAACCCTAGTATTCTTAATTGTAAATTTTTCTATATTTTTTTTTATATTTTGTGAATTATTTTTAATTTCTTTTACATCTAATAATTGTCTTGATTTATCTTTACCTGAAGGATCTCCTATTTTTGATGTACCATCACCCAGCAAAACGATTACTTGATGACCAGTTTTTTGAAGGATTCTTATAAGCATTAATTGAATAAGACTACCTACGTGAAGACTTTGAGCAGTACAATCAAAACCGATATATGCTGTTATTTTTTTTTTAGAGGCTAGCTTGTCTAATTCTTCAATATTTGTACATTGATGAATATAACCTCTTTCCTGTAATTCTCGAATAAGATCAGATTTAGGTTTAAACATTTTTTTATAACTTTCTATTTTTTTTTTATTAACATTATAATACTCAAACTTTATTAGTAACTTTATTAATTATAATTTAAAGATTTGTTAATGTTAAATTCAAAAAATTATCTGGCATTAGGACTAATGAGCGGCACTTCTGCAGATGGCATTGATCTTGCCATCCTCATAACTGATGGAAGAAGTAAAATAAAGTTAGGTCCTTCAGACTATCATCCTTTCTCTAAATCTTTTAAAAATAGAATTAAAAGTGTTTTTAAAGAAGAAGTAAATATTAAAAATTTAAAAAAAAAAAAAAGAATCGTTGAAATAGAAAACGAATTTACCCACTTAAATTTTCTAGCAATAAATAAATTCTTAAAAAAGAATAAAATCAAAAAGGACAAAATTGATGTAATTGGTTTTCATGGACAAACTATTTCTCATAACCCATCAAAAGGTTATAGTTGGCAAATAGGAAACTCTAAAAAATTAGCAAATTTATTAAATATTAACGTTGTTAGCAATTTTAGAAACAATGATATTATTAATGGAGGACAAGGGGCTCCTTTAACACCTATTTTTCATTATTATTTAACGAAGAAAATAAAAAAAAAGGTTTGTTTTATAAATCTTGGCGGCATATCAAATATTACTTATTTTGATCATAAGTCCAAAACTAACTTAAATAATATTTTAGCATTTGATGCAGGACCTTGCTGTTCTTTAATTGATGATTGGGTAACACAAAATTCAAATAAAAAGTTTGATAATTTTGGATTATTAGCAAGAAAAGGAAATGTTAAAGATAAAATAGTTAAAGACTTTTTAAAAAAACCTTTTTTCACAAAATTACCTCCTAAATCACTAGATAGAAGCTCGTTTTCAATAAAAAAATTAAGAAAATTAAAAATTAAAGATGGAGCTGCAACTTTAAACTATTTTGTAGCAGACACATTGTTAATTGCTATTAATTATTTGCCCAATATTCCAGATGTATGCATTTTATCTGGAGGAGGTAGGCATAATAAATTTTTAGTTGAATTAATTAATAAAAAAATAGAAAAATCTAAGATTTTATTATCTGAAAATTATAACTGGAATGGAGATTCTATAGAAGCTTATGCATTTGCATATTTATCTGTAAGAAAGTTATTAAATTTACCTATTACTTTTTCTAAAACAACGGGAGTAAAGACGCCATTAACTGGTGGACAAATTTTCACTTTTATTTAAATTTGTAATAATTTCAGAAATAAATTTTAGAGAATATTTTTTTATTTCATTTTCTTTATTTTTAAAATTAATATCTGAATTAATTTTTTTACAAATTATTTTAATTTTCTTTTGGCTCGCTAATTTTTTAACTAATGCATCAATATCTTTATTATCTACTTCAATTTGTTTACTAGGATGAATAATTAAACCAGATGCTGGACACGGAGATAAAAAAGAGAAATCAAATTCTTTAATTGGAGTTGCAACATTTATGAATCCAACTATTTCAGGTCTTCTCATTAATAATTGCGATCCAACCCAAGCACCAAAGTCTATGCCTCCAATCCAACATTTATTTATGTCTTGATTTTGCTCTTGTAGCCAATCAAGCGCGGTTGCAGCATCGCTCAATTCTCCCAACCCATCTTCCTCAGTTTCTCCTTCTGATTTTTGAATACCACGAAAATTAATTTTTAAAGTAGAAAAATTATTACTTGAGAAGCTTTCAAATAAAGAACCTACTATATTGTTATCAATAGAATTTTCAATACAGTTTCTTGAATGAAAAACTAAAGCCATATTTTCTGAATTTTCAGAATGTTTGTAAGACCCATGTAATTTACCTTGTGGTCCGTTTATTAATACTTCTGCCATACTCAAATATTAGATTTATAATAGAAAGTCTATTAAAAGCAATTAATAAAAAAAAATATATTCATTAAATTTATTAATTAACTGGAATTTTTCCATAAAAATAAGTAAATACATATATTATCAAATAGTTATTTTAAATAATTATGTTTTTTAAAGAATTAAAAGAGTTTTTAGATACATACAAAAAGAAAGATCCTGCATCAAGGTCATATTTGGAGATAGTAGTATGTTACCCAGGGGTCCATGCAGTTTTTTTTCACAAAATATCAAATTTTTTTTGGAAATTAAAACTAAAATTACTAGGAAGAATTATCTCAAATATTTCAAGGTTTCTTACTGGTATTGAGATTCATCCAGCAGTAAAAATTGGTAAAAATTTTTTTATTGATCATGGAATGGGAATAGTAATAGGAGAAACAACTGTTATTGGAGATAACGTAAGTATATATCAAGGTGTCACATTAGGTGGTACAAAATGGGAAAAAAGAAAAAGACACCCAAGTATTTCCGACAATGTTGTGATTGGAGCAGGCGCAAAAGTTTTAGGGCCTATTACAGTAGGTAAAAATTCAAAAATTGGTGCAAATTCTGTAGTAACAAGAAATGTACCATCAAACACGGTAGTTGTTGGTATCCCAGCTCGAGTTGTTGATAATCCAAGTGGCGACGGCTCCGGAATATAAATATTCATGATAAATAAAAATATTTATTTAGATAATCATTCCTCTACACAAATTGATGAACGGGTTTATAAAAAGATGGTGCCATTTTTAACAAATATTTTTGGAAATCCCCACTCAGAGTCTCATTCTCATGGTTGGATATCTAATAAATTTGTTGATTTATCCAGATTAAAAATAGCAAAAGCAATTAAATCAAAGAAAGAAGAAATTTTCTTTACATCAGGAGCAACAGAATCAAATAACTTAATTATAAAAGGATTAGCCTTTTCTCAAAAAAAAAAAAATCATATCATTACTTGCGTTACAGAGCACAAATGCATTTTAGAGTCTTGTAAGTTCTTAGAAGCAATAGGTTATAAAATAACTTATCTAAAAATTAATAAATTTGGAGAATTAAATTTAAACCATTTAAAAAAAAAAATTAATAATAAAACTTTTTTAGTATCTTTAATGCATGTTAATAACGAAATAGGGACCATTCATCCAATAAAAGAAATTGGCGAAATATGTAGAAAAAAAGGAATATTTTTTCATACAGACGGATCACAATCTTTAGGAAAAATTAAATTGGATGTAAATTATTTAAATCTAGATTTTGCTAGTTTTTCTTCTCATAAAATTCATGGTCCACAAGGCATTGGATGCTTGTTTATAAAAAAAAGAAAAGATATTAAAATTACCCCTCTTTTATCAGGTGGAGGACAAGAAAATGGGTTAAGATCTGGAACCTTACCTACAGCTTTAAGTGTCGGTTTTGGTCACGCAGTAGAATTAGCAGAAAAAGAAAGAATTAAAAATATGAGAAAAATTAAGAATTTAAAAAGAATTTTTTTAAACAAAATAAAAAAAAGTAATATTAAATTTATTTTAAATGGAAAAATAGCGTTGATAATAATATTAATATAACTTTTCCTGAGGTAGATGGTGATTTTTTGTTCTCAAAATTAGATAATATATCCATATCATCAGGTTCAGCATGCGGATCAGGTTCAGGTGAACCATCTTATGTATTAAAAGAACTAGGTGTTAATACAAAGTATGCAAAATCCACTTTAAGAATTGGAATTAGTAAGAATAATACAGAGC
>JAKUPP010000013.1 GCA_022450705.1 Alphaproteobacteria bacterium | reverse complement strand
AAATTCCATCTGAAATTGCGTGATAACCAAGATCACCGTCAGAATGCGCTATTAAAGTTTTGTCAAAAGGAATTTTAACACCACACAAAATTAATTTTCCTTTTTTATCACTAAATCTATGAAAATCTATTCCCAATCCAATAAAATTTAATTTATTTTTTGAATAATATAATTTCTCAGCTATTTTTAAATCATTCTTATCCGTAATTTTAATATTTTCACTACTTCCGTTTATATATTTAATAACTTTACTTGTGTCATCAAATAAAGAGGAGTCATCTGTAAAATTTTTATAATTTACAACGCTGTGTTTTTCAAATAAATCTTTAAATTTAAAACCCTGAGGTGTTTGTATAACAAACATTTTATCTCTATTTATTGGTGTAATTTTGTTATTACTAATTTTTTTTATAGTATCTTGAATTTTTACCCTTGGTATAACTGCTTTATATCTTTTTAAGTTCAGTAATATCTGAGATATTAAATTTGTATCTGTAAAAGGTCTGCTTGAATCATGGACTAAGACATTTGTTGGTTTAAATCTTTTAATAAACTTTAATCCATAAAATACTGATTTTTGTCTAGAATCGCCTCCATATGTTTTTAAAATTCTTTTATCACTGATTATTTTTTTAAAATACTTTTTATGTTTTTTATTCAAAACTAACAAAATCAGCTCAATTTTATTATTTTTAAGGAATATTTTAATAGTGTGGTTTAATATTGTTTCTCCAGAAAGTTCTGTATATTGTTTTGGACAACTTGATTTAAACCTTTGACTCTCTCCACAGGCAAGTATTATTGCGGTATTTTTCATATTAATTATACTTTTTTATTGCCTTTTTTTTAATCATTTAGTTAAATTGCCTATATATTAAACATTTTTGTTAATGGATACACTAGTAAAAAACAGAGAGTTACCCTCTGAATATATTCTAAACTCACTACAAAGCCCAATAATAGTTATAAATTCTATAAAAAAAATGATTATTTATTGCAATCATGCAGCGGAAATCTTTTTAGAAATGAGTGGACGAAATATAATTGGTAAGAAAATAAACAATTTATTTAAGGATGATAGTTATTTTGTCAGCTTGGTTGACAAATCAATAAAAAGTAATCGAAATATTAATGAATTTAATGTTTTGATAAATACACCAAAAAAAAGAACCTCTGTTTCTATATCAATATCAAAAATAGAGAACAATAATAATTTATTTACCATAATTTTAAATGATTTATCTAAAAGTTTTGAACTTTCTAAGCAATATAATTTTGAGAAATCTGCACAATCAGTAACATCTTTGGTTTCAATGTTATCTCATGAAATAAAAAATCCTTTATCTGGTATTAAAGGAGCTTCTCAAATAATTCAAAAAAGAACTAATATTAAAGGTAAAGATCTTAATCTAATAAGACTTATAAGTAATGAAGCTGAAAGAATTAAAAAACTATTAAATTCCTTAGAAAATTTTACTGATGATAGACCGATAAAAAAAAAAAGTGTAAATCTTAATCAAATATTAAGATCTTCTAAAGACTCTGTAGATGCAATGTTTAATAAAAAAAAAATAAATTATTTAGAGAATTATGACCCTTCATTACCTAATATTTACGGTAATACTGACCAACTTCTTCAATTATTTATAAATTTATTAAAAAATTCTGCCGAAGCCATTAATAAAGATAACGGAATTATAAAAATCTTAACTAGATACGAACATAGCAACTTACCAATAAAAGTAATTATTGAAGATAACGGCGTCGGTATTCCTAACGAATTAAAAGAAAATATTTTTGATGCTTTTGTTACAAATAAAACTAATGGAAAAGGATTGGGTCTTTCTATATGTGCTAAAATAATCCACTCGCACTCTGGAACTATTGAATTTGATACTATAAATAACAAAACATTATTTACTGTTATGTTTGAGAAATTAAAAAAATGAATAAAAAAAAATTAATTTTAATTGCTGAGGATGATGTTTCTATAAGAACCGTTTTATCAACTGAGCTTGAAAGCAAGTACGATCTTAAATTAACAGATAATTGTGCGCAATTATGGAATTGGGTATCTGATGGGTTAGGTGACTTGATAATTCTAGATGTCATGATGCCTGATGAGAACGGTCTTGAATTAATACCAAAAATAAAAGAAATCAGACCAGATCTTAAAATAATTGTTATAAGTGCTCAAAATACAATTTTAACTGCCATGCAAGCTGTTGAAAAAGGTGCATATGAATATCTTGCTAAACCTTTTGATTTGATAGAACTGAATAAAGTTATAGATATAGCTTTTTCAGATGATAAATCTTTAAAAACTGATATTTCTGATAAGAAAAAAATTGAAAACAATGAGATACCAATAATTGGATCTTCACCTCTAATGCAAAAAGTTTTTAAATCTGTAGCCAAATTAGTTAACACAGACTTAACAGTTATGATTTTTGGTGAGTCTGGTACAGGTAAAGAGCTTGTAGCAAAAATTTTACATGAACATGGTAAAAGGAAAAATGGTCCGTTTATAGCAATTAATATGGCAGCAATACCAAAAGAGCTAATAGAAAGCGAGTTGTTTGGTCATGAAAAGGGATCTTTTACCGGAGCATTTACTACAAAATCCGGTAAATTTGAAGAAGCAGAAGGAGGTACTTTATTTTTAGATGAAATTGGAGATATGCCATATGAAGCACAAACTAGACTTTTAAGAGTAATTCAAGAAGGAGAATTTAATCGTGTTGGCGCGCATGAAAAAATTAAAACAAATGTAAGAATAATAACAGCAACCCATAGAAACATTGATGAATTAGTAGAACAAGGTCAATTTAGAGAAGATTTATTTTATCGACTAAATGTTTTTCCAATTAACATACCTCCTTTAAGATTAAGACTTTCTGATTTAAATAAATTAGTAGATTATTTTTTAAAAAAATCTTTTAAAGAAGGATTAGATCAAAAAAGTATTACAGAGGAGGCTTTAAATGAATTAAAAAAATATAAATGGCCTGGGAATATCAGAGAATTAGAGAACTTTATAAGAAGATTGGTGGTTTTGATACCTTCTAATAAAATAACGGGAAATGATATTATTAAAAATATAGCAAAAACTAATAATACCTTTGTTTCAGATTTAAAAACAAACAATGCTCAAGATAAGATAAGTTTAGGCATGTCTGTGGAAGAACACTTAAAAAAATTCTTCAAACTCCACAAAGGCAAACTACCTTCATCAGGATTATATAATAGGATCATAAATGAAGTTGAAAGACCATTAATCTCAATTTGTTTAAATGCGACTAAAGGAAATCAAATTAGAGCATCAAAATTACTAGGTTTAAATAGAAATACATTAAGAAAGAAGATAAAAGAATTAAAGATCAAAATTCTTTAAAATATAAAAAAAAGAAAATGTTATATGATAAAAAATATACATAAAAATTATTCTTTATATCCTAATTTTTTTTTTAAATTAATAACAATATTATCTCTTTGGTTTAAAAAACCATCTACAAATAGAAAAATAACTATTTTATTAATAATTTTATCTTTTATTGCATCAATAATAACATATTTAGTTTTTACAAATTCTTTACCATTTTTTAAAACAACACCTACTATTGCAATCACCACAATTTCTATAGACACAATCTTGTTATTATGTCTTTGTTTTAAAGTAGTAAGAAAAATTATTCTAACGTGGGTAGATAGAAAAAAAGGAACCGTTGGTTCAAAGATATCAACTAAATTTATACTAACTTTTGCTTTGTTAGTTTTAATACCAACTATCACTCTTTCTATTTTTTCTTCTCTTTTTTTTAATATTAGTATGAAAGGTTGGTTTAATGAAAGAGTCCTACGTATTGCTGAACAATCAAATATTATTGCTGATGCTTATTATAAAGAACATCTACAAAGTATTAAAAGCGATGCTTCTACCATGGGAAAAGAAATAGATGAAGAATTTAATACTATTTTTTTAGATTTAAATAAATTAAATAATTTTGTTTATAAACAAATAAAATTACGAGAATTAACAGAAGCATTTATTTTTAGAAAAGGCGGGGTAGTTTTAGCTAAAGGTGGTTTTACTATAAGTACAACTCCAGATGTAATTACAGGGTTTGAACTGATTGAAGCAGATAAAGGCGATGTTGTTTTAATAAGTAAAAGAAAAGATAGGGTAAGAGCATTAATTAAATTGCAAAACATTCAAAATACCTACTTATCTGTAGGTAGGTTTATAGATCCGCAAATAATTGCTCAAATCCAAAGCGTTAATGATGAATCTATGGTTTATAAAAAATTGTATGAACAAAGAAATAATATTCAAACAAATTTTTATATGGTTTTTATTCTTATTTCATTATTAATTTTATTAATATCGATTTTAATAGGGTTACTATTCGCCGATACTTTAATAAGACCCATAACTAATTTAATAAAAACATCAAACCAAATTAAGTCTGGGAACCTCTCCGTTAGAGTACCTCAAATATCTACAAAAGATGAGATGAGTTTATTGATAAAAACCTTTAATGGAATGACTGACAAACTCAAAACTCAAAGAGTTGAATTAAAAAAAAGAGAAAGAAACGCTGCTTGGTCTGATATTGCAAGAAGAATTGCTCATGAAATTAAGAATCCTTTAACACCTATACAATTATCTGCAGAATATTTAAGATCTAAGTCTAAAAATAAAGAAGATAAAAGTTACGCTAATACAATAATTAGTAAAGTTTCAACAATAGAAAATATGGTTGATGAATTTTCGAAATTTGCAAAATTACCTAAACCAAAGTTTGATAATGTTAATTTAAATAAACTTTGTTCTGATTTAATCTTATTCCATAAAAAAAGTAATAAAAATATTAACTTTATTTCTCCAAACACAAAGAACGGTTTTATTATGAATATTGATGAACTGCAAATGTCTATGGCAATATCAAATTTAATTCAAAACTCAGTAGAATCTATAAATGAACATAAAACTAAAAATCAAAAATTAATTGGTAAAATTAAATTAAGTATCTATTTTAAAAAAAATTATGTATATATTAAAATAGAAGATAATGGAGGAGGGTTACCTAAAAACTTTCCTAAAAATAAAATTTTAGAACCTTATATAACAACAAAAAAAAATGGAACTGGTCTTGGTTTAGCAATAGTTTTAAGAATAATAGAAGAACATAGCGGTAATTTTCATATAGAAGACAATAAGGTTGGAACTTCTACAATAATAGAATTACCAAGAAAGCAATAGATTAACTATATATTATATATATTATGAAACAAAATATTTTAATTGTGGATGATGATAAAGATATTTGTTTAACTTTATCAAAAATTCTTAATTCAAAAGGTTTTCAAGTAACTGTTGCTAACAACTCTGATGCAGCTATAAGTGCAATTAAGGGATCTTCAATAGATTTGGTATTATTAGATGTTTGGCTTGAAGGAAGTAAAAAAGATGGCCTTGAATTACTTAAAATAATTAAAAATTATAACCCAATTACACCTGTAATTTTAATTAGCGGACATGCTAATGTTGAAATGGCAGTAAAAGCAATTAAACAAGGTGCTTTTTATTTTATCGAAAAACCATTTAAATCTGAGCAATTATTTTTGATTATTGACAAAGCTATAGAAAATGCTTTTTTAAAAAATAAATATGAAATATACAAAGAAAATTTAGATGACAGTGAGGAAATAATTGGCAATACAGTTCTAATAAATAATTTAAAAAAGAAAATTAAACAAATTTCTGCATCAAACGCTCGTGTTTTAATTACTGGAGATTCTGGAACAGGTAAAAACCATATTGCTAAACAAATTCATAATTTATCAGCACGGTCTTCTAAACCTTTTATATCAATAAACTGCGCATTGTTAAATGATAAAAACTTTGATAAATCTTTTTTTGGTGAATTTACTGATACAAATAAAAATTTAGGTTACATACAAAAAGCAGCTCAAGGAACTATTTATTTAAAAGAAATTTGTGACTTAGACCATCATATACAGGGCAAGATCACGAATTTTCTACAAAAAGAATCTTATTCTATTAATTCTTCTAGTACTGGAAAAGATAGTTTTAATACAAATATTAGATTTATATCTTCAACAAGTAAGGATATAAATCTAGAAATTGAAAAAAAAAGATTACGTAAAGATTTATTATACAGATTGAACGTTGCTACTTTACAAATTCCTCCAATAAAAAAAAGGAGAGAGGACATTCCGTTATTAATTGATTATTTTATTAATAAAAAAGAAAAAAATAATGTAAATAAAATAAAACTATCAGATGATGTTTATCCATTATTACAAACTATTGATTGGCCTGGAAATATTACTCAAATTAAGAATTTTATTGAGTGGTTAGATATATTTATAAAATCATCAAATAAGAAAATTGATGTCATAACAACAAGTATGCTTCCAAATGATTTAGTAAATGGAGATAATAATGACAAGTCTTCTAATAAAGATAAAAAATCTATTATGAATTTGCCAATAAAAGATGCTAGAAAACATTTTGAAAGAGAGTATTTACTTAACCAAGTAAGTAGATTTGGTGGAAATATATCTAAAACTGCAAATTTTATAGGTATGGAAAGATCCGCTTTACATAGAAAAATTAAAGAAATAGGTATAAAAAAATGAAAGTAATAATTTGTGGTGCTGGTGAAGTTGGTAAAACATTAGCTCAGCATTTATTAAAAGAAGATAATGATATTACTATAATTGATCAATCAGAAGAAAATTTAAAAGAAATCAAGGAACATCTTGATGTAAATACATATGTAGGTTTCGGTTCTCAGCCAACAATTTTGGACAAAGCAGGAGCAAAGAATGCTGAAATGTTAATTGCAGTCACACAATCAGATGAAGTTAATATGATAGCATGCGAAGTAGCAAACTCACAATTTAACATACCTTTAAAAGTTGCGAGGATTAGAGATCAACATTATTTAGATCCAGATTATGAGTCTCTTTTTTCAAAAAATCAGATATCTGTTGATCTTATAATATCTCCTGAAACAGAAGTAGCAGAAGCAATTAGGAGAAGATTAATTGCACCTGGTGCCTTCGAAATAATTCCTTTTAGTGATAAAAAAGTAGTTTTATTAGGTATAAAAGTAGAAAATAATTACCCTCATTTGAATAAACAAATATCAAAAATTCAAGATGATCTAGATGAATTAAAAATGAACTTTTTATCAATCTTTAGAAAAGAAAAAATTATTATCCCAGATGAAAATGAAAAAATAAAATTGGGTGACTCGGTATACATAATAGCTGATACAAATAATTTACATAAAGTTATGGACTTCTTTGGTCATGAAGAAACAAAGGCAAACAGCGTTGTAATTGTTGGAGGTGGAAATATTGGAGTATCATTAGCAAAAAGATTAGAGGAAAGTAAATTTGGTGCTAATACAAAATTAATTGAATTAAATAAAGAACGAGCTGAAAACATAAGCGCTGAATTAAATGACACATTAGTTTTAAATGGTAGTAGTTTAGATCTTGAGATATTGCAAGAAGCAAAAATATCTGATACGGAAACTATTATTTCAGTCACTAATCAAGATGAAGTAAATATTTTAACATCATTATTGGCAAAAAAACAAGGATGTAAGAAAGCTATTTCATTAGCTAATGATACAACTTATAGATCTATACTTGAACCACTTGGTATAGATGACGTTTTAAGTCCGCAAGCAATTACTGTTTCCAGAATTTTAAGTTACATTAGAAAAGGTAATATTAAGCAAGTTTATTCATTAAGAGAAGGAGAAGGTGAGGTGATTGAAGCTGATGCAGTTGAAGCTTCTTCTTTAGTTAATAAAAAAATTAGTGACTTAAAGCTTCCAACAGGAATTAAAATAGGAGCTGTTATAAAAAATGATAACGAAGTTCATATTACAAATCCTAATCTAGAAATAAATGATGGTGATAGGATAATACTTTTTTCATTATCAAAAATGATTAAAAAAGTTGAAAATTTATTATCAGTTAGATTTAGATTTTATTAAATGAAAAATACAACCTACATAAATAATAAATTTATAGATCATAATAAAGCCAAAATTAGTGTCGATGATAGAGGATTTTTATTTGCTGATTCAGTTTACGAGTTAATCAATGTATCAAATAAAAAAATTATCGATTTAGATCAACATTTGAATAGATTGAAAGTATCACTCAGAAAAGTAAAAATTAAATATAAATTAAACAAAAAGAAATATGAAGAAATAATAAACAAATTAATAAAATTAAATAAAATATTTAATGGGTACATATACATTCAAATTACAAGAGGGGTGGCAGAAAGAAAACACGAGTTTCCAAATAAGTATAGTCCAACAACAATAATTTTTACAAAACATTTAAAAATTAATAAAAAGATATATGAAAAAGGTGTAAAAATTATAACAATCCCAGATATTAGATGGTTAAGAAGAGATATAAAAACAACTTCGTTATTACCTAATGTTTTATCAAAACAATTAGCAGTAGAAAAAAATGCTTTTGAATCATGGTTAATTGATGATGGAAATATTACCGAAGGATCAGCTTCAAATGCATGGATAATTAAGAATTCAAATACAATAGTAACTCATCCTGCAAATAATAAAATTTTAAAAGGTGTAACAAGAGATACAATTATAAAAATTCTGAAAAAGAATGGTTTTAATATAAAAGAAAAACCTTTTAATCTAATAGAAGCAAAAAATGCTAAAGAAGCATTTTTAACAAGTTCAACCTTATCAGTTTTACCAGTAGTAAAAATTGATAATTACAATATATCTAAAGGAAAACCAGGAGACATAACAAAAAAAATTATAAATTTATATAATAATTATATTTCTAAAAATAAAACTTTGTTATCTAGGGAATTAAAAATAGCTTGATTAAATCAACTGTTAAATCTTCACCAGATGCAATTCTTTTTGATTGGGATAATACTCTAGTTAATAATTGGGACCCGATATTTATTTCATATAATGAAACATTAAAAAAATTGGGTTTAAAAAAAAAGAGCAAAGAAGAAACGTTAAAAAACGCAAAATATTCCTTAAGAGAAACATTTCCTAATCTTTTTAAAGAAGACTGGAGAAAAGCAAGAAAAATTTTTTATAAAACTTTTAAAAAAATACACTTACAAAAAATTAAACCGTTAACTTAAGTTGAAAAATTATTAAAAATAAATAATAAAAAAAAAATTCCATGTTGTGTTATTAGTAATAAAGATAGCGATTTATTACGTAAAGAAATCAATAAGCTTGGATGGAAAAAATATTTTCATGTCATAGTTGGTGCAAATGAAGCAAAAAAGGATAAGCCTTCAAAATTTCCATTCTTATTGGCATTAAAAAAAATGTCTTTAAAATTTAATAAAAAAATATGGTATGTAGGAGATAATGACCTGGATGTTGAATTTGCAAAAAAAAACAAATGTTTTTCAGTCTTTATACAAAATAAAATTTTTAAAATAAATGATTTAAAACAAAAACCTGATTTAATATTAAAAAAAATAGAAACTTTGGAATTATATATATAGAATTTTTTTTTATTATTTATGAATAAAGTTCCACACCTAAATAAGATAAGTAAAGATAACAATTTAAATCAAAACTGCATTATAATTAATCCGATACAAGTATTTGAAAGAAAAAAAAATACTAAATACAATGAAGAAGAAATATCAAATTTGGCACAAAATATAAATTTGATTGTTAAATATCAGAAAAATATAATAATAAGAAAAATTACTCCTGCGCTTTTTTTTGGGAAAGGTCAGGTTCAAAATTTTAAAATTTATTTAAAAGAATATTCTTCTAACTTATTATTAATAAATTCTCAAATATCACCAATACAACAAAGAAACCTCGAATTATCTCTTCATTGTAAAGTATTGGATAGAACTGGTTTAATTTTAGAGATTTTTGGTGAAAGAGCTGTAACTAAACATGGAAAATTACAAGTTGATCTTGCAACGTTGTCTTATCAAAAATCAAGATTAGTAAGATCCTGGACTCACTTAGAAAGACAAAGAGGAGGGTATGGTTTTATGGGTGGACCCGGGGAAAGACAAATAGAAAGCGATAAAAGGCAAATTAATAAACGTATAAGTAAAATAAAGAACGAACTTAAAAAAATTGAATCTAATAAATTAATACAAAGAAGAAATAGAAATAAAAGTTTAAAACCATTTATTTCATTGGTTGGTTATACCAACGCAGGCAAATCTTCAATTTTTAATTATTTAACAAAAGAAAATGTTTATGCAAAAAATCAATTGTTCGCCACGCTTGATACAACAATGAGAAAATGTTCATTATCATACAAAAATCATATTATTTTATCTGATACAGTTGGATTTATTACAAATCTTCCTACTGAACTTGTTGTTTCATTTAAAACCACTTTGGATGAGATTCATTTTTCTGATTATTTATTACATGTAATTGATATTTCTAACCCTGAATGGGAAACACAAAAAAAAACAGTTGAGAAAATATTAGCAACAATTCTTGGTGATAAATTTGACCAAACTAAAATAATAGAGATATGGAATAAATCCGATTTACTCAATAAAGAAAATTTAATTTATTTTACCAATGTTTCTAAAAGAAATAAGAATACAATTTTATTTTCTTCAAAATTAAAAGAGGGAAAAGAGGAATTATTAAATTTAATTAGTAGAAGAATTAAAAAAAATAAAAAGTTTTTTTTATTTAATTTTGCCACTTCTACTGACAGCAAAAAAATTAAAACCTTGTTGTAGAGGCATTAATTCAATTCTGTTAATATTAACATGCGAAGGCCTATTAACAGCCCAAAATATTGTTTCAGCAACATCATTTCCCGTTAAAGGAGTCATATTTTTATAAACATCTTTGGCTTTTTTTTTATTACCAGAGAATCTAACAAGAGAAAATTCTGTATCTGCCATACCAGGCTCAATGTTTGTTATCTTAACTTTGGTGCCTAATAAATCTGATTTTAACCCAAGAGAGAATTGTTTAACAAAAGCTTTTGTTCCACCATAAACATTGCCGCCGCCATATGGATAATTGCCAGCCACTGATCCTATATTTACGATATGACCTTTATTTCTTTCTATTAAACCAGGTAATACTGCTTTTGTCATATAAACTAACCCTTTGCAATTAGTATCAATCATTGTTTCCCATTTTTCTATGTCTACGTCTTGTGCAGTTTCAAAGCCCCATGCAAGGCCTGCGTTATTAATTAAAACAGATATTTTTTTAAAATCGTTGGGCAAGTTTTCAATTTCTCTATAAACTTTAATTTTATTTCTGACATCAAGTTGAATAGGGAGGTTTTTTTTTACACCTAATTTTTTTGATAACTTTAATAATCTTTCTTTTCTCCTACCAATTAGTATTGTTTTATATCCTTTTTTGGAGAAAAATTCTGCACAAGACTTTCCAAATCCTGATGTAGCACCAGTAATTAAAATAATCATTTATCAACTCCTATATCTATAATATTATCATCTAATAGTTTATTATATATTTTTTCAGACATAAATTTATTTCCTTCAATGTTTGGGTGGTTATCATTTCTCCAAATTAATACATCTCTTAATCTTTCACCATCATCAGTAAGAGATTTATATCCAACGAGATCCCAGGCAAGTTTAGACAAATTTAAATAATTTATATTATTTTCTTCTAAAAATTTAAATAACAATTCATCATTATTTATATTAATAAGATGATCTTTTTTTTTAAATTGTTTTTGCATATCTAAAGCTTGTTTAAAATGATTACGACTATAATCCGGAAGATCACCCCAAAATACAAATAAAAGTTCTGCACCAACATCATCTGATATTTTTTTAAACTCTAAAATATTTTTTAAATGATCTTTCCATGCTTTTTTTGCCCAAGGAAATTTTTCAAAATTTAAATAAGATAAATCAAAAGAAGTTAAAACAAAGCGAGGAGAGGTTGAAGTTTTAGATATTTTTTTTTCTTTTTTATTAAAATTTTTTATTTTTTCTCTTAAAAAATAATGTCCTCTATGTAAAACTCTAAAAGTATAAAGTTTCTGATTTAAATCATACTTCAATCTATCCCAGAATTTATTTTCTTCCTTATACCTTATTGTTCCTTTAAAAATATTATCTAATGTTTTATTGGTTGTGAGAATATTGTTTTGAAGTTTATATTGTGGAAATAAATAATCCCCTAAAAAATCATTATTAAAAGTATATTGTAAAATTATCAAACTAGGGTTATACAAATTTTTATTAGAATTAGTGCTTGCATAGTCTTTTTCGTTACCTTCTAGTTTTCCAAGAATTTTCTTTGTTTTATATAATTCTTGTATTGTCGAATACGCAGGAACGCTGCAATTTAATACTTTTCTATTTATTTTTTTTTCAAGTAAATACGACCAATTTTTATCATATGGTACGTAACCCCAAGAATTACTATCGCCAGCAATTAATATATAATTATTGCTTATATTTTTAACACTTTCATCAAAGCAACCAACTTCATTGCCCCAAACTTTATGAGGCGTTGAATCATTAAATATAAATTCTGTCTCTGTTATATTTTCTTTAATATCAAAATTATCGTATTTACCAACTTTTGTTAAATAGTAGGGTGGGTATCCTTTAAACTGATATTTGTTAAACCCTATTATTCTTAATGAAATCTCTATTAAAAATATTGCAACAATTACTGATATAATAACTGTGTATGAGTTCTTTTTGCCATCCATTTCTCTATGTTTTCCTTCTATAGTTCTTATATAATTGTCGCATAACGTATATTATGGGAAACTATATATATATAAATCATATTATAAGTTAAATAACCTATTAAAATTTTGAGTAGTTTGATCAGCAATTATATCAAGTTTAACATTCTTTAAGTCAGCAAGTATCTTAGCAGTATGTATAACATAACTAGGTTCGTTGCATTTCCCTCTATATGGTTCAGGAGCTAGATAAGGCGCATCTGTTTCAACTAGCAATTTCTCCAAAGGTAGATCTTTAACAATGTTTCGTAATTCATTTGACTTGTTAAATGTAATTATCCCTGATAAAGAAATATAAAAGCCCAAATTTATAGCTTTTTCTGCTAGCTCTTTACTAGTACTAAAACAATGTATTAAACCTGGAAAAGCACCCCTTTTCATCTCATCACTAAGTATTTGAATTGTCTGAATATCTGCTTTACGCGTATGTACTATTAATGGTAAATTAGTTTCTCTAGCAGCCTCAATATGAATTTTGAATAACTTAATTTGAAGCTCTTTAGGACTATTTTCATAGTAAAAATCCAGACCAGATTCACCTATACCAATACATTTACTATTTTTTGTATGTTTTATTAAATCCTTTAAAGACAAATCTTTGTAATTTTTACATTCATGAGGATGTACTCCTACTGAATTATATACCTCAGAATATGATTTAGAAATAGACTCTAATTCATTGATTTCATTC
This sequence comes from Alphaproteobacteria bacterium, assembly GCA_022450705.1. Taxonomy (GTDB): domain Bacteria; phylum Pseudomonadota; class Alphaproteobacteria; genus CAYOOR01. The sequence goes on along the minus strand of JAKUPP010000013.1, from coordinate 6,799 downwards.
AATTTTGTTGATATTGTTAACATTCTACAAACACCCTTTTCTAATGCCCTCTTTACAATTTCATCTAGTTTTCCTTTAAATTCTGGAAAATTTAAATGGCAATGACTATCAATAATTTTATTCATTACTCAATCTTTTGAAAAATTATTTCAGGTTTTTCTATCTTATAATCTATATTTAAAAAGTTATCACCAGATATGTCTTTCATAGATAGTTTCTTAATACTCAGTCCTATTTTATTTAAAATATTTTCAGATATATTTGGCATGATAGGAGCCAAAAAAATAGCTATTTTTGCAATTATAAGAACCAGGATGTTTAAAACATCCCCTGCTCTTTCTTTATCATCTTTCAGTAATTGCCAAGGTGCATTTTCATCAACATATTTATTAGCTTCAGAAATTAATTTCCAAATGGTTTCAATTACCTTATGAAATTCTTGTTTTTCATAATTTATTTCAATCTTTTTTAAAATTTCTTTAGGATAATCGTAAATTTTTTTATCATTCTTCCTAATTTTTTTAATTTTATTTAATTTACCGTCCAAATTCTTATCTACTATTGTTAAAACTCTTTGAACTAAATTTCCTAAATCATTAGCTAAATCATTATTTATTCTTCTTTGCAAAGAATTTTTTGAAAAATCTCCATCATTACCAAAAGGCACTTCTCTTAATAAAAAAAAACGTAATGTATCTAGCCCATATTCTTTAATAATTTCATTTGGATCTATAACATTACCTAAAGATTTTGATATTTTTTTTCCTTCATTCGTCCACCATCCGTGAGCAAATATTCTTTTTGGTGGTTCAATTCCAGCTGCTAATAAAAATGCAGGCCAATATATTGCATGAAATCTAATAATATCTTTACCAACAATATGTACATCTGCAGGCCAAAATTTCTTATATTTTTTATCTGGATATCCAATTGCAGATAGATAATTTATTAAAGCATCTAACCAAACATACATGACATGTTTTTTATCATCTGGAACTTCGACTCCCCATGAAAAAGTTGTTCTAGATATTGATAAATCATTCAAACCGTTTTTTACAAAACTTATGACTTCATTTCTCCTTGAATCCGGACCAATAAAATTTGGATTTTTTTTATAAAAATCTAATAATTTATCTTGCCATTTTGATAACTTAAAAAAATAACTTTCCTCTTCTACCCATTGAACCTCATTCCCTGATGGAGCTATTTTTTTTTTAGTTTTTTCGTCAGTAGTAATCTCATCGTCATTAAAATAAGCTTCATCACTAATTGAATACCATCCTTTATATTTATCTAAATATATTTCATTATTTTTTTTTAGTATTTTCCAAATATGTTGTGAAGCTTTTTTATGATAAGTTTCTGTAGTTCTTACAAAAAAATCATTACTAAGATTCAATATTTTTGTTAATTTTTTAAAATCTAAACTCATTTGATCAACAAATTTTTTTGTATCCATGTTCTTTTTTTTTGCTGCCTGCTCTATTTTCAACCCATGCTCATCAGTTCCTGTTAAAAACATTGTTTTTTTACCATTCAAACGATTAAATCTAGCAATCACATCGCAAGCAATACTAGTATAGGCATGACCTATATGAGGTGAATCATTGACATAATATATAGGTGTAGTAACAAAGAATGAATTATTATTCATTTTATAATTTGCTTAGATTTTCCGAGTGTTTAATAAAAATGTATTTAATGCTATTTAAAGTTTGTGTTTTATCTAAATTAAATGAACTTAAATTTTTTATTCTTTTATTTATTTCAAAAAATATAGAAATATAAACATTAATTAATAATTTACTTATATCTTTTTTTGATATTAATTTTTTAATATTTTGAATTATGTTTATTTGTATTATTAACAAAAAATCCTCTAATAAAAAATTATTGTTAAATAATGAAAAAAAATCATCAATCTCCTTCTTAGATATTTTTTTAAAATTTGTAATAATATCTTTTGCTCTTGAATAAACATTAAAACATTCTTCATTATTTATTAATTCTATTGCCTTTCCTAAACTTCCATTTGATAAATTAATTAGAACGTCTAAATTTTTATTATTTATTAACTGAGACTTTTCAAACCATTTTCTTAAGGTGGAGTCTGGTATTGGATTAAAATATATTTTCTGACATCTTGATTTAATAGTGGCTGGAACATTGTATAAAGAATGTGAAATTAAAAAAAAAATGCAATTATTAGGGCAATCTTCAAGTAATTTTAATAAAGAACTAAAGGATTTTTTTGAAGTAAAATCATCAAGAGAATCTATAATTATTATTTTGTAATTTGATTCTAAGCTTGTTGAAAAAGTTTTTTTATTAATTAACTTAAGTTTTTCTATATTTATTTTTTTGTTTTCAATATCAGATTCGATAATGTTTAAATCAGGATGTGTTAAATTCATAACATTTTTAAAAACTTTATCTTCCTTTGGAATATAAAGAGATTTTGTATTTTCTAGATCATTTTTACCTAAAATACACCTTGCTAATCTATATGCAAAAGTGGATTTTCCAATTCCTTTAATCCCGTGAAATAAATATGCATTAGATATTCTTTTTTTTCTTAAAATTTCTAAAAAATATTCTTCTATTTTCTTAAAACCAAAAAATTCATCGTTAAATCTAGGATGTTCAAGATTAATTTTTAATTCTTTACTCATAACTAAAATTTTTTTTTAAACTTTTTATTTATTACCTTTAAAATTTCGTTATTAATTTCTAATTGATTCTGATCTGCATTTATAACGAAGCATCTTTTTTTATTTTTTTTTGCAATTGTTAGAAAACCTTTTTGTACTTTTTTATGAAAATTAATATTCATTCTTTCATACTTTTGTATTCCAAATTTTCTTTTTTTTGCTCTACTTAAACACTTTTTTAGATCCATATTCAAAACTATTGTCAAGTCTGCATGGAACTTATTAAAAATTGAATCTTGCATTATCTCAAGAATATTTAATTTTAAATTATTGCCAAACCCTTGATATGCTGTCGTTGAATCTCGAAACCTATCACAAATAACCCATATACCTTTTTTTAAATTTGGTTTAACTATTTTCTCTAAATGATCGTTCCTAGCGCTTATATGTAATAAAGCTTCGGTTAGTGGAGACCAGTCTTCTTTTTTATTAAAAATTAGTTTTCTAATTTGTTCAGCACCTAAAGAACCTCCGGGTTCTCTTGTTGATTTAACTTTAATTTTTTTTTTTTAATTTTTTTTCTAAAAGTTTAATTTGTGTTGACTTACCAGTTCCTTCACATCCTTCTATAGTAATAAACTTTCCTTTAAACATTATTTAGTTTTTATTACTAACTCCAAATAATAAATAATTTACTATGGAAAAACTTCTATAAAATCTACTTATTTTATCAATATTTTTGCCAGCATATATGTCTTTAATTTTAGTACTATCACCTTCTATTAAATGTAATTCTGCAACTTTATCGCCTTTTTTAATTGGCGATATTATAGGTGTTTCATAAATTAATTTTATTTTATATTTGTCTATATTTTTTTTTTTAATAGTTATAACCAAATCATCATTCAAAACTAAAGGAACAAATGGTTCCTTTCCAAGCCAAACTTTTGCTGATTGAATAGTATCTCCAGCTTCATATAAATCTAAAGTTATAAACTCTCTAAAACTCCAATTTACGAGTTTTTTTGTTTCATTAATTCGTTCTTTATCGCTATTCAGACCGTTAACAACTGAAATAATTCTTCTATCATTTTTTTTTGATGACGCTGCAATGCCAAATCCTGATTGTGTAGTTCTCCCAGTTTTTAATCCGTCATAACCATCTATTGATATTAATTTATTCCTATTAAATTGACGTATATCATTATAAGTAAACTCATTTATTGCAAACATATAATAATATTCAGGAAATTTATTTATTATTAATCTTGATAAATGAGCTATATCCCTTAAAGTCATGTAATGATCTTGATGCGGCCAGCCAGTCGTATTTGTAAAATTACTTCCTGTTAATCCTATTTCAATACCTTTATCGTTCATTTCTTCGACCATATTCTCTTCAGATCCTGATAATCCTTCTGCTAAAACAATACACGCATCATTTCCTGATTGTACTATTATTCCTTTTAACAAGTCGTTTACTGAAACCATATCGCCAGCTTTTACAAACATTTTTGAACCACCATACTTCCAAGCTTTTTTACTTACTAAAAATTCTTGATCCAAACTTAAAGTGTTATTTTGAAGTCTTTCAAAAACCATATAAACTAACATCAATTTACTCATAGATGCTGGTCCTTGTTTTATTTCAGGATTTTTCTCAAAAAGAATGGTGTTTGAATTTACATCTAGAACGACTGCAGACTCGGCCTTGGTATCAATTGCATAAATTTTTATAATTAATAAGAAATAGATTGCAACAAACAAAAAAAATCTTTTAAGAAGAGAAATCATCTTTTTTTCCTTTCTATAAATAATTTTGCATTATTAAAACCTTTTTTCTGAATAATACGAAGAATTTTCTCAGCTTCATCTAAAGTTTTAATTGGCACAGTTGTTACTTTATAATACTTTTGTCCATTTAGTAAACCTAAACTAATAAGAATTTTATTATTAATTGGTTTTAGCTTTTTCTTTAAATTCGAAGCATCTTCAAAGTTTTTAAACTTTGTTATATTAATTTTTAAGTAATAAGGAGAAACTCTTGTTTTTTTTAAATTTATTTTCAGTTTTTTTTTTATTTTTGAATCTTTAGAAACAACCTTATCTTTTTTTTTAGATTCTTGTTCATTCTTATTCAAAAGATTCTCTGTCTTAACAACTTCTTTACCTAAAGCAATATCTTTTTCTAAATTTACATCACTGTATTTATTATTTAATAAATTTTGTTCTTGTAATGTTAGATCTTCTACAATTTTAATTTCAACTAATCCTCTATCTTTAATTTTTAAATATTTTGCAGCTCTTTTAGATAATTCTAAAATTCTAAAATTATTTCTAGGGCCTCTATCATTAATTCTTATATTTATCGAGTAGCCATTAACTAAATTTGTTACGCGCACAATTGTAGGAAGAGCCAGAGTCTTATGTTTAGCAAGTATTTCTTTGTTTGAAAAAATTTCTCCATTTTGTGTTTTTTTATCCCTTTTTTCTAAATTAACAGACACAATTCCAATTTCTTTATAATCAAAATTATTACTTGGATAGTACCATTTTCCTTTTATTTTATAAGGTTTCCCTACCTCGTATTTAATGGTTGGTTCTGTATCTTTTGCTACAGTTGGGTAACTAAATAAAATAAAATAAATAGCTACAAAAAATAAAAAAAAATTTAGCATTTAGTTAATGTTGATTGAATCGGATAAAATTCCGACTGAAATTGCAAAATAATTAGAGGTATTCCATTTTAATATTCTTTTAAAATTCTGATAAACTAGAAAATATCTTTCTTTATTTGTATCTTTTATCTTAATTAAATAACCTTCCAAATTTTTCTTTGGCAAATCTCTACCGTCCATCCTTCTTACACCTAGGCTTTGCCATTCTATAATTGTTTTTTTATTTTGTAGTGTTAGCTCATCATCAATTAAATTAAAATTATCATTAACAATAACTTCTCTCCCCCATGTTTCATTATTATTCCATTTTAATTTAGACAAATAATTAGCTGCAGATGCGAGGGCATCCTCTTTGGTTCCCCAAATATCTTTTCTACCATCATTATCATAATCTTGTGCAAAGTTTAAGAAACTTGATGGCATAAACTGAGTTTGTCCCATTGCTCCTGCCCAAGATCCAACCATTTGATCATATGATATATGACCTTGATCAATTATTTTTAACGCATTAATAAGTTCTTTTGAAAAATATTTACTTCTTCGTCCATCATAAGAAAGTGTTACAAGTGCATCAATTACAGGAAATCCACCTGTAACTCTTCCAAAATCTGTTTCAATTCCCCATAATGCTACGATAAATCTTGGTTGCACATTGTATTTATTAGATATTGTTTCTAATAATTCCCAATTTTCTCTTATTTTACTAATTCCTTTTTTAATTCTTTTCTTAGATACAACGTTTCTTAAATACTGACTTAATGTAAGTGTAAATTCTGGTTGGTTTCTATCAAGCTCTATAATCCTTGGTATAAGTTTTACTCTATTTAAAGTTTCGTCAATTGTAGTTTTTGAAATACCACTTTTCTCAGCTCTAATCTTAAAATTATCTATCCAAATTGAGAACTCTTCTGTTTTGGCTGATAAATTATTAGTTATTATTACAAATAATAAAATTGTAAAATAAAATTTTAATCCCATATTTTGTTTTTTTTATTTAATTTAATAATAGTATAATTTTCCATTTATTTTATTCTATAAGTAAATTAAGGATGGGTGCCTGAGCGGTTGAAAGGACTGGTCTTGAAAACCAGCAAGGGTTTTGCCCTTCGTGGGTTCGAATCCCACCCCATCCGCCAAATATTTTTAATATGGATAAAAGAATAATTAATAAACAAATTGTCATTGAAAACTATTCGACAAAAAATTCAGCTATATATGATAACGATACTAATAAGAATTTTTTATATGGGGAAGCCACGAAAAAATTTATTAAAAAAATTAAAATAACTAATAAAGATAATATTGTAGCTGATATTGGTTGTGGGACAGGATATGCCTTTGAGTTAATAACAAAAAAAAATAAAAAAAAAAATATAAAATTTTATGGAATAGATCCTGCTAAAGGAATGTTAAAAATTGCAAATATAAAAACAAAAGATAAAAGAATAAAATTTTATGAAGGTAGTTTCG
>JAKUPP010000012.1 GCA_022450705.1 Alphaproteobacteria bacterium | reverse complement strand
ATCCTTGTTTCGATGTTTCCTCGCATATGTTTTATTTTAAGATCGGGTCTTATGTTGTTTATTTGATTTTGTCTTCTAATAGAAGATGTCCCAATAGTTAAATTTTGAGGGAGAGTATTAAAAGTATAATTTTTTTTACTAAGTAAAATATCTCTTGGATCTTCCCTTTTTAAAAAAGCGGTTATAGAAATTTTATTGTCAATTTTTGAAGGAATATCTTTTGCAGAATGTACTGCTAAATCAATTTTTTTTTTTAATAATAAATCATCAATTTTTTTTGTAAAAAAACCTTTATAGCCAGAATTTAAAATTTTTGTCTTATCAATATCTCCTTTAGTTTTAACTTTAATGATTTTAAAAGAAAATTTTTTTTTTATTTCGGGTAAATCTTCAAGACTTTTTAAAACTAATTTGGCTTGTTTTAGAGCCAGTTTGCTTGACCTAGTTCCAATTTTTAATTCTGTAATTGTATTAAGCATCTAATTTATATAAATTAATGAAAATTAAATAGATTTTAATTATAACTAATGTTTTTTTATTATGATAGTTCTTGGTATTGAAACAAGCTGTGATGAAACTGCAGCTTCTATTATAGAATCGAAAAAAAAAAAAATATTATCAAATATTTTATATTCTCAATTTAAAGAACATAAAGATTATGGTGGTGTGGTGCCAGAAATTGCCTTCAGGGAACATGTAAAACTTATTGATAAAATAATTTTAAGAGCTTTAAAAAAAGCAAAAAAAAAATTTAAGGATATAGATGTTATTGCTGCAACAGGAGGACCAGGTCTGCACGGAGGATTATTAATTGGAACTACAATTGCAAAAAGTATTTCATTATCAATTGATAAACCTTATATACCTATAAATCATCTTGAGGGTCATATATTATCTCCAAGAATAGAATATAATTTATCATTTCCATATCTAGCTCTTTTAGTAACTGGTGGTCATACAATGCTGGTTATTGCACATAAAGTAGGAAAATATGAAATACTTGGAATGACTCTTGATGATGCTCTTGGAGAAGCCTTTGATAAAACAGCAAAATTACTTGATATTGGTTTTCCGGGTGGGCCACAAATAGAAAAATTAGCAAAAAAAGGAAGTCCCTCTATCGAGTTAGCACAACCTTTAATTCGTTCTAATGATTGTAACTTTTCATTCTCAGGATTAAAAACAAGTGTCCTAAAAATTATAAATTCAAAAAAAAAAAAAACTGATAAATTCAAATCAGACGTGTGTTGTAGTTTTCAATATACAGTTTTAAATATAATAAAAAAAAAATGCGAATTAGGATTACAAATATTTGAAAAAAAATATCCTAATAAAAAAAAAAATTTTGTAGTAGTAGGAGGAGTTGCATCTAATAATTTCATAAGAAAAAATTTAGAAAAGTTCACAATTATAAATAATTCTAATTTATATGTGCCAGAAAAAAGTCTATGCACTGATAATGCAGCTATGATTGCTTGGGTTGCTGTTGAAAAATTTAAAAAAAATAAAAAAAATAATTTTGATTTTCAACCTTTACCTAATTGGCATATTTAATATATAATTAATTTTAAATTTTAGTTTTTTTTAAAATGGCATATTGGCTTATAAAATCTGAACCTAGCAAAGGAATGTGGGCGGCTATAGAAAAAAAAGGCCCTAAAGGATGTTTTTGGAAAAGGGTAAGAAATTTCCAAGCAAGAAACTATATGAAACAAATGAAAAAAGGTGACCAATGTTTTTTCTATCATTCTGTTGATGAAAGGCAAATTGTTGGGGTTGTTGAAGTAACAAAAGAGCATTATCCGGATGAAACAGACTCTTCAGGTAAATTTGTTCTAGTAGATGTTAAAACAAAAAAAAAATTAAAAAAACCTGTCACTTTAAAGGAAATTAAATCAAATCCTAGTCTGTCTAATTTGGCATTAGTTAAACAATCACGCTTATCCGTAATGCCCGTTGATCAAAAATCATGGAAAATAATATCTAAATCTGGAGAGTCATAATTAATGAATAAAATTTTAAAAGCTGATAACTTTGCATCACATTTAAAAAATACAAAATTAAACAAAAAAAAATATCAAGAATTATATAAACAATCTATACAAAATAATGACGATTTTTGGGATAAAATAGCAGAAAGAATATCTTGGAAGAAAAAATATGAAAAAGTTAAAGAAGTAAATTACCAAAATAAAGTTTCAATAAAATGGTATTTAAAAGGAGAATTAAATGCCTGTTATAATTGTCTTGATAGACATCTTCAAAAAAGAGGTGATAAAGTTGCAATTATTTGGGAAGGAGATGATCCAAATGATTCCAAAAAAATTACTTATAAAGAATTATACATTGAAGTTTGCAAATTTTCTAATGCATTAAAAAGCGTGGGTGCAAGTAAAGGAGATGTTATTACAATATATATGCCAATGATTCCAGAAGCTGCTGTTGCAATGCTTGCATGCGCAAGAATCGGCGCTATCCATTCTGTAGTATTCGGAGGATTTTCAGCTGATTCTCTTGCTGATAGAATAAAAGATTGTGATTCTAACTTAATTATAACCGCAGATTTTGGGGTTAGAGGGGGGAAAAAAATACCTCTTAAAGAAAATGCTGATGCGGCAGCTGAAAAAACATCCTGTTTAAAAAAAATGATAGTAGTAAAAAAAACAAATGAAAAAATATCTTGGAATGAAGGAAAAGATTTTTGGTATCACGAACTCATGAAAGATGAGTCAGAAATATCCCCACCTGAGACTATGAATTCAGAAGATCCTTTATTTATTTTATATACTTCTGGCTCTACAGGAAAACCAAAGGGAGTTCTTCATACAACAGGAGGGTATATTGTTTACACTTCTTTCACTCATGAATATATTTTTGATATAAAAGAAGATGATGTTTATTGGTGCACAGCAGATGTTGGATGGGTAACAGGTCATAGTTATATTATTTATGGGCCATTAGCAAATGGCTCAACAACTCTTATGTTTGAAGGTGTCCCAAATTTTCCAGATACATCTAGATTTTGGCAAGTTGTTGATAAACATAAAGTTAATATTTTTTACACAGCACCTACAGCTATAAGAGCATTAATGAAAGAAGGGGAAGAACCTCTAAAAAATACTAGCAGAGATTCCTTAAGAATTCTTGGAACAGTTGGAGAACCAATAAATCCAGAAGCCTGGATGTGGTACTATGAAAATGTTGGAAAAAGCAGATGTCCAATTGTGGATACTTGGTGGCAAACAGAAACTGGTGGGATATTAATTACACCCCTTCCCGGTGTTACAGATCTTAAACCAGGATCAGCGACTCTTCCTTTTTTTGGAATAAAACCAGAAATTGTAGATAAAGAAGGAAAAATATTAGAAGGAGAGTGTGAAGGAAATTTATGTTTATCCGCTTCTTGGCCTGGACAAATGAGAACAGTTTATAAAGATCATCAAAGATTTAAAGATACTTATTTTTCAGCTTTTGATGGAAAATATTTTACCGGTGATGGATGTAGAAGAGACAAAGATGGATACTATTGGATAACTGGAAGAGTAGATGATGTAATTATTGTTTCAGGTCATAATCTAGGAACTGCAGAAATAGAAAGTGCTCTAGTTGGGCATGAAAGTGTAGCAGAAGCTGCTGTCGTTGGATATCCACATGATATTAAAGGATGGGGTATTTATGCATACGTAACTTTAAAAACTGGTTTTGAAGAATCAGATGAATTAAAAAAAAATTTAATAAACGAAGTAAGAAAAATAGTTGGGCCTATCGCATCTCCTGATCTAATTCAATGGGCTCCTGGTCTACCTAAAACTAGATCAGGAAAAATAATGAGAAGAATCCTTAGAAAGATTGCTGCTGATGAAAGCGATCAACTAGGTGATGTTTCAACGCTTGCCGATCCTGGAGTTGTAGATGATTTAGTAAAATCTCGTTTGAACAAAAAATAATTAAAAATCTATACATCTTCCCTTAATTTCCCAATCTCCATATCTTGTGGGATTAAGTTTTTTAATTTTTTTTTTTTTATTACTATTTTTATCTAATTTTTTTTTTGTTTTTTTTTTCATATTAATTGTAGAATAATATAGTTCTGTGAAAAAAAAAATCAAAATAGCACCTTCAATATTAGCAAGCAATTTTTCTATATTAGGTAAAGAAATTGTTGATATTAGTAAAGCGGGAGCTGATTATATTCATTTTGATATAATGGATGGTCATTTTGTTCCAAATTTAACTTTTGGTCCTGATACCGTCAAATTTTTAAGAAAATTTACTAAAAAGAAATTTGATGTTCATTTAATGATAGAGCCGGTAGATAAATTTCTGATACCATTTATTGAAGCAGGAGCAGATATAATTTCATTTCATCCTGAGACTGTGAAAAATGTTAACAAAACAATCAAAACAATAAAATCATTTAAAAAACAGGTAGGTTTAGTATTAAATCCAAATATCGGTGAAAATAAAATTTTTCCTTATTTAAAAAAAATAGATTTAATACTTGTTATGAGTGTTTATCCTGGTTTTGGTGGTCAAAAATTTATTGAAAGCCAAATAAAAAAAATCAAAAAAATTGATGAAAAAATAAAGAAAGAAAAATTAAACATAGATATTGAGGTAGATGGAGGAATTAATTCTAATAATGCAAAAAAAATATTAGAAGCAGGTGCAAATATTTTAGTCGCAGGAACAGCTTGTTTTAAAGGTGGAAAGAAATTTTACAAAAAAAATATACTAAATCTAAAAAAAAAATAAATAAAGAATAAATTATGGCTCCAATAAAAATAAGAAATTTTTATTTTCAAAGATTTTTTGAAAAATTAAAAAAAATAAAATCATTTATTTCAAAAATTTTTTATAATTCTCCAATCTATGGAAAGCTTAATTTTAATGAAAAAATAAACTATACAGAAGTTGTGATGCCTAATTTGTGGGAAGGCGATATTGAAAAAATAAAAAATTTTTTAAAAAATAAGGTTCCGGATAATAAGAAAACAAACAATCCTTTTTTTTTTTATTTTCATTCTTTTAATTTTTTAAATGATCTTCAAGAAATAAGTAAGGAAACCTTAAGAATTCACGGTCGTAAATTAACTTCATATTGGATCAAAAAAAACAGTTCGTGGAAATCAAAAACTTGGAATGATTTTATTCTTGCAACAAGGATTTGTAACTGGCTAAAAAATTATAACTTTTTTTTTAGTTCTGCAGATGAAAAATTTAAAAAAGAGATGTTTAATTCAATTTTGAAACAAATCGAACATTTAGTAAAAAATTTTTCAAATTTAAAAAGAAATTCAGATCTAATAAGAATAATAAAAGCGTTAATATATATAAGTATAACTATTCCTAACAAAAAATATTATTATCAAATTGCAATTTTTAATTTGAAATCAGAGTTAACCAAACAAATTTTAAATGACGGATGTCATTTTCAAAGAAATCCAAAAATACACTTACAGTTCTTAATGGATCTTTTAGATATAAGAACAATATTAAATTCAACTAAAAAAAATGTATTTTTTGATTTACAAAATACTATTAAAAAAATGTCCGTTGCTTATTCTTTTTTTCTTCACAAAGATAATTCTTTAGCAAATTTTAATGGAACAAATAATCTTAATCAAAAAGAAATAAAAAATATAATTTCTGAAATTCCTAAACCTAAAAAAAATCCAAGGGAATTATTAGAAAGTGGTTTTCAAAGAATTGATACTAAAGACACGGCTTTAATAATTGATTGTGGAGTTCCTAAAAATTATGCTGCAACATATAAAGCGCATTCTTGTTCTACAACTTTTGAATTAAGTTATAAAAAAAATAGAATTATAATTAACTCTTTAGAAAGTCTAGATGAAAAAACGAATAGAACAACAGCTGCCCACTCAACATTGACTCTTAATAATACAAATGCATACAAAATTCTTTCAAATGAACATTTATCAAGGGTGCCAGATAAATTAGAAGTAAAAAGAGTAGAAAGATATGGGGCTAATGTTATCGAAATGGAAAATTACGGGTATAAAAACCAATACGATGCAATCCACAAAAGACTAATATATGTAGATAAAGATGGTTTAGATATTAGAGGAGAGGATAATATTTATTGTCCAATGGAATTAAATTTTGATATAAGATTTTATTTAGATCCAAATGTAAAAACATTAATTACCAATAATGGAAAAAATGTTGTTCTTAGACTTTCAAATGGTAGTGGTTGGAAATTTTCATCTTCTCTGGAAAAATTGGATATAGTATCAAATAGAAATATAAATATTAATAATCAACCGATAATAAATGAACTTATACATTTGACAGGTAAAACAAAAGAGTTAATCACGATAATTAAATGGTCGTTAAAAAAATATTAATATGGACAAATTACTTATTTTTTCGATATTTATTTTTTTATTTACTTTAATTGGAACAAAATATCTAAAAAAAATTTTAGAGTATAAAAAAATATTTGATATTCCAAATAAACGAAGTAGCCATATAAAGCCTATACCTAAAGGTGGTGGTTGGATAATAGTTTTATCTATTATAGGAATTATTTTGCTTTTAGATCCATATGATAAAATTCCCGGAATTATTGCTATTGCGGGTTTGGCTTTTATATCTTGGCAAGATGATTTAAAAAATATAAATGTTTTAGTTAGATTATTATTTCAAATTTTTTTCATTTCTATCTATTTTATATATTTATATTCTTTTGGTTTTTATAATCAAATTCAATTTGTTCATATTTTTTTCTTAATTCTAATATTTACTTGGTTCGTTAATATTTTTAATTTTATGGATGGGATAGATGGAATTAGCCCTCTAATGGCCATAACAATTTGTACAGGTATAATTCTTGCACATTTTTTAAATAAATCAGAATATTTTCCTATATTTGAAATTTTAATTATATCAACTTGTTCAGCTTTTTTATATTGGAATTGGAATCCTGCAAAAATATTTTTAGGCGATGTTGGAAGTATAGTTCTAGGCTTTATATGTATTTTATCTTTATATTGGCTATATCTTGAAGGAAATACATGGCACTGGGTATTAAGTTTGCCAATGTATTATATATTAGATACTACTCTAACTTTAATAATAAGATTTGTTGAAGGAAAAAAGATTTGGGAAGCACATCGTGAACATTATTATCAAAAAGCTGTCCAATCAGGCATGTCTCACTCTAAAGTTGTTTTATATATTACAATCTTGCAACTATTAATAATATTTACTTGCTATACAGTAAAAAATCCTTTTTTAGTCACTTTTTTAGCATTTTTAGAAAGCATGGTTTTAATAATTTATTTCTCTTCAAAATATAAAAAGAGTACCTAATATATATACTACATGTTTTCTTTTTTTAGAAATAAGGCCAATCTTGTTTATTTACACGATATATTTGTAACGGCAATATGCTTCAATTTATCAATTTTTCTTAGATTAGGATCAGAATATAACTCAATACCAAATTCTTTATTGATATATGGAACTATATTAATAACAATTATTGGCGCTACAGTTTATAGGTTAACAGGTCTGTATAAAGGTATATGGAGATATGCATCTATAAATGATCTAATTAATGTTGTAAAAGCTTCAAGTATTACAATTGCGGTCTTTTTGATTATGATGTTTGCTATAACAAGACTTGAAAGTTTCCCAAGATCGGTTTTATTTATTAATTGGTTTGTTCTAGTAATGTCCTTATCAGGATCAAGAGCAATTTATAGATTATATAAAGACAAAAAATTCTTTTTAAAGAATATTTCAGATAATGAAAATTCAATTCCTGTACTTTTAATTGGTGCTACAGATAGAGCAGAATTATTTATCAGAGAAATGGGTAGAAATAACAATCCAATTCATAAAATTGTGGGAATTGTAGATATTAATAAAAACAGAGTCGGAAGATTTATTAGAGGTATTGAAATACTTGGTTCTATAGCAGAAATATCAAAAATTGTTGAAAAACTTGAAAAAGAAAATAAAAAAAATAGACCTCAAAAAATTATAATTGCAAGTAATGACATAGAAGGAAATATAATTAGAAATCTTTTAACTTTTGCAGATAAAACAGGAATCTCATTGGCAAGACTCCCAAAAATTACGGATTTAGAAAGCGATATAAATAATGAAAAACTAAAAGTAAAACCTGTAGATGTTTTTGACTTATTGTCAAGACCCCAAGCGCTATTAGATAGAAACTCTATGAAAAAATTTATTTATAATAAAAAAGTTTTAGTTTCAGGGGCTGGGGGAACAATTGGATCAGAATTAGTTAATCAAATTATTAATTATCAGCCTAAAGAAATTATTCTTTTAGATAATTCTGAATTTCTTTTATATAAAATTGAAAAAGGAATTGAGGATAAAGTCAAAAATATAAAAATTAATGTTTTATTAGCTGACATAAAAAATACAAAAAGAATTGATAGTATTTTTAATCAAAATAAACCAGAAATAATTTTTCATGCCGCTGCATTAAAACATGTTCCAATAGTAGAAAAAAATCCTTTAGAAGGAATATTAACAAATGTTCACGGTACAGTTAATATAGCTCAAAGTTGTATAAAACATAATGTCGCGGAAATGGTTTTAATTTCAACTGATAAAGCTGTAAATCCATTTAGTGTAATGGGAGTAACAAAAAGAATTAGTGAAAAATATTGTCAAAGTCTAGCTAATTCTTCAAAAACAAATTTTAAAATTGTAAGATTTGGTAATGTATTAGGTTCAACTGGATCAGTAGTTCCTTTATTCCAAGAACAATTACAAAAGGGAGGTCCGCTGACTGTTACACATCCAAAAATGAAAAGATATTTTATGACTGTTAGAGAAGCAGTTGAATTAGTTATTCAATCTGCAACTTTAGAAAGCAAGAATAAGAAGGGTGCGATATATGTTCTTGAAATGGGACAACCGATTGCAATTACTGAAATAGCAGAACAATTAATTAGACTTGTAGGATTAAGACCTAATAAGGATATTAAAATTAAATTTACTGGGTTACGACCTGGTGAAAAAATACAAGAAGAACTACATTATAAAAATGAAAAATTTAAAAAAACTAAGAATAAATCTATTTTTATTGTTAAACCAAAAATTGAAAACAATAAAAAATTATCTCAACTTTTAAAAGAATTAATCGTGCTAGCAAAAAGTGGTGAGTTAGATCTTTGCTATAAAAAAATGTCAGAGATAGTTCCTGAATATAAAAAAACAAAAGTAGAAAATTTGCAAAAAGAAAGAATTGCTTAATAAAATTAAAATAAAAAAAGCATTAATCTCAGTTTTTGATAAAACAAACATATTAGATATATCTAAATTTCTAATAAGTCAAAAAATAGAAATTTATTCCTCTGGTGGGACATATAAATTTTTAAAAGAAAATAATATAAAAGTAAATGAAGTTTCAAAATATACAAAATCGCCTGAGATTTTAGATGGAAGAGTCAAAACTCTACACCCAAAAATACACGGAGGGATTCTTGCAAAAAGAAGTTTGCCTAAACATCTAAATGAATTAAAAAAAAATAAAATTAATTTATTAGATCTTGTAATAGTTAATTTATATCCATTCAAAAAAACTGTCGCATCAAAAAGTTCATTTAAGGAATGTATAGAAAATATTGATATTGGTGGTCCAACTTTAATTAGAGCAGCGGCAAAAAATTTTGAGTTTGTAACAACAATAACCAACCCAAATGATTATCAAAAATTTATAAATGAAATGAAGAAAAATAAAAACCATATTTCAAAAAAAACAAGACTTGAGTTAGCCACCAAAGCTTTTAATGAAGTTTCTATATATGATATGGATATAAGTAATTGGTTCTCAAAAATAGGAAATAATAAAGAGAAGAATTTTTTAATCCAATCAAAAATTGTAAAAAAACTAAGATATGGTGAAAATCCAAAACAAAAAGCAGCTATTTACAAAAATACTTCTCTCTTAAATAATAAAAATTCTTTTTTTAATATGAAAATTATTCAAGGAAAAGAACTTAGTTATAATAATATAAATGATATGCAAGCAGGTTGTTTATTAGCTGATGAAATTAATAAGCCTTGTGTAGTTATTATAAAACATGCTAATCCTTCCGGAGTTAGTAAAGATAATAATTTATTAGAAGCATATAAAAAAGCATTTAAATGTGATCCTGTAAGTGCATTTGGTGGAATTATTATTGTTAATGGAAATGTTGATAATAAATTAGCAAAAGAAATCTCTAAAACTTTTGTAGAAATAGTTGTTGGAAAAAAAATAAGTAAAGAAGCAAAAAATATTTTTCAAAGTAGAAAAAATTTAATACTTATCGAAACAAAAACATTTAAACAATTTAAACCATCAAAAGAAATTAAATCTATGTCTGATGCTTTTCTAATTCAAACTCCTGATAATTTCTATAGTAACAAAAAAAATTTAAAATTTGTTACAAAGAAAAAGCTTAAATTAAAAGAAATAAATGATTTATTACTTGCAGAAAAAATTTGTAAGTATGTAAAATCCAATGCAATTGTTTACGTTAAAAATAATAGTTCTATAGGTATAGGAGCAGGTCAAATGAATAGATTAGATTCTGCAAAAATTGGTTCGGAAAAAGCAAAAAAATTTTTTAACAAAAATATTTTAAAAGGATCTTTTGTTGCATCAGATGCATTTTTTCCGTTTCCCGATAGCATAGATGTCTTTGGAAAATTTGGAGTAAAAGCAATCATCCAACCGGGCGGATCCATTAAAGATGGGGATGTTATTAAAAGAGCAAACAAGTATAAAATTGCTATGGCTTTTAGCAATATGAGACACTTTAAACATTAAAAAATTATTTAACTAAATTAGGTCCAATAAAATTACCAAAACCTCTGGGACCCTCTCCCACAGTAATTTTTTTTTTAATATTTAAATTTTCACTATTTAAGACAACTACTTCGCTATCAAACCAATTAACAATTAAAACTTCCTTAGTTTTTCTATAAAAATTTATGCCTTCAGGATATTCTCCAATATCTAAAGTTTTTATGTTCTTTTTATTTACAGTATCAATAACAGAGATTGTATTTTCATGTTGGTTCGTAACAAAAGCTTGTGTACCTTCTTGATTGAATGCTATTGCGTATGGGGACTTTCCAACTTTAATTGTTTTAATTTTTTTATAATCTTTTGTATTAAAAACACTAACATCGCTACTTTTAACATTTGCAACATATAAAAATTTATTATCTGGACTTAATGTAACTGCAAAAGGTCTCTCCCCAGCTTTTAGAATTTTTTCTTCTTTAAAATTTTTAATATTTACTACAGATACGCTATGATCATCCCTATTAGCAACATAAAATTTAGAATTTTTTAAATCTGTATCTATACCAGCAGGTGTTTTACCTACTGATATTTCCTTAATTACCTTTAATGTGTTTGTATTTAATATACTTACTTTGTGATCGTACCAATCTGAAACTAATAAAAATTTATCATCTTTTGTTAGTGCAATTCCTAAAGGCCCTTTGCCTAAAGGAATATTTTTAATATTTTCTAATTTGTAGCCATCTATAACAGATATTTCCTTACTTTCAGGATTACTAACAAATATTTTTTTTCCATTTTTTGTTACAGCAATTCCAGCTGGTTTTAAACCAACTGAAATTTCTTTTATTACTTTATAAGTTTCTAAATCAATCACACTAACACTGTTTGATAATTGATTTGTGATGTAAGCAAGATCATTAGAAAAACAAACTTTTGAAAAAAAAAGGAAGAATATCCATAAATTAATAAGAAAATTCTTCATATATATTTTTTTTTAATTATTTTTCTAATTTTTTTTTTAAATTATTTAAACCTGCTTGGAAAAACTCTGTAACAGCTTTTATTGCCGCAGCTTCATTTAATTCAGGTGGTGGGTCATTATTTACGTATGCTCTATAAAATGCCCCCTTCCACAAAACAGTTGAGGTTCCATCATCATTTGCTTTTACAGAAATATTTGCTGTATAAGTACTTACTGGAAAAGATTTTATATCTACTTCAGTAATTGAAGTTTTATACATCATTTTCTCAGCGTTATAACTTTCAAGTTTTTGTTTAATAGGGGTATTATTTCTTGGTGAATAATAAATAGTTCTATTTTTGCCATCGCTTTCTACTTTTGAAACTGAGGGATGCCAAGTATTAATCTTTCCAAAATCTTTAATTACGTTCCAAACTTCTTCGGGTTTTGCATTTATAGTAATAGATTCTTTTATTTTTTGTCTTGTTGGGCCATGACTAAATACATCTTTTGTTGATATATTAAGAAAAAGTATAATAAAAAAAAGAATGTTGGTTAAAAGTTTCATAAAAATAATATTAATTTTTTTTTTTTCTAATTCTATTAAATATTTACATTAGTTGAGGCTTAACATCAAAAGCAATACAAATTCTTTCTTCGTCTGATTTAAAAGGAATTGTACGATGAAAAACAGATGAAGGAAAAAAAACTACATCTCCAACTTCTACAGGATACGTTTTTTTTGGAAAGTCGTCGTGTTTCTTTGGATAATTATCACCGTGTAAACTTAATTCTATTGCTCCCTCATTTGGATCTTTTTTTTCTTTTGGCATTGAAAGGTAAACTGAACCACTAACCCAACCTTCCTCATGAATATGAGAATCTAAATGGCCACCAGACTGCATTTTTACATACCATGAACTATTAAAATCTACACTTTTTGGAAATTGTTTTACAAAAATTGAGTTACTGTCTTTGTTTTTATTTTTTTTATAATATTCTTCAATAGTATTTGCGATTAATTTTGACAGAGTTCTAAAAGATCCTTCTGATCTTTTAAATAAATTTCCTGATGATTGTGTTCCGTGATGAAGTCTACTTTGAGTACGCTTTGCAATCTCTTCTTTTTCTATATCTTTTAATAATTCTTTTAAAAGACTACTATTTGGTTCTTTTAATTCTTTTATGGACATGTGAGTAGCAAGTTCTAAAGGTTTATTACAAAAATTATAATTATCTTTTGTTTTAAAATTAATTGCATGATGGGTTGATAAAGTTGCTAAAAAAGGTGAATTGTTTTTTTTATTTTTAATAATTAGATCCAATTCTTCTTTAAATTTTTCGTACTGCTCAGTTTTATATAAACAATATAAAGATCTTTCTTGCCAATCATAAATTTTTGAACTTTGAAAATGATCTAATGCTTTATCAAGTTCATTATTATCACTTAAAAAAACTGCTAAATTATAATTAGCTTGCGGATGTCCAGGTTCAACTTCTACAGCTTTATTTAGTTTTTCAAGTCCTTCTTCTGTTTTCCCTTTATGCCAAAGTGCATCCCCTAAACTAGTTAATGCCTCAGGGTTTTGTTCATTAAATGATAAAGATTTTTCATACTGTTCTATCGATTCATCGAGAGCTCCTTTATTTCTAAGGCCAACTGCAAGATTAAAGTGGTTCCTTGCATCAGGTTGAATTGAAACTGCTTTCCTATAAAGCTCAATAGCTTCATCTAGTTCTCCTTGAGCTTGAAAAGCTGTTCCCATAGCTCCAATCGCTTCTGAAAAGTCGGGTTTTAATTTGATTGCTTTTTCATAGCTTTCTATAGCCTTTTTATTGTCCTGAAGATTCTGATAAACTAGTCCTAAATTAAAATGTGCATTTATAAAATCAGATTTTATAGTTATAGCTTTTTCATAGCTTATCCTTGCTTCGTTGCTTCTGCCTAGTCTATGTAAAATAGATCCCATATTAAAATGTGTTTCTGGACTATTTTCATTAATCTGCAAGGCTTTTTGATATACTTTTATTGCTTCTTCAGTTTGTCCCTTTCTATCTAAAATAACTCCTAAAATATTCAAGCAAGTTATATCCTCAGGAAATTGTTTTAATAAATTTTGAGATTCGCTTTCAGCTTCATCCAATTTTCCTGATTGGTATAAATCAATTAATTTTTTTAATTGTTCCTGTGTTGGTTGAGTCATAAAAAGTATTATACTAATTTAAAATAAATTTTTAATAAAATTAAATGAAAATATCTTCTACGATTATAGAAACTAATTTAGGCAAAATTTACATTGAAACAATAAATAAAAGTGTTGTAAAACTAGAATGGACTAATATAAAAAAAATACCAAAAATAGAAACTGCTAACACCTTACTAAAAAATGTAAAAAAACAAATTATCCGATATTTTAATGGAGAAAAAATAAAATTTAATATTCCCGTTAATCCCAAAGGCACAAAATTTCAAAAAAAAGTATGGAAATATATTCAGAAAATAAATTGGGGTAAAAAAAAAAGTTATAATGATATTTCAGAAAAAATTTTTAATAAAAAGAAATCCTTGGGTGCGCGTGCCATAGGAAGTGCTTGTTCAAATAATCCAATCCTAATTATTATACCATGTCATAGAATAATTTGCTCTAATGGAGATTTAGGAGGTTATAGAAAGGGTCAAACAAAAAAGAAAGAATTATTGAAGATAGAAAAAAGTATATAGTTATGCGCGACCAGCAACTCTAGAAGCCCAATAACGATCTAAAATATAATACCAAAAACCATTTAATATTGGTTCAACAATTGCATCTGTCATTGCTACTGAAAAGGGAACGTTTGCAATAGCCATTAAACAACAAACAGCAATACACATATGCCCAATTGTATAAATAATAGTTCTTAATAAAGAACCATGAGAGTTTAATCTTTGTAATAATTCTAAAAATGTAGTTTTCATATTATTTAAGTATATACTAAACAAGTTAGCTTATACTAACTTTTATTCAAGTGTTAATAGAAAAAAACGCTAAATTTATAAAAAAATGTTTAAAAAAAACCCAAAAACAGATGCTAAATCTTACATCTATACTAGAAAAGCGCATGAAAATGAATTAGCAGAAGACTATGTTGAATTAATAGGCGATTTAATTAATAAAGAAGGGGAAGCCAGAATTGTGGATATTGCTGAACACCTAGGTATTTCTAAAGCAACTGTAAATCAAACAATTAATAGACTAGTAAAAAAAGGTTTTTTAACATCTAAACCCTATAGAGCAATTCATTTAACTAAAAAGGGGGAAAATACAGCGTCTCAAGCACGTCAAAGACATAGAATTGTCTATGATTTTCTCATAGCATTAGGTCTAGATAAGGAAACTGCAGAACTTGATAGTGAAGGTATTGAACATCATGTTGGAAATAAAACTTTAGGTAAACTCAAAAATCTAACAAATAAACTAAAAAAAATAAAACTGTAAAAACTATAAAAAATTGTAGTTATTTTTCTTTTTTTAGAAAAAAAAAATATCAAGTTGTAAATTTTTTATTAAAAATAAATATTTTTATGGAGCGGGAAACGAGATTCGAACTCGCGACCCCCACGTTGGCAACGTGATGCTCTACCACTGAGCTATTCCCGCAAATCAATGTGATAATAAGTTATCTATTGATTTTATTCAACAATAATAATTGATTTTAATTACTATTAAAACTTTCTAATATATAGTTATGAATAAAGACCTGATAAAAATTTTGGTTTGTCCAAAAACAAAAGGACCACTTACATATGATAAAAAAAATCAGGAATTAATAAGTAAAAAAGCAAATCTAGCGTATCCAATTGAAAACGGAATTCCTATAATGATAATTGAGAAAGCTAGAAAAATAAAAAAATAAAAGTATTTTCTTTATTATGAAGTTTGACATTACAATAATTGGTGCTGGGCCCTCAGGTTTAAGCTTGGCTTGTTCTTTAGCTAAAACAAAATTAAAAATAGCTATAATTGAAAAAAATTCAAAAAAAAAATTTTCCAATCCACAAAAAGACGGGCGTGATATTGCATTAACGCATCGATCAAAAAATATTTTAAAAAAAATTGGTATTTGGAAAAATATAAATCCTAAAAAAATTTCACCAGTAAGAGAAGCCCGTGTTTTAGATGGAAACTCCTCAAAATACCTACATTTTGATCATGTAAAAACTGTTGAAAATTCCTTGGGCTATTTAGTGCCTAACTATGTAATAAGAAAAGCAATATACGATAAATTACAAACTCTAAAAACAATAAAAATTTTTGCAAACAATGAAGTTTTAAAAATTGTATCTAATAAATCTTCATCTAAAGTGTATTTAAAAAATAGAAAAATTTTTGAATCTAAATTAACAGTAGTTGCTGATGGGAGACTATCTAAAATTAGAGAAAAAATAGGTATATATGCAAATAAAACAAACTTCCGAGCCGCTATGAGTGTTTTTAGAATGAAACATCAATTTAATAATGATAATATTGCATCAGAATACTTCCATTACAATCAAACCTTAGCAATCTTACCAATAGAAAAAAACTTATCTTCAATTGTGGTTACGCTTCAAAATGATTTATCCAAAGAATTTTTAAATATGACAAAAAAGGAAATAAATCAAAAGATTGAAAATGATTTAAAAGGAAAACTTGGAAAAATGAATATAATTGGGAAAAAATATACATATCCAATGTTAACAGTCTACTCAAATGAATTTTATAGAGATCGATCAGTTTTAATTGGAGATGCCGCTGTCGGGATGCATCCAGTCACTGCTCATGGCTTTAATTTAAACTTAAGAGGTGTAGATATACTTCAAAATAAAATAAAAAAAGCTTTAATGGATAGTGTTGATATAGGTAACGCAGATATTTTGAAAAAATATGAAAAAAACTTTAGAAAAGTATCGCTGCCTATTTATTTAGCAACAAATGCTATTGTAAGGTTATATACTAATCAAAAACCTATTATTAAATTAGCAAGAAAATCTCTTTTAATATTAGCAGATGCAATGAAGCCAGCTAAAAATGCGATTATAGATAACTTATTACTTAAAAATTCATAAAATTTCAGATAAAAGACCGCTTGGTACGTTAATTGCTGTAATATATATAATTATTTTATAATTGAAAAAAAAATTGAAAAAATTTGTATATATATTAGGAATTGTCATTTTATCTAGTTACGCTGGCATGTTAGATCTATTGGCAGATAATGGAGAAGCTGTACTGGATACCGGTGATACTGCCTGGATTATGACATCTACTGCATTAGTGTTATTTATGACTCTACCAGGATTAGCACTTTTTTATGGTGGACTAGTTAGTTCCAAAAATGTTGTATCAGCATTGATGCACGTTATAGCCATAGCTTGTTTAATGTCAGTTTTATGGTTGTTTGGCGCGTATAGTTTTGCGTTCACAGATGGCGGAGATCTAAATAAATATATAGGAAGTATTACAGAAAAATTTTTATTTAATAATGTAGAATGGAACGCTCTAAGTGGAACCATACCAGAAAATGTTTTTTTTATCTTTCAATTAACATTTGCAGTAATTACTCCTGCCCTAATGGTAGGTGCATATGTTGAAAGAATAAAATTTTCTTCTGTCCTTTTGATCTCAGGTATTTGGCTGTTTGTTGTTTATGCTCCTGTAACTCATTGGGTCTGGGGTGGTGGCTGGCTAGCAGATTTAGGAGTTTTAGATTTTGCAGGTGGATTAGTTGTTCATACCACAGCTGGTGTTTCAGCATTAGTTATAGCAATTTTACTTGGTAATAGAAGTGAGTTTCCAAATAATGTTCAACCTCCTCATAATCCTGCTCTTGTTATGGTAGGAGCATGTATGCTTTGGGTCGGATGGTTTGGATTTAATGGTGGTAGTGCGTTAGCATCAGGTGCAAATGCAGGTATGGCAATGGTTGTAACTCATATTGCTGCAGCCACAGCTTCATTGACTTGGATGGGAATTGAATGGTTTAAAAATGGCAAACCAGGATTAGTTGGTCTTGTTACAGGAACAATTGCTGGTCTAGCAACAATAACCCCTGCTTCTGGTTTTGTAGATCCAAAATCAGCATTTATTATTGGGGTAGCTGCTGGTGCCGTATGTTATTACTTTTCTGTTTTAATAAAACAAACTTTTAATATAGATGATTCACTAGATGTTTTTGCAGTTCACGGTGTGGGCGGTATGCTTGGTACTTTGATGGTAGGATTTTTAGCAAACGAAGCAATTGGTGGAACAGCTCCAGGATGGGAACAAGCTAAAGTACAAATCATTGGTATAATTAGTGTTGCTGCACTTTCTCTTGTTGCAACAGTTATAATTGTAAAAGTAGTACAAGCATTAGTAGGTTTAAGAGTTTCGGGTAAAGAAGCTCAAGAAGGTCTGGATATCACTACCCATGGCGAAAGAGGCTATCACTTGTAAAATAAACAATTTGACTTAATTTATATTCAATGAAATTAATAATCGCAATAATTAAAACTTTCAAACTAGATGAGGTGCAAACTGCTTTAAATAAGATAGGTGTTGAAGGTATGACTGTTACAGAAGTTCGTGGTTTTGGTAGACAAAAAGGACATAAAGAAGTTTATAGAGGTTCAGAATATGCTGTTAAATATTTACCAAAAATAAAAATAGAAGTAGTTATAGATAAAAAAAATGAAGAAAAAGTAATAAAAGCGATAAAAGATTCAGCAAATACAGGCGAAATTGGCGATGGAAAAATATTTTCTGTTAGTATTGATAAAGCAATAAGAATAAGAACAGGCGAAAAAGGAACAAAAGCGATATAAATACCCTCTAAAAATTCTTAAAAAATAGTTGTTTTATAATAAAACTTATATAAATCTATTAGTGTTGGGATACTAAAGCGTTAATACCTTTATGGTTTTAAAGTTTAATAATTCCGCGAACTATACAGAAATTCCTTATTTCAAAAGGAAGCTTTTAGAAACTATAGGTTTAATTTTATTAACTGTAAGTATTGCAGTAGCTGTTTCTATTATAACTTTTGATATAAATGATCCTTCTTTTTCATATTTAACTGATAAAAATGTTAACAATGTTTTCGGCAAATATGGTGCATATACTTCGGATATATTAATTAAATTTTTTGGTGCTGGGTCTGTTCTTATTTTCTTAACCGGATTCGTCTGGGGATTAAAACTTTTTATTCACAAAAAAATAACATTTTTCTGGCTAAGGTTAATATTTTTACCCATTACTTTAATAACAGCTTCAATAGCTTTAAACACAGATAATATATTTAATTCAAATTTAGAAGGCGGGGGTATTGTTGGAAAATATACATATTTATATATAATTAATTATCTCGAATATATTAATTTTGAAATTAATCAAATTTATATAGCAATATTCTTTTTTTCAATTTCTTTTTTTTGTTTCAATTTCACTTTAGGACTTAATCAATCTGACTGGATCAAAGTAAGTAATTTTATTTTTTTAATGGTTAAATATCTATCGTCTCTTTTTGTAAAATTATTTAATTTAATTTTAGTATTTATAAATAAAACATATTATTTTCTTAAACCTATTATTTTTAAAATTTTAAATAAAAATACAGATATAAAATCGAGCTCTAATTCGGATGATTTATTTTCAGAAAAAAAGAATTATTCAAAACCTGGAAAATTACTTAAAGAATCAGTGGAACCGAAATTTAATTTTGGAAAAGAAACAGATTATGAGTTACCTAAATTAGATCTTCTTGAAGAAGCTGTAAAAAATATTCATACAGGTAAAAATAATAAAGATCTTCTTCAACAAAATGCAAAATTATTAGAGAATGTAATTAAAGAATATAAATTTGATGCTAAAGTTATCGGAATTCATCCAGGACCAATAGTTACTTTATATGAATTGGAACCTGCTCCCGGGATACAAACAAAAAAAATTATAAATTTGACTGATGATATAGCAAGATCTATGAGCGCTGAATCTGCTAGAATTTCTAATGTACGTAATAAAAATGCTGTTGGGGTTGAATTACCAAACCAAGAAAGAGAAACTGTAAATTTAAAAGAAATTTTTGGTTTAAAGGATTTTGATGCTACAAATTCAACGCTACCATTGGTTTTTGGTAAGGACATTTCAGGAAAACCTGTTATACAAGATTTATCAAAAATGCCTCATCTTTTAATTGCTGGAACTACAGGCTCAGGAAAATCTGTTGGGTTAAATGCGATGATTTTATCTATATTATATTCGCTTACACCTGATCAATGTAAATTTATAATGATTGATCCAAAAATGCTAGAATTATCGGTTTATGATGAAATTCCTCATCTTATTACACCCGTTGTTACTGACCCAAAAAAAGCTATCTATAGTTTAAAATGGTTAGTAAATGAAATGGAAAAAAGATATAAGCTTATGTCAAAAATTGGTGTAAGAAATATAGAATCATACAATACAAAAATAAATGATAAAAAATTAAATGGGGAAGTAATTGTTGAAAAAACACAAACTGGATTTGATAGTCAAACGGGAAAACCAATCTTCGAAGATAAAAGAATTAATTTTGATAGTTTGCCATACATTGTAGTTATTATTGATGAAATTGCAGATTTAATGGCTGTATCTGGGAAAGATGTTGAAATATGTATCCAAAGACTTTCTCAAATGGCTAGAGCGGCAGGAATTCATTTGATTGTAGCAACTCAAAGACCTTCAACTGATGTTATTACTGGAACAATAAAAGCAAATTTCTCAAATAGAATTAGTTATCAAGTAGCAACAAATATAGATAGTAGAACTATTATTGGAGATCAAGGAGCTGAATATTTACTAGGGCAAGGGGATATGCTTTATATGTCAGGGGCCGGAAATATAAAACGTGTCCATGGGCCATTTGTTAGTGATACTGAAGTAGCTAAAGTAGCAAAATTTCTTAAATCACAAGGAAAACCGTCTTATGTAGATGGAGTTACAGATGAGAAAAAAAACGAAATAAATAATAATGATACATCTGAAGAAAATGATGAATTTTATACGGAAGCTGTGGAATTAGTAATATTAAAAAAACAAGCATCAACAAGTTTAATTCAAAGACATTTTCGAATTGGTTATAATAGAGCTGCAAGAATAATAGAAAAAATGGAAGATAATAATGTCGTATCAAAAGCAGATAGAATAGGAAGACGAGAAGTTCTAATAAACAAATAAATTGAGAAATTTTTTTTTATACACTTTTTTAGTATTTTGTTTTTTAACTAAAAAAATATCTTCATTTGATAACAAATTACTTGATCAATTAGAAAATTATCTAAATCAACTTAATAATATTTCATCTCAATTTATTCAAAGCTCTACAAATGGATCTGAGGAAACTGGTAAAATTTTAATATCAAAACCTGGAAAATTAAGAATTGAATATAAAAAATCTAAAGAACTTTTAATTGTAGCTGATGGTAAGTGGTTACATTACTTTGATATAGAATTAAATGAAATTCAGTCAGTTATAATATAAAAAATTGCAGCGTGGATAATATTAAAAAATAATATA
>JAKUPP010000011.1 GCA_022450705.1 Alphaproteobacteria bacterium | reverse complement strand
AACACTACATATGCAGCAGTAATTATAAAAAAACGTAGAACCCGGATTTATGTTTCACTAGATACACTAGCCCCAAAAACGTATTTGAATATTACTAGAGGTGGAAATTTAGAACAAGTTTTAGAAGGGTTAAATATTGCAAAAAAAATCGGTTTAAAAATAAAAATAAATACTGTTGCCTTAAAAAATATTAATATTAACGAACTAGATAAATTAGTTCATTGGTGTATAAATAAAAAATTTGATATTACTTTTATTGAAGTTATGCCAATGGATATGGAAAATGATATTAGATTTAATCAATATTATCCTTTAAATAAAGTTAAATCATTTTTAGAAAAAAAATTCCGATTAGAAAATTCTAATATAAGTACTGGGGGACCATCAAAATATGTAAAAATTAAAGATTCAAATCAAAAAATTGGTTTTATTACTCCGCTTACTAATAATTTTTGTGAATCTTGTAATAGAGTTCGTTTAACATGTACAGGAAGAATTTATTCTTGCTTAGGTCATAATAAATTTATTGATCTTAAAAAAGCCCTCTCAAAAAATAAAAAAGAATTAAAAAAATTAATTTTAAAATCAATTTATTTAAAACCTAAGTCTCATGAGTTTGAAATAGATAAAGAAAGTGAAAATAAAAATTTAGAACGTACTATGAATGTTACTGGAGGTTAAATATATCTTTTATGTTTAATCAAAAAAAAATTAAAGTAAATTTTTACTCAGCAAAAACAAAAAAAGCAAACAACGCTCTTAAGAATTTAAAAAAAAAATATAAAAATTATCCAATAAATAAAGCTGATGTGATTGTAGCTCTTGGTGGTGATGGGACTATTTTATCTGCTCTTCATCAATCAATAAAATATTCTAAACCTATATTTGGCATTAATAGAGGAGAATATGGTTTTTTAACAAATCCTTATAAAAATGTTGATTTAATTAAAAGACTAGAAAAAGCAAAAAAAACAGAGCTGCATGGTTTAAAAATGTTAGCAACAAAAAAAAATGGAAAAAAAAGTGAAGCTATGGCTATTAATGAGGTGGCTCTTTTAAGAAGCTCCAGGCACGCTGCGAAGATAAAAGTACAAGTTGACAATATTGTACGAATTAAAGAACTTGTTTGTGATGGTGTTTTATTATCCACTCCTGCAGGAAGTACTGCTTACAATTTATCTGCTCGAGGACAAATCATACCAATGAAATCTAATTTACTTGCTTTAACTCCAATTAGCCCGTTTAAACCAAGGAGTTGGAGGGGAGCTCTTATTAATTCAAAAAGTAAAGTTACTTTTATAATATTGGATGAAAAAAAAAGATTAGTTAATGTAAGTGCAGATTTTAAAGAAATCAAAGATATAAAAAAAGTAGAAATTAGAGAAGATAGATCGATTAAGTTATCTTTATTGTTTGATCCAGATCATAATTTTGAAAAGAAAGTTTTAAAAGAACAGTTTAGTTTCTAAAAAAATGAAAATATGAAAAAAATAAATAAATATTATTTAATATTAATAATATTAATTTTGTATTCATTCATACAATACTTTGAATGGTTTAAATATTCAACATTAATTTCAAATTTTGTAAGTAAGAAGAATGAAATTACAAAAAACGAAGTTAAAAAAAGAAATCTGGTTAATGTTTTTAAAAAAAAAAATAAAATCTCAATTGAACAATATGAGGAAAGATTTATAGAAATATTTGACTACTTGCCAAATAAAAATGAGGAACTGGGTTATATAACTGATAATATTGATCAAAAAGATGTCGGGTTAGAGTATATGTTTACACAATATGTATTATCTCCACACATTATTAAACTAAGTTCAGATAAAAAATACTTAATAGGAAATTTCTCAAAAAAAATAATTGAGAAGAATATTATTGAAGATAATAAATATATATTTTGTGAAGAAAAAGAAAGAAAAAGAAATTTTGATGAAATAATAAATTATACAAAAACAAATAATGAAATTAAAAATACATGGCCTAAAAATAAAATTGTTATTTATTCACCCTTCCTTAAAAGATCTGGAAATAAACTAAAACATTATAATTGTATAAAAAATAAAAAATTTAAAATAGTTAAGAAGTTTGATAATGGAATTATGATAATAGAAAGAGACTAAATAATGTTTTTATTGTTAAATTTAATACTATTTATTTTTCTAACTTTTTCTCTTGCGTTTATATTAAATAAAATTGTTTTTAGTTATATTCCAATTTTTCAACAAAATTTTATCCTAAATACATTTATTTTAATTCCATTAAGTCTTTATTTTTCATCAGTTTTATATTTTTTTAATTTAATTTTATTTGAAAATTCAACAGTTTCTTTAATTTTTCTAGAAATTTCACTAATACTAATTTTTTTTTATATATTTTCCTACAAATTTAAAAATAAAAAAGTTATCTATCAAAAAATAATAAGCAATAAAAATGACAATTTAAATAAGATATTAAATTTATTTTTTTATTTTTTATTTGTATTTGTTATTCTGATTTTTTTAATAAAAAGTTTTCGGTCTCCGTACGGTGAGATTGATGCTGCTTTGGTATGGAATAGAGCTGCAAGATTTTTGTTTAGAGATAGCGGGGAATATTGGTTAAATAATTTTCTTCTAGAGTCTAATTTTCACGCTGGACATCCTTTTTATTTAGGCGCTACCATTGCTAGAATATGGACTTATTTAAATATAGAAACAAAGTTAGCACCAATTTCCTTTCATTTAATACACTACATATCAACAATTCTACTTTTATTTTATTCTTTAAAATTTTTTTTAAGAAAAAATATAAATGTTGTTATTAGTTGTATTTTTTTATGTAGTTCAGTCTTATTTTTACAATTAAGCGTAAATCAATATGCAGATATACCTATCTCGTATTTTATCTTATTTTCTTTTATTTTTTTAGCTGCATCGCAAATAAATAAAATAATTGAATTGGAATTATTTTTTTTAGCAGGTTTTTTTATAGGTATAGCTAGTTGGGTTAAAAATGAAGGTTTAATCTATGCGCTGTCTCTATTATTATCATTAATATTTTTTGATTACTTAAAAAATAAAAAAATTAGTAAAAAAATTTTATTTTTTATTATTGGTTCTTTTATAACGACTATACCAGCATTAATTAAAAAATTCTTTTACTCGGCTCCAAATCATTATTTCTCACTTAGTTTAAAAGAAAAAATATATCTTATTACAGATTTTGATAGGTTAATCACTATTATCAAAAGTATTATTAGTGTTTTTGTTGTAAATGGAAATTATTTAATTATTTTTCTTGTTGCAATTACCTATATCATTGGAATTAACAAAAAAGCAGACTTTAAAATATTTAAAATATTTTTAGTATATTTTTTATTTTCAATTTCCTTCTTTATTATAATTTTTTTACAAATGCCTTACGATGATATATATGGAATAATTAAAGCTACTTATGGAAGATGGCAAATGCAATTATTACCAACATGCTTATTTAGTGTGTTTCTAATATTAAAGGAAGTAAAGAATTAATTTTTATAAAATTTAATAATGAGAATATTACATTTAAAAAATTTAATAATTCTAATAATTATTTTGTTCTCTTTTTATTTAATATCGCCTTATCATAAAATTTATAAGCTTTATAATTCAATAAAAAAATCAGACACAGAATTTGTATCAAAAAATATTCATTGGGCTAATTTAAGAAGTGGTTTTAAGGATGACTTTAAAAATATTATTAACAAAGCTTATTCGCAAACAAATAATCTAGAAAAAAAGGTATTAGGTAATTTATTTATTCAAATAATTATTGAAACACTTGTAGATAATTTAGTTACACCAAAAAATTTAATTTTACTTGTTAATGATCCTGATAAATATAAAAATTTAATTGAGGACAAATTAGAAAATCCTATTAAAAAGATCAACTATATCCATAAAATAAATTATGAAGAAAAGGATTTTAAAATTAAGTATGCTTTTTTTATTAACATAAATAAATTTAGGGTATCCTTTCTTAAAGATGATTACCCTATAAGCGTTGACTTTAAAATAAATTCATTTAAATGGAAATTAAATAGAATTTATCTTCCTGTCGATGTCATAGCTTCTAAAATAAATAACTAAAAAAAATAAATAAACGTAAATGAAAAAGAAATTTTCTTTTAAAAAAATAACAAGTTTTAAAAATGCTAGAGTCGGAAAGATTTTTACTTCTAAAGGAATAATCGATACGCCGGCATTCATGCCAGTGGGAACTATAGCAAATGTAAAAGCAATGTTTCCTGAAAATATTAAACAAACAAATTCACAAATTATTTTATGTAATACCTACCATTTAATGCTTAGACCTGGGGAAAATATTATAAAAAAATTTGGAGGAATACATAAGTTTATGAATTCTAAGTTGCCAATATTAACTGACTCAGGAGGATATCAGGTTTGGTCCTTAGCAAAGTTGATAAAAATAGAAGAAAAAGGTGTGAGATTTAGATCGCATATTGACGGTAAATTATTTTTTCTAACTCCTGAAAAGTGTATAAAATTTCAACAAAAAATAGGTAGCGACATAATTATGGTGTTAGATGAATGCCCTAACTACAATATTACAAAAGCAAAAGCCGAAAAATCATTGGAATTAACTTTAAGATGGGCAAAACGTTGTAAAAAAGTTTTTAATAAAAAAGATTCTGCGTTATTTGGAATTGTACAAGGTGCAAAATATGAAGATTTGAGAATTAAATGTGCATTGAAATTGCAAGAAATAAACTTTGATGGATATGCGATTGGAGGGCTATCAGTTGGAGAAGGGCAAAATGAAATGCTTAGAATTTTAGATAAAACAGTGCCTTATCTCCCGGATGATAAACCAAAATATTTGATGGGCGTTGGTACGCCTAATGATATTATAAAATCTGTCGCACGTGGAATAGATATGTTTGACTGTGTATTGCCAACTCGAATGGGTAGAACAGGAATAGCTTATACAACTTCAGGAATTATAAATATAAGAAACTCAAAATTTAAGAAAGATCAAAATGTACTTGATAAAAATTTAAATTGTCCTGCAAGCAATAATTATTCTAAAGCTTATATTCATCATTTATTTAAGTGTAATGAAATACTAGGTTTAATGATCTTAACTTGGCATAATATTTTTTATTATCAAAATTTTATGTTAAGAATTAGAAAAGCAATTAAAAAAAAAGAATTTGATAAATTTTATAATAAATACTTAAAATATGAGGCAATAAGAAAATGAAAAAAATTAAATTAAATTACTTAGGTAAAAATAAAAACTTATTAAATAATCCAGATAAGTGTGTTTTAGACGCTATTCCAAATAATAATCATAATAAAAACTACATTGTAAGATTAACAATCAATGAATTTACATCTCTATGCCCTATTACAGGACAACCTGATTTTGCAAAATTTATAATAGATTATTTGCCAAATAAATTCTTAGTAGAAAGTAAATCATTTAAATTTTTTATGCATTCTTTTAGAAATCATCAATGTTTTCATGAAAACTGTACAATCTTTATTGTTGAAAGATTGTTGATATCTATAAAGGCAAAATGGATTAGGAGAGGCGGTTACTGGTATCGAAGAGGTGGGATACCTATTGATATTTTTTATGAAACTAAAAAACCTCCAAAAAATATATATATTCCATCTACTGGGATTAAACCTTACAAAGGTAGGTAAAAAATATATGTTATTTTCAAATAAAATAAAAAAATTTGTAGGTTCAAAAAAAATTTTGAGCAAAATAGAATTTAAAAAAAAAATAATTCAAGGATTCAGATACGAAGTCTCAAAAAATAAATTGAAGCATGATATCGAACAAATTAGTTATTTATTAAAAAAAAAATTAATTTCAAAGAAATTTAAAAAAGCTCTTAGAAATTACAAAATTGTATATAACGCTCTGCCTAAAAATTCTAATCCTACTGACATCTTTACATTAACTAAAGAATTTACAAATAAATTAGGTCCTACCTTTAATAATTTAATCTATTACCAACCGCCTGATGTGTTGGAAAAGAAATTAATAAATGATAATAAAAAAATTATCATTAAAAATTCAAAAAAAAAATTTATGTACATGATAATTGATGACTTTTTAAATAAGGAGGTTTTAGATACTCTAAATGATTACTGCTTAACAAATTCTATATGGTGTGAATTTGATTATAAAAACGGATATATAGGCTCTTTCATAGAGAACGGATTTAACGCTCCATTATTACTTCAAATAAGTGAAGAATTAAGATTGTGCTATCCGAAAATTTTAAAAAAACTCCCGCTTACCAAAGCTTGGGCGTTCAAATGTAATAATAAAATGAAAGGTATTAAAATACATGCTGATTTCGCTGCAATAAATGTAAATTTCTGGATTACTCCTGATAAAGCAAATTTAAATAAAAATACTGGAGGGTTGCTTATTTGGGATAAAGAAGCTCCTAAAAACTGGAACTTTGAAAAATATAATAATAATCATTTAGAAATAAAAAAGTTTTTAAAGAAAAAAAAATCAAAAATGAAGAGAATTAAATATAAATCAAATAGAGTAATAATTTTTAATTCTAATCTTTTTCATGCGTCTGATAATTTTAATTTCAAAAATAACTATGAAAGTAGAAGAATTAATATCACTCTTTT
Organism: Alphaproteobacteria bacterium; assembly: GCA_022450705.1. Classification (GTDB taxonomy): domain Bacteria; phylum Pseudomonadota; class Alphaproteobacteria; genus CAYOOR01. The sequence continues at coordinate 23,530 of JAKUPP010000011.1, read as the reverse complement.
ATATGGTAAAAAATAAAATATAAAAAAAGATCTGTGTAATATAGTAATAACTTGAATTTTTCTTAAATTTTTTTATAGTGACTTCTTTTAATTTTAAAAAAAGATAACAATTGAATATTCACGAATATCAAGCTAAAGAATTATTATCAAAGAATGGTGTTAATGTCCCTAAAGGCAAAGTGGCGTTCACGGTTGATGAAGCTCTAAATATTGCAAAGGAATTGAATTCTGGTGTTTGGGTTGTTAAAGCTCAAATTCATGCTGGAGGTAGAGGAAAAGCAGGTGGTGTTAAAGTTGTTAAATCAATTGAAGAGGTTGAAAAAGCAGCAAATGAAATAATGGGCAAAACTCTTATTACACCTCAAACTGGTCCTCAAGGAAAAAAAGTGAAAAAACTCTATGTTGAAGAAGGATCAAACATTGAAAAAGAATTTTATATTTCAATGGTAATAGATAGAGAAACAAATGGGATAACTGTAGTGGCATCAACTGAGGGTGGAATGGAAATTGAGGAAGTTGCTGAGAAAAATCCTGAAAAAATTATAAAACATAAACTTAAACCTTGCGCGGAAATGCAAATAAATGAAGCTAAAGATATTGCTTCAAAATTAGGTTTAGATGGAGATCTAAATCAAAAAGCAGCAAATTTTATATTATCTCTTCATAAAACAACTGTCACATTAGAAGCATTAATGGTTGAAATCAATCCTATGGTAATAACTAAAGAAAAAGAAGTTTATGCTTTAGATGCAAAAATGGGTTTTGATGAAAACTCTTTTTATAGACATGAAGATATTGCAAATCTTAGAGATGAAGATGAGGAAGATCCTTTAGAATTAGAAGCAAAAAAACACGATCTTAATTATGTTAAATTAGATGGAGAAATCGGTGTTATGGTTAATGGCGCTGGACTAGCAATGGCAACAATGGATTTAATCAAACAAAATGGTGGAAATCCAGCAAACTTTATGGATATAGCTGGTGCTGCTACCCCAGAAAGAGTAGCCGCAGCATTTAAATTACTTTATTCAGATAAAGATGTTAAAGGTATTTTATGTAATGTTTTTGGTGGAATGATGAGAACTAACTCTATTGCTGAAGGGTTAGTAAGTGCAGCTAAAGAAGTTAAAATGTCAAAACCTGTTGTTGTTAGGTTGGAAGGAACAAATATTGAATTAGGAAGAAAAATCTTAAAAGATTCTGGGTTACCATTTATAAATGCATCGACATTTGGTGAAACTGCAAAAAAAATTGTTGAAGCGGTAAAAAAAGAAGAAAAATAATTATGTCAATATTAGTTGATAAAAATACTAAAGTGATATGTCAAGGGTTTACAGGTGCGCAAGGTACTTTTCATTCTGAACAATCAATTAAATATGGAACTAATTTTGTAGGTGGAGTAACACCAAAAAAAGGTGGCCAAACTCATCTAGATCTTCCTGTATTTGATACTGTTAAAGAAGCAATGGAAAAAACTGGAGCTAATGCAACTACAATTTATGTTCCTCCTCCTTTTGCAGCAGCAGCAATAATGGAGTCTATTGATGCAGAAATGCCATTAATTGTTGCTATTACTGATGGGATACCAGTGCATGATATGATGAAAGTAAGAAAACATCTTGAGGGTAAGAAATCAAGATTGATCGGTCCTAATTGTCCGGGAATAATTACTGCTGGTGAAGCTAAATTGGGTATTATGCCAGGATACGTCTATCAACCTGGAAAAATTGGCATTATTTCTAGATCAGGGACTCTATCTTATGAAGCGGGAAAACAAACAACAGATGCTGGTCTTGGTCAAACAACAGTTGTAGGTATTGGTGGTGATCCAGTAAATGGTATGAAGTTTGTTGAATGTCTTGAATTATTTATGGCTGATGAAAAAACAGAAGGTGTTGTTATGATTGGTGAAATAGGAGGAACAGCTGAAGTTGAAGCTGCAGAATTTATAAAAAAAGAAAAAAACAAGCCTGTTGTTGCTTTTATTGCAGGAGCAACAGCGCCGCCAGGAAAAAGAATGGGGCATGCTGGTGCAATAGTATCAAGTGGTGCAGAAACTGCTCCTGAAAAAATTGAAGCATTAAGATCTGCTGGTGCTTTTATTTCTGAATCTCCAGCTGAACTTGGTGCAACAATGATCGAAGCCTTGAAAAAATAAAATTATTCCCAAGGCCCCTTTTCTCTTTGAACTATTTTTTTATTTTTTAATAAAAATATTAATAATATTCCAGCAATAAATCCTCCTATGTGAGCCCACCATGCTACACCACCTCCTTCACCGGTTGACTTTAATACACTTAAAAACTGATATACAAACCAAAAAATTAGAACTATTGATGCTCTTACTCTTAATATCGTAACTATTCCAAACCAAACTAATAACCTAACTTTTGCTCTTGGATATAAGATTAAATACGCGCCTAAAATACCAGAAATAGCTCCGCTTGCACCTATTACTGGAATGGTAGAGTTAGCATCTGAAAAAACATGAATAAGAGTTGCGCATACTCCGCAAAATAAATAAAAAATTAGAAACTTTATATGTCCTAGATAATCTTCTATATTATTTCCAAATATCCAAAGATATGCCATATTTCCTATTAAATGCATCCACCCTCCATGTAAAAACATAGAACTAAAAATTTTGTAAATGTAGATATCTGAAGGAACTAATCCAAAATTTTTGATTCCCATAAAGAAATCTTTGGGTAATGAAATTTGCCATAGAAAAATTAGGATACATGAGCCAAGAATACTGTATGTTACGTATGGTGTCCTTACAGTTGGATTTTCATCACCTATTGGAAAAATTTTAAGACCTTAAAAATTATTTAATATATCTAACGCTATATATAATACCATTTATATCATCTGAAATCAAAAGAGATCCGTTTTTTGTAATACCTAAACCGGCAGGTCTTCCACAAACATTTGCTCTATTAGAGCCTGACACCCAAAACCCAGTTACAAAAGATTCATAATAACCTAATGGTTTATTATTTTTAAATGGAACTCTTGCCACCATATAACCCGATGGTTTACTAGAATTCCAGGATCCATGAAGAGCTACAAACGCATTTCCTTGAAATTCTTTAGAAAATTGTTTTTTATCATAAAAAATAAGATCTATTGGTCCTGAATGTGACTTAAATAAAACATCGGGTTTTTTTACTGATTTATTTTTTGTTTGCTTAATATTTTTAAAATAAAAATAATTTTTTTCCAGATTTGGTTGTTCGTTTTGTCCTAGATAAAAAAATGGCCAACCAAAGAAATCCCCTTTTTCAACTTTAGAAAAATAGTCAGGCACTAAATCATCACCCATACCATCTCTTTCATTAACTACTGTATATAATTTTTTTGTAATAGGATGCACATCTAAGCCAACAGGATTCCTTAAACCGCTAGCAAAAATTTTTTGTTCATTAGTAATTAAATCAAACTCTTGAATTGTTGCCCTTGGATAATCTTCAACGCCTATATTTCCATAACTTCCAACTGCAATATAAATTTTATTATTCAACAAAGCTATATTTCTTGTTCTATGTCCTGTTGGATCTCCAAGAGCATTACTTTTTGTTAGTTTAATTGGCTCACTTTCATTTTTTAATTGTCCTTCTTTGTAAGGTATCTTCCAAACATAGTCGAGATCAGCGATATATAAAAACTCAGAAGTTATTTCAATGCCAAATGGATAATTAAATCCTTCAGCAAAAACTTGGTTTATATCGGATATCCCATCACTATCCGTATCTCTTAAAACTTTAATTTTTCCTGGATTAGATTCAACAATAAATATGTCTCCGTTGTTGGATACTTTTATATTCCTAGGATGTTGTAAATTCTTTGCAAAAATATTTACTTCAAATCCGTCCTGAGCATTCAATTTACAAAACTCTGCGTCTGATTTTTTATACGAATTTGCAACACTTTTTGTGGAATAAGGTTCGGGCAGTTTATTAATATCAACAAAATATTTCTCTCCTGGTTGAGGAATAGCAAAAGCAAATTTAAAAATAAACAGCAAAAATAAAATTTTATATATTAATGACTTCATTCTAATAAAATAATAATATCCTTAGATTACTAAATTATTTCAAAATTATTAAATGAACATTTTAACAAAAAAAAATTGGATACTTGCAATTAATAATCTTAAAAAAAAAGATAAAATTTTAAAAAAAATAATCAATAGATATAAATCGGAACAGTTAAAAAGTAAAAAGAATGCTTTTTTAACTTTGGCTAAATCAATAGCTGGCCAGCAAATATCTGTAAAAGCAGCAAACTCTATTTGGCAAAAACTTGAAAAAAAGTTAAAAAAAGTAACACCAAATAATATTCTGAAATTAAAAAAAGTTGAAATATCAAAATGTGGTTTTTCAAAACAAAAAGTAAATTATTTATTAAATTTAGCCATTTTTTTTAAAAAAAATAAAAATATAGAAAAAAAATGGAAAAGAGTAGAAGATGAAAAAGTAATTGAGGATTTAGTAAAAATTAAAGGAATAGGTAGATGGACTGCAGAAATGTTTTTAATTTTCTATCTTTTACGACCTAATATTTTTCCTACAGCTGATATTGGGCTTTTAAGAGCGATATCTATTAATTATAATTTAAAATATCCTTTAAAAAATACAGAAATAAAAAAGTTTCAAAAGAAATGGGATCCTTGGTCAACAGTTGCAACTTGGTATCTTTGGAGAAGTTTAGACCCAATTCCTGTTAAATATTAATTTTTAATATTTTCATATATAAAATCAGCTAAAAGTTTATATCCTTGTGAATTATAATGACCATGCCTATTCATGGGGAAAATATCTTTTAATTTAATTTCTTCTTTTTTTATAAAACTATAAAAGTCTAAAACATTAATTTCGTTTTGCTTTACCAATTCAATAATAATATCTTTTGATAATGGAGGTGAATCTTTTAAACTTCCATAAAAAGGTAAATATACAAAATGAATTGAAGCATTCTCTAAGTGTGAAATATTTTTTGCTTTTTTAATTATTCTTTCAAACAAATCAAAGTTATTTCTATCTTGACTGATATAAAATTGATTAACTTCTGATAAATAATAATTTTTAATAACATCTCGTAGTGGTTTAAATAAAACAGCTCTTTCCAATTTCCTTAAAATTCTTCCAGAAAAACTTCTTTTTTTAGAATAATAAACATAATCATCAACATTAAATTTATTTATTAATAATTTTTTCCAATAATCATCTATTTCATTCTGTCTTTCCACGAGTTTCTGATTAAAATTATCAATATTTAAATATTTTATTAAAACTTCTGATTTTTTTTCCTGATTAAGATCAAATAAATCATTTTCAGAATAGAACCAAATAATAACTTCTGGTTTTATTATATTTATATATTCTACTAAACTAGCCAACTCTAAAAGCGGTCCATTTCCACCATATGAAATAGAAAAAGAATAAATATTTAATTTATTCAAATACGAAGAAATATTCTCATCTTCGTTTACACAAGCACCATGAACAAAGGAATCTCCAATAAGCATTATTCTTTTTTTATCAAATTTTTCATAAATAATATCCTTATTATTAAACCCGTAACGGTCGCTTTTATAAATTGAATATTCTCCGCTTTCATTGCAAAAAACAGTTTTTGATTTTGAAATACCACTTAAAGGAAACAATTCAGATGTATTCTTTATTTTGTTTAATTTATGTTTTGGAAAAGTAACTGGATAAACATTTGAGAACTGCTTCTGTAAATCTAAAACCACTTCTTTTTGTGTTCTTAAATCAAATTTCTTTGAATTTTTAATTTCTATAGATTTTAAGTTAAAATCTGATTTTTTTTTATAACTATTGTCTAAATATAAGTCAAAAAATAAATTTGAGGCAAAAAATGAGAAAAATACAATAAAAAAATATTGAAGAAACTTTGTTCTATTAATTCTATTAAAAATGCAAAGAAATGATAAAAGCAAGACAATTAAGAAAATCAATATAAAAAATAAACTTATACTTTTAAAAATACTTAAAGTATCAATAAAATAATTTATCTGTTTGATTGACCAAAAAGAAATTAAAATTAGAAAAAAAGTTTTTATATAAATAGCCACTTTTAAATTGGTGCCCTCCCCCGGACTTGAACCGGGACGGATTTTGCAATCCTCAGGATTTTAAGTCCTGTGCGTCTACCAATTCCGCCAGGAGGGCAAAAAATAAAATTTATTTTATTATAATTAAAAAAAAAAAATTAAAATAAACTTTATTTGTTAAAAAAATAGAAATGATAGTTATATAAATATTTTTATACAATGTTAAATCGTTACACAATTTGGATTGGATTACCTGCTTTTAATGAAGAAGAGGCAATTAAAAAAGTATTAACAAAAATAGCTAAATTAAAAGAAAAATTCAAAAATAAGAACATTAAAGTAATAATTTTCAATGATGGATCTACGGACGATACTATTAAAAATGCAAAATTATTTAAAAAAAAATTAAATCTTATACTTGTAAATAACAAAAAAAATCAAGGTTTAGGGATTGCCGTTTATTCACTTCTTTCATATTTTAATAGCAAAAGTAATATAAATGACAAGTTGGTTCTTATGGATTGCGACAATACTCATAATCCTAAAAAAGTTCTAGAAATGGACAAAAAAATTGGCAAAAAAAGAAATATTGTAGTAATTGCGTCGCGATATCAAAAAGGAAGTATTGTAAAAAATGTTCCATTTAGAAGAAAAATTTTATCTCATTTAGCATTTTTAGTTTTAAATATCTTTTATAAAACCAATGGTATTAGAGATTTTACAAGTGGTTATAGGATGTATGATGAATTAGTTGTAAAAAACTTTTTTTTAACTGTAGGTAAAAATTATTCTCCAAGATCAGGGTTTGAAATGCAACTTGAATTAATATTAAAATTAAGAAAAACTAATGCAAGATTTGATGAAATACCGATTGAATTAGACTACAAAAAAAAACCAACAGAAAGCAAAATGAAAATATTTAAAACTATTTTAAATTATTTAAATTTGCTTACTAAAAAAAACTAAAAATAATTTATTAAAATTTTTGCTATTTTATTCGAAGCCTTTCCTTTGCCGTATGGTTTATGTTGCCATTTTTTATTTAGTTTCTTTTTTTTTGCCCAATTTAGAATATTTAATAACTTGTTTTTTTCAAAACCAGCCAACATTCCAATTTTTAATTTAATTACTTCCTGTCTTTCTGTTTCTTTTCTACATACAACCAATGGAATACCTATACTTGCACATTCCTCTTGGATACCTCCAGAATCTGTAATTACAAAAGCAGAATTTTTAATAATTTTACAAGTTGCTAAATAATTTAGTGGTTTAGTTAAATAAAAATTATCTAATTTTGATAGATGTTTTTTTATACTATTAAAAGCAATTTTATTTGGATGTTCTGGACATACTAAAAGAAAGTTTTTATTATTCTGAAAAAAAATTTTTAGTGTTTGAAACCATTTATCTATATTCTGACCTCTTGCTTCTCTTCTATGTGCAGTTAAAAAAACTATTTTCTTAGATTTTGTAGTAGCATAATTAATAATTTTTTCTGCTTCTTGGTTGTTTTTTTTTTTTAAAAAAGAAAGAAATGAATCAACGCCTGGGTTGCCAACTACAAATATTTTCTTTTTATTTATTCCTTCATTAATTAAATTCTTTTTATTTAAATTTGTCGGTGCGAAATGTATATCGCTAACTGATGATATTAATTTTCTATTTAATTCCTCAGGATAAGGATTATTTTTATCAAATGTTCTTAAACCTGCTTCATTATGAGCTACAAATGTTCCGTTTAAATTTGCAGCGTATGCAAATGCCGCTGAATGCGTTGTATCTCCCTGTACTACAACAATTTTTGGAGTATGCTTACTAACCAATCTATAAAATACTTCTATTGATTTTTTTATATTTTTAACTAATGATTTTGTTGACTCAAGATTGTTTATTATTAAATCAAATTTAATTTTGTTTTCTTTTGTATAAAAACCTAAAAATTTTTTATGTTGTCCTGAATTAATTAAAACTATATTTCTTTTACCAAACTTCTTAACACATTCGTAGTAGACTGGTAACTGCTTTATTAGCTCAGGCCTGGTGCCAATAATAATCCATATTTTTCTTTTAAGATCTAACACATTAATCTATATTTAAATTTATCTCCTTTATTATATTAGATATGATTAAAATAAATAAGTTACATGATATTCTAATTAGAAAAAAAAAAGAATTTTATATTTATATTATACTTTGTATATCATCTTTTAATATTCTTTTACATTTTTTTAAAAAAAATATTTATGAGAACTTTTCAGTTTTTGGAGATTTCTTAGTTTATAGATGTGCAGGCGTAAACTTTATAAATGGTGAATCACCATACGGTGTAAATCAACTTCAAAATTGTTTAAATTCATATCCAAATTCTTTGGATTTTTTTTACCCTCCAATTACATTAAGCTTCTTTTCATTTTTTGGACATTTAAATTTAGAATTATCTTTATGGATTTGGGGAATTTTGATAATTATTTCTTTAGTTTCTATTATTTGTTTCACATATAAATTTTTTTCAAATAACAATTCTTTTTTTATTTTTTTACTAATTTTTTTATTTTCTTTTGGAGGTTTAAATTGGACTGGAATACAAACTGGCAATATTTCTATTATAATCTATGGCTTAATTAGTTTAGCTCTTTATTGTTTAATTAATGGAAGAAACAATTATTTTTATGCGTTAATAGTTTTTTGCGCAATAATAAAGCCAACATATATAATTTTTATTCTACTCCCAATTCTTTTGAATCCACTAAATCTTAAAGAATTTAAAAAAATAATTGTATCAGTAATTATATCTTTTTTAATATATGCATTATCATATTTAAACAATCCTTATTTATTTGGTGAATTTTTAAATCATTTGGAATATGCAAAATCCCCTGAATTTAAAGAAATATTTGGTCAAGGTTTTGGTTTATTTTCAATTATAAACTCTTTCATTTCTTCAACAGTTGAGAACTTTGGATTTGTAATAAATACTAATTTAGTAAGCAATTTAATTTGGTTAAGCATTATATCGTTATTTCTTTTCTATTCTTTATTACAGAAAGAAAAAATAGAGGATAGAAAAATTAATAGAAATATTGCTTTAGGTGTTTGCGCAATCACATTGTGTTATCCATTATTAAAACATTACGAATGTTTTATAGTGATTCCTTGTCTTTTTTTTATAATTAATAATCTAAAAACAAGAATTAAATACGTCTTGTTAATATTAATGTTTGGATTGCATGATAAATATTCTCTTCTTTTAGTATTAACTTTTACATTTGCTTATGAAACGTATTTTATTAACAAAAAAATATTAAAATGAAAAAAATCCTTGCCTGTGTTCCAACTTTTAATGAAAGTGGAAATATAAAAATTCTATGTAAAAAAATTCTTAGAATTAAAAAAATTGATCTATTAATTATTGATGACAATTCTCCAGATAACACTTGGGCAATTGTAGAAAATTTAAGATTAAAAAATAAAAATTTATTTCTAATTAAAAGAAAAAAAAAGATAGGCATTGGTTCTGCAATAAGAGCTGGTTTTGATTTTGCTCTAAAAAAAAAATATGATGGTATAATTACCTTAGATGCAGATTTATCCCATGATCCAGAAAAAATTCCTTTATTTATAAATAAATTAAAACAAAATGATTTTGTAATTGGTTCTAGATATATTAAAAATGGTAAATCAGATTATAAAGGTATTAGAGATTTTTTAAGTAGGTCTGCAAACATATTATGTAACTTTTTCCTAAAAATGCCGTTTAAGGAATTTACAACATCATATCGAATATATAGCAATAAGTCTTTAATAACACTGTCTAAATTTAATCTTAAAACAGAGGATTACTCCTCACAAATAGAGTTTTTCTTTTACATTTATTATTCAGGTTTAAAATGCTCCGAAATTCCAATACATTTTAAAGATAGGTCAGAGGGAAATTCTAAAATACCAAAAATTCAAATTATTTATTCTCTATTTAAATTGATTAAACTTTATTTTTTAAAAAAAAGATTTAAAAGTAAATAAAAAATGAATCAACAGAAAATAATTAAAAAAAGTATTTTAATAACTTCGGAAATTTTGTCTTGGTGTGTTTGTCTAATTCCAGCAATTTTAATTTTTAGTAACTCAATTGCAGATACAATAGTTGTCTTGGCATCAGTTTTTTTTATTTTTCTTTCTTCAAAAAATAATAATTGGTTATGGCTGAAGGAACCTTGGTTTAAAATTTCTGTAGTCATATATTTGTGGTTAATAACTACAAGCTTTTTTGCCTATAATGAAGAATTAGCTTTATCAAGATCTGTGAGCTGGATAAGGTTTATAATTTTTGCTGCTTCTCTGCAGTACTTTTTTTTAAACAATAAAAAAAATATAAATAGATTAATTTTTTCTACTTTAATAGCGTTAGTATATATCATCATAGAAATGTCGATTGAGAAATTTTTTGGTTTTTCTTTTTATAGTGAATTAAGAGAATTATTATTAAATGCTGATAAATTCCATGGAGGTCCGGGTCGATTATCTGGACCATTTAAAGATGCTCCAAAATCAGGAATTTTTCTAGCTTATTTTATTTTTCCAATAATGTTTGGATTGATAGAAAAAATAAAAAATAAAAAACCATACTATGTTTTTTTAACATTATTATTATCCTTTCTTGTTATTAATTTTTACTTTGTTTATGAAAGTGGTCATAGAACTTCTATTTTGTCAGTTTTTATATCTTTTTTTATTTTAATATCTTATTTTTTTTGGAATAGAAGAAGAATTATATTTTTTACAACTATAGTTTTCTTTGGAGGGCTGGTTTTATACTCGTCAGATTCAGATATTACAAAAGCGTCTAAACATAATATGTTCCACAAATCTATTGGAGAGATAAAAAACTATCCTGATTCTGCTTACGGTGCTCTGTCTATTACCGCTTTTAAGATGTTTAAAGAAAATCCTATTTTTGGGATAGGATTAAAAAACTATAGAGTTGCCTGTGAAAGAGATGAGTTCTTATCAAAAGGGCACGTAGGAACCGGCTATGGAGTATCTCCTTGGAAAGGCCATTATAATCAAGGATTAAAAAAGCATTACGAGCCAACTTGCTCAAGTCACCCACATAATCTTTATTTAACTTGGTTAGCTGAAACAGGCTTGATAGGATTATTGCTTTTTATTTTTCTTATAATTATTTTGTGTAAAAAAACTTTTAAAAATAAAGAAGTTATTTCAAATAAAATAATTTCTTTAGGAATCTTATTAGCCTTATTTCCAAAATTATTGCCAATGATGCCTGCGTTGAACTTTTTTTCAAACTGGAATGCTATTTGTTTTTGGTTTTTAATTGGATGGTTATTATCTTTTTTTCAAAAAAAAAATCTTAAAAATTTATAAAGATTTAATTATTTTTTTTATTTCTTTTTCTACATTATTAATTTGTTTTAAATTTTTACTCCTTAAAACTATGTTTACACCTTTTTTTTTACCATTAATAAAAGGATAACTACCTATTTCAATCTCACTAAATTTTTTTTGAATCAATGCGAGATCTTCGGCAATATAACTTTCAGGATAATTTATTAATATTGTTTTGGAAATTTCTGGTATCCCACGTTTAATTTTCTTTATAACTTTTTTGAACATTGCGATCATTATGTTTGGTATACCTGCCATAACATAAACATTTTTTATTCTAAAACCTGCAGCTTTAGTTACTGGATTATGTAAGAGTTCCGCTCCTTTAGGTATTAATGCCATTTTCTGTCTGGCTTTATTAAGTGTCTCATTTTTTAAATTATAAAATTTCTTTAGTATTTTTAGCGCTTCTTTGTTTTTTACTAATTTAACTTTAAATGCCTCAGCTATTGAAATTGAGGTAATATCATCATGAGTAGGCCCTATTCCGCCAGTTGTAAAAACATAATTATATTTTTTTCTTACTTCGTTTACTGTATTTATAATTTCTTTTTTATCGTCTTTTATTACTCTTGCTTCAATAACTTCTATGCCATTTAAAGTTAATTCTTTACATAAATACTGTTTATTTGTATCCAAAGTTCTTCCAGATAAGATTTCATTACCAATAATAATTACACATGCAGTTGGATTTTTAAATTTTTTCATTAGAATATTATTTTTAGTTATCAAATATGACAAATCTTGAGATTAAGTCTAATTCAAAAAAAGAAAAAATAAATATTTATAATCCATTGGATTTTAAACATATGAGAAAAGCAGGTAAGCTTGCAGCCGAAACATTGGATTTCATAACAAAATATATTAAACCAGGTATAACAACTGAAGAGTTAAATAAATTATGTCATAATTTTATAGTTAGTAATAAAGCACAGCCGGCTCCATTAAATTATAATGGCTTTCCTAAATCAATATGTACGTCAGTTAATCATGTTGTTTGCCATGGAATACCTTCTGAAAAAATTTTAGATAAAGGTGATATAATAAATATAGATGTGACAGTCATTTTAAATGGGTGGTATGGTGACACTAGTAGAATGTTTATTGTTGGAGATTCCACAAGTGTAAAGGCAAAAAAATTAATAGAAATAACATATATGTCTCTTATGGAAGGTATAAAAAAAGTTAAACCAGGTATAGCTTTAGGAGATATAGGATATTTAATAGAAAAATTAGCAACACAAAATAATTTTTCAGTTGTTAAAGATTTCTGTGGACATGGTATAGGTAAGAATTTCCATGAAGCTCCCAGCGTTTTACATTATGGATCAAAAGGAGAAGGATTAAAATTAAAAGAAGGTATGATTTTTACAATTGAACCTATGCTTAATGCTGGAACTAATGAAATTAAAATTTTAGGAGATGGTTGGACAGCAATAACAAAAGATAGAAAATTATCAGCTCAATTTGAACATACAATAGGAGTAACCAAAAATGGGTATGAAATATTTACTTTGTCCCCAAAGGATTTTCATAAACCTCCTTATTGAAATAATAAAAAATATTACAATATTAAATAATGATACCTAGATACTCTAACGAAAAAATTTCCTCGATTTGGTCCGATAAAAATAGATATGAAATCTGGCTTAAAATAGAAATAGCTATTTGTGAGAAACTCTGCATTGATAAAAAAATACCAAAAAAAGATTTTTTAAATATAAAAAAGAAATCAAAAATTGATGTAAAAGATATACAAAGACTAGATGATAAAACTCAACATGAAGTTATAGCTTTTTTAAATAGTGTATCAAAAAAAGTTGGAAAAAGTTCTAGATATATACATCAAGGAATTACATCGTCAGATATTATTGATACAGCTTTTTCTGTACAACTTAAAGAAGCAACAGAAACAATTATTTCTGATTTAAATAACTTTCTAAAAGTTTTAAAAATAAAAGCTAAAAAATATAAAAACACTATTTGTCTGGGTAGAACTCACGGAATACATGCGGAACCAACAACCTTTGGTTTAAAATTAGCAAGTTTTTATGCTGAGATGGAAAGAAATTGCAAAAGATTAAAAAATGCTTTAGAAGATATTTCAATTTGTGCAATTTCAGGTGCAGTTGGAACTTATGCAACTATTAATCCTGCAATTGAAAATTTTGTAGCTAAAAAATTAGATTTGAAAAGTGAAAAAATTTCAACGCAAGTAATTCCAAGAGATAGGCATGCTCATTTATTCTCAATTTTTGCAATTATTGCAAGTTCTATTGAAAGAATTGCTGTTGAAATAAGACATTTACAAAGAACAGAGGTTAGAGAGGTTGAGGAATTCTTTTCTAAAACTCAAAAAGGTTCGTCTGCAATGCCTCATAAAAAAAATCCAGTTTTATCTGAAAATTTAACTGGCCTTTCTAGATATATTAGATCAGCTGTTATACCTATGCTTGAAAATATAGCGCTCTGGCATGAAAGAGATATTTCTCATTCCTCGGTTGAAAGAATTTTAGCGCCAGATGTAACGATTGGTCTTAATTTTGCAATTAATAGATTAACTAAATTAATATCAAACTTAAAGGTTTACCCTGAAAATATGAAAAAAAACTTAAATTTACTTAATGGATTAGTATTTTCACAAGCTTTATTGCTAGAACTTATAGAAAAAAAGGGAGTAGATCGACAAGTGGCTTATGATATTGTTCAAAAAAACTCTATGACTGTCTGGAAGACAAAAGAAAACTTTTTAGATGTAATAAAGAAAGATAAAAGAATTAATGGTGTAATAAGTGATTCTGAACTTAAAAAACTTTTCAATGAAAAGAATTATTTGAAAAAAATTGACTATATTTTCTCGAAAGTTTTTAAAGTTTGACTAATATATAAATATTTTTTTGTTTTAAAAAAATAATATAGAATATGCAAATATGACTACTTTAGTTGAAGGTAAAACAAAATTAATTAAAAAAGGTGATAAGCCTTTTACAATTAATATGATTGCAAAAGATTTTTTAACAGGTGGCGATGCTGCTAAAAAAGAAGAACTTACTGATATTGGGAGACAAAAAACAATACAAGCATCAAATGTATTTAAAATGCTTCAACAAAATAATATACCTACATCGTTTATTGATCTAACATCACCAAACACAATGCTACATGAAGAATGTAATATGTTGCCACTTGAGTTTGTTGTTAGACGTTATGCTTTTGGAAGTTACTTAAAACGTAACCCAGAATATGATAATAAGCCTGAACCTTTTTGTTTTAAAGAACCTGTATGGGAAATATTTCATAAGCATGCTGTTGTAATACCACCTAATGTAAATGAGCCTGTACAAATGGATGAAAATGAAGCTAGAGAAAAATATCTAGCAGACGGTAAATGGGCTGATGGTGTATATACAGATCCATATATCAAACTTGGAGATCAGTGGGAATTGTATTCTGCAAAAGACCCTGTTAAAGGCGAAGCTTTAATGACTTCTGAAGTCTTACTTAATGAACAAGAAATAGATAGTGCTATTAATAAAATAGTTATTCCTGCTTTTAAGGCTATTGAAAAAAGTTGGAAAAATATTTCTACTAGTGATGGGCCAGTACAACTTGTAGATATAAAATTTGAATTAGGGTTTCGATCAAAAGATAAACTTTTAGTATTATCTGATGTTGTTGATAATGATAGCTGGCGTATTTGGCCCGGTGGCAATCCTGGAAATCAATTAGATAAACAATCTTTTAGAGATGGTGAAGAATTATCTCAAGTTGCAAACAAGTATCAACTAGTAACAGAACTTACAAAAGAGTTTATAAAATGAAAGTTAAGATCGAGGTAATGCTTAGAGATGCAATTCTAGATCCTCAAGGAAATACAATAAAAAAATCATTAGCTAGTCTTGGTTTTAAAAATGTAAAAAGTGTGAGACAAGGAAAATTAATAGAAATTGATTTAAATTCTAGTTCATCAACAAAAGAAAAAAAAAATATAGAAAAAATGTGTGAAGATGTTTTGACTAATTCTTTAACTGAAAAATATAAAATTAAGTTTTTAAAGTAAATAATGAAAATAGCTATAGTTGTATTTCCTGGATCCAATTGTGATAGGGATATTTCTTGGGCCATAAAAAATATATCTGGAAAAAAACCCGATTATCTATGGCATAAAGAAAAAAATTTTACAAATTATGATTTAATTATTTTGCCCGGAGGTTTCTCTTATGGCGATTATCTTAGATGCGGGGCAATTGGATCACATTCGCCAATTATGAATGAAATAAAAAAAAGATCCCAAAAAGGTACAAAAATAATTGGAATCTGTAATGGATTTCAAATTTTAACTGAAAGCAAAATGTTGCCTGGTTCTCTTTTAAAAAATGAAAATCTAAAATTTATTTGTAAAAAAATTTTTTTAAAAGTGAAAAACAATAATACTTTTTTCTCAAAGAAATATAAATTAAATGAAATTATTAACATTCCCATAGCTCATATGGAAGGAAGATATTACTGCAGTAAAGAAACATTGAAAGAATTAGAAAGTAATGGGCAAATAATTTTTCAATATTGCAATGATAATGGAAGTATAAAGAATAATTATAATCCTAATGGGTCGATAATGAATATTGCAGGAATTATCAATTTAAAAGGAAATGTTTTAGGTATGATGCCACACCCAGAAAGATGTTCGGAAGAGATCTTAGGTGGAGAAAATGGTATAAAATTTTTTAGAAGTATTTTTGAAAGTATAAATTAAATTGGATAAATTAAATAATCTAAAAGAACTGCTTAATATTCATAATCTAAATAATAATGAGTACAAAAAAATAACAGAAATTCTAAAAAGAGAGCCAAATTTACTTGAACTTGGAATTTATTCAGTAATGTGGAGCGAGCATTGTAGTTATAAATCTTCTAAGAAATGGTTAAAACAACTACCGACTAAATCAAAAATAGTAATCTGCGGTCCTGGTGAAAATGCAGGAATTATCGATATAGGTGATAATGATTCCATAGTTTTTAAAATTGAAAGTCATAATCATCCATCTTATTTAGAGCCTTTTCAAGGAGCAGCTACTGGAGTTGGGGGAATTTTAAGAGATATTTTTACAATGGGTGCAAGACCTATAGCAATATTAGACTCTTTAAGATTTGGTGAAATAAAACAAAAAAAACAAAAATATCTTTTATCAGGTGTTGTTTCAGGTATTTCAAATTATGGAAATTGTATGGGTATTCCAACAGTAGGTGGCGAGTGTTATTTTAATGAGGATTATAATAAGAATATTTTAGTTAATGCCATGGCAGTTGGTGTAGCAAAAAGAAATAAACTTTTTTTTTCTAAAGCAGCTGGAATTGGTAATCCTGTTATTTATGTGGGAGCTAAAACAGGCAAAGATGGGATTCACGGTGCAACTATGGCATCGGCTGAGTTTGACGATAATTCAAAACAAAAAAAACCTACTGTGCAAGTCGGTGACCCATTTACTGAAAAACTTGTAATGGAAGCTTGTATCGAATTAATGCAAACAAATATGATTGTTGCAATTCAAGATATGGGTGCAGCTGGATTGACTTGTTCATCTTTTGAAATGGCTGCAAAAGGTAATTGTGGAATTGAATTAAATATAAATAAAATTCCTTTAAGAGAAAAGGATATGAGTCCATACGAAATAATGTTGTCAGAAAGTCAGGAACGTATGCTTATTATTCTAAAAAAAGGCTGTGAAAAAAAAGCAAAAAAAATTTTCGATAAATGGGATCTAGATATGTCAGTAATTGGGAAAATTACAAATTCTAAAAAAATGATAATAAAAAAAGATAATAGTGTAATAGCTGATATACCTATTGCACTAACTGAAAAAAAAACTCCTGAATATAAAAGACCTTGGGTAAAGCCAAAAAAAGTTAAAAATATAAAAAAGTTTTCTTTTCCAAAAAAAAAACAGATTAAAGAAGTAATTTTTGAATTATTAAAAAGTCCAAACTTAACAAGTAAAAAATGGATATGGGAGCAATATGACCATATGGTTATGTGTGATACTATTAAACCTCCAGGCTATGGTGCCGCGGTAATCAGAGTTCACGGTACAAAAAAATCTTTAGCAATAACGACTGATTGTAATTCGAACTATTGTAAGTATGACCCATTTATTGGAACTATACATGCAGTAAGTGAGGCTAGAAGAAATATTATTTCAACAGGAGCAAATCCTTTAGCAATTACAAATAATTTAAATTTTGGGAATCCTGAAGATAAAAATATTATGGGTGAATTTGTTATGAGTGTTAAGGGAATGATAAATTCATGTAAAAAATATTCACTTCCAGTTATTTCTGGAAATGTGTCCTTTTATAATGAAACAAATAAAATTGGGATTTCGCCAACTCCTGTTATTGGAATGGTTGGTTTAATAAAAAATACTAATTCTATAAATAAGAAAAATTTATTAAAAGAAAATGATCAAATTTATTTAATTGGAAAAAAAACAAACAATATTTCATGCTCAAGTTTTTTAGAAAGAATTATTTCAAAAAATAAAAAAAATCTTGGACCGCCTCCACCAATAAATTACAATGAAGAAATAAAAAATGGAAACTTCATTTTAAATTTATTTAAAAATAATTTAATAAAATGTTGTAATGATGTTTCAAGTGGAGGAACGATTATATCTTTGTTAAAAATGTTAATTAATAAAGAATTTGGAGCTGATGTCGAAGAAAGTTTTGTAAATAACTCTACTAATGATGAAAAATTTTACAAAATATTATTTGGTGAAGATGCTGGTAACTATATTGTAATTACTAATAACGAAGAAAAAGTAAAAATATTGGCAAAAAAGAATAAAGTAAGTTTATTTAAAATTGGAATAACAAAAAGAAATTACTTAAATATTAATAATCAAATAATTAAATTAAATGAATTAAAAAATAATTTTGAAAATAATTTTTTTGACTATATAAATAACTAAATGGCAATGAATATTAAAGATATTGAGAGTTTAATAAAAAAAAAGATTCCAGATGCTGATATTGTTATTAAAGATTTAGCTGGAGATAATAATCATTTTTCTGCAGAAATAGCGTCTAAAGAATTTAATGGAAAAACTAGACTAGAACAACATAAAATGGTTTATAATAGTTTAAGTGAAGAATTAAAAGAAGATTTGCATGCATTATCAATAAAAACTATGGAGAAAAAATGACAATAACTATACAAAATGTAGACGAAGCAAAAGAGATAATAAAAAAGAATAATATCGTTTTATTTATGAAAGGCACTAAAGATATGCCTGGATGTGGTTTTTCAGCCCATGTAGTGCAAATTCTTAACAATCTGAATGTTGATTATGTTGATATCGATGTTTTAAATGATGATAATTTTAAAGAAAATATGAAAAAATTTACTAATTGGCCGACTTTCCCTCAATTATATGTTAAAGGAGAGTTTGTTGGTGGATGCGACATTGTAAAAGAAATGTTTGAAACTGGAGAACTATTAGAATTGCTCAATACCAAAGGTATTGATGTAAAAACTTAACTTTATCTAGAATAAAACTCTACAACTAAATTCGGTTCCATTTCTACTGGATAAGGAACGTCTTTTAGTGTCGGAGACTTAACAAAAACACCTTTCATTTTTATATAATCAACTGTTAAGTATTCAGGAACTTCTCTATCTTTTGATTGAACAGCCAAAATCACAGATGGAATTTGTTTAAATTTATCAACAAGAGATATCTGATCTCCATCTTTCACTTTATATGAAGGAATATTAATTTTTTTATCATTAACTCTTACATGCCCATGTGAAATAAATTGTCTTGATGCAAATATTGTCGGAGCAAATTTCATCCTATATAAAACGGAATCAAGTCTTCTTTCTAATAATTGTATTAAAATTTGCCCAGTATCTCCTTTACTAGAAGAAGCTTGAGTGTAATATTTTTTAAACTGTCTTTCAGTAACATAGCCGTAGTATTTCTTCAATTTTTGTTTTGCAGATAGTTGTAAAGAATAATTTGATGGTTTTCTATTTTTTTGACCATGTTCACCAGGTCTAGTTTCTCTTTTATTATATGGGCTTTTAGGTCTTCCCCAAAGATTAACACCTAATTGTCTATCAACTTTATATTTTGCTTTTTTTCTTGTACTCATATTTTTTGTTTATAGAAATATTAAAAAAAACATAAATTGTCAATCAATTATGATTTTTTCTTTTCTTTTGCTAAATTTTTTGTAATTCCTAATAGGATTTTTATTTCCTTCTCAGTTAACTCTGCTTTATTAAAAATCGTTTTAATGTTTCTCATCATTATTTCTTTTTTTTCCTTAACTTTAAAAAAAGAATTTTTTTGTAAATTTTTTTCTAAAATACTAAAAAAAATAAATAATTCTTCTTTTTTAGCTTTTTTTACTTTTGTAAAACTAGTTTTACGAAACTTTAAATTAAATAGTTCATAAACAACTAAGAGTACACTTTGCGCTAAATTAAGTGATTTGAAACTTTTATTTAATGGTATTTCGATAATTTTATTACATAACGAAACAGCATGGTTTGTTAAACCACTTCTCTCAGGGCCAAACAATATCCCCACCTTATAATTTTTATAATTATTTATAATTTTTGCTCCCTTTTTTAAATCAACAATATCAGTATTTAAATCTCTTTTTCTATTAGAAGTTGCAAAAACATAATTTAAATCATTAATC
The DNA here is from genome assembly GCA_022450705.1 of Alphaproteobacteria bacterium. Lineage (GTDB taxonomy): Bacteria > Pseudomonadota > Alphaproteobacteria > CAYOOR01. Next base: position 3,339 of record JAKUPP010000011.1, on the reverse strand, counting down.
GCATCTTCTAAATTTTTAAATACTTCTGCTTTTTTTAAGATTTCGTCTGCTTTTGCTGAATTTTTAAAAGAAACCTTAGTGGGCTTCCATCCTTTCTTTATTATTCTAATATTGTGAAAGTTAAAATTTAGCATTGCTCTTGCTACAGCGCCAATATTTTCTTCTAGTTGTGGCTCAAATAAAATTATTACAGGAAAATTTTTTTTACTATTCAAAAGCTGATTTAATTTTTGATTTAATTAATTTGTAAGTAATGCTTTCTTTTAATGCTATATAAGAGGCATTAATAACATTAGAAGAAACGCCGACTGTCGACCAATTTTTTTTATTCTCATCAGAACTTTCAATAATAACTCTTGTTATTGCTTTTGTTCCTTCATCAGGTGTAAGTATCCTAACTTTATAATCTATTAAATTAACCTTTTTTAAAATTGGATACGATTTAATTAGAACGCTTCTTAAAGCGTTATCTAGTGCATTAACAGGCCCGTTGCCAACTGAATTTGAAAAATATTCTTTTTTTACTTTAACAACTACATTTGCTTTAGCTGTATTATTTGCTTCTAAGTTATCCTTTAAGTCTTTGAATTCATTGATAACTTGATAAGATTTTAATTTAAAATAATCCGGTATATTAGTTAACTCTCTCATTATAAAAAGCTCGAAACTTGCTTCTGCACCATCATATGAATAGCCTTCGAATTCTTTTTTTTTCAATTTCTTGATTAAAAAATCAAGTTTTTTATTATTTACTTTAAATCCAAGTTCTTTTAATTTAATTGACAAACTCGATTTACCTGATTGGTCAGAAACAATAATATTTCTTTTATTTCCAACAATCTCCGGTTCAATATGTTCATAAGTTTTAGAATGTTTTTGAATACCTGAAGCATGAAGACCTCCTTTGTGTGCAAAAGCAGACTCCCCTACATATGGAAAGGAGGGATTGTTCTTTCTTAAAAGTCTTTCATTAATAAATTTTGATATTTTAGTTAAATCTTTTAATTTTTTTTTACTAACTGAGGTTTCTAAGCCCATTTTTAAAATTAATGTAGGTATAATAGAAGTTAAATTTGCATTTCCGCATCTTTCACCTAATCCATTAAATGTTCCTTGAACTTGTCTTACTCCTGATCTAACTGCGGCTAATGTGTTTGCAACTGCATTTTCTGTATCATTATGACAATGAATACCTAATTTGTTTCCAGGTATATGGAAAGAAACTTCTTTTACAACTTCTTCGATCTCGCTTGGCAAAGTACCTCCATTTGTATCACAAAGAACTACCCACCTAGCTCCAGAAGCATTTGCTGCTTTAATACAATCTAATGCATACTTTTTTTTTGATTTAAATCCATCAAAAAAATGTTCCGCATCAAATAAAACTTCTTTAAAAAATTTTGTAGCAAATTCAATATTACTTTTAATTATTTTTAAATTTTCTTTTTCATTTATATTTAGAGCGTGTTTGACATGGAAATCCCAAGTTTTGGCTACATGACATATGGTATTTACTTTACATTTCTTTTTTTATTCATTAAATTTTTTTCTTAAAGAACTTGTATTTTTATTAGTCATGCCAAAAGAAACAAGTTGAGAAAAATTTAATTTTGGAGATTTTTTAAAAAAAGCAGTATCGGTATTATTAGCTCCTGGCCAACCTCCTTCGATATAGTCTAGCCCAAACTTATCTAATTCTTTTGCAATTGCAATTTTATCACTAAGACTAAAATCTACGCCTTTAGTTTGGGCACCATCTCTTAATGTGCTGTCATATAAAAATATTTTTTTATTGTTTATCATATTCTTTTTATTTTACATACTGGAATAGATTTCATTTTATGTAAATTTGGCTCTCTTACTTTAGAATATTTTTTATAATATTTACTCTTAGAATTTTTCATAGCTTCTTCTATGTTTTCATAAGATAAACCTAATTGTTCTTCATCGCTTCGTGCATCATTCCAAAGACCATCAGTTGGAACTGCATCTATTATTTGCTTAATTATTCCTAATTCCCTTCCCATTTCCCAAACTTCTGTTTTGGTGCAATCTCCTATTGGAGAAATATCTACTCCTCCATCTCCGTATTTTGTATAAAATCCAACTCCAAAATCTTCTACTTTATTACCTGTACCAACTACTAACCCGTTATTACTTTGAGCTATTTGATATAATGTTGTCATCCTTAGTCTGGCACGAGAATTTGCCAGGCCATGCAAACTATTAAAATTTGATAAAGCAATTTGGAAATTTCTAAAAATTGTATCAAGTGGGATAACAATAGGTTCGACATTTTTGTAATTCTTTTTTAACCATTCTTGATGTCTTAAACTTAAATTGTGTTGTTCTTTATTTTGTTGAATAGGCATTGAAACTACAAAAGTTTTTTTTCCTGTCATTGCGCAAATTGTACTAACTACAGATGAATCTATTCCTCCAGATGCCCCGACAACAAGAGAATTTGCTGGTTTTAACATAGATTTACAATATTTCAATATCCATTCTTTAATATATTCTATTTTCCTTGATACTTTCATTTAATGAAAATTATAAAGTATAAAAATTAAAAAAAAATTCTAATTGTTAGCAATAATATTCTTTTTTTGACTATTTTTTTCTTCTCTAATCTTTTTAAGTGCTTCTGCAGTTAAAAATGCCATTTCTAGTGCTTGTGAGGCATTAAGACGTGGATCGCAATGTGTTCTATAACGATCGCCAAGTTTCTCATCAGAAATCTCTTGCGCTCCTCCAGTACATTCCGTTACTTCTTGTCCAGTCATTTCAAAATGAACTCCACTTGCAACAGTATTTTCTGATTTATGAATATCAAAAAATATTTCTACTTCTTTTAAAATATTTTTAAATGGTCTTGTTTTATAATTAGTTGAAGATTTAATTGTATTAGCATGCATTGGATCACAAAACCAATTAACATTTTTTCCTTCACTTTTTATTTTTTTTAATAATTGTGGAAGTAATTTAGAAACATTGTCATGACCTAGTCTTGTTATTAGAGTTAATCTACCTTTTTCGTTTTCAGGATTTAATTTATCAATTAATTTTAATAAATCATCAGTACCTAGTGTTGGTCCAACTTTTAAACCTATTGGATTTGCTAACCCACTTAAAAAGTTTATATGAGCTCCATTTATATCTCTTGTTCTATCTCCTACCCACAGCATATGTGCTGAACAGTCATACCATTTACCGCTAGTACTATCTATTCTTGTAAGAGCTTCTTCATAGGAAAGAAGTAAGCTTTCATGTGAAGTAAATAACTTCATTTCCCTTATTTCTGGAACTGTATCAGAATTAATTCCACATGCTTCCATAAAA
>JAKUPP010000101.1 GCA_022450705.1 Alphaproteobacteria bacterium | reverse complement strand
AGATGGAAGTTATATAAAATTTGATGATAATGCTGCAGTGATAATTAACGATGACAAATTACCACGTGGTACAAGAATATTTGGCCCAGTAGCAAGAGAGTTAAGAGATAAAAATTTTATGAGAATAGTATCTTTGGCACAGGAGGTATTATAATGAAAAAAATAAAAGTTAACGACAATGTACTAATTACAACAGGCAAAGATAAAGGCAAAAAAGGAAAAGTACAACAAGTTTTACCAAAAAAAGGAAAACTATTGATTGAAGGATTAAATATTTACAAAAAGCATATGAAAGCCCAATCAGAAACTCAGCAAGCAGGTATCATAGATAAAGAAATGTTTGTGGATATCAGTAATGTCGCATTAATTGACCCAAATAACAATGAACCAACAAAGGTAGGTATTTCAGAATTAAAAGATAAATCTAAAGTCAGAATAAATAAAAAAACTGGAGAGGTAATTGTATGACAAAAGCTAATGAAACAATTAAAATTCCACGATTGCTTCAATTGTATAGAGAAAGTATTGCTCCTGAACTTACTAAAGATTTAAATTTAACTAATATATTAGCTGCCCCAAAAATAGAAAAAATAGTTATTAATGTTGGGTTAGGTGAAGCTCTAGTGAATTCTAAAGCATTAGAACATTGTATAAAAGATATTTCATTAATAACTGGACAAAAACCTATTACAACAAAAGCTAAATCATCTATAGCACAATTTAAAATAAGAGAAGGAATGGCTATTGGAGTAGCAACAACACTTAGAGGTCATAGAATGTACGAATTTCTTGATAGACTGATTAACTTAAGTCTGCCTAGAGTTAGAGATTTTAGAGGATTAACAAATAAATCATTTGATGGTAACGGCAACTATACATTGGGAATTAAAGAACAAGTCATTTTCCCTGAAATTGACTATAATTCAATTGATAAAATACGTAGTTTGCAAATAACAATTGTAACGACTGCAAAAAATAATGAATCAGGGATAAAGTTACTTACTTCATTTGGATTCCCTTTTATAAAGCCAGATCAAAATAAGAATTAGGAATAATTAAAATGCTACAACCAAAAAGCTATAAATATAGAAAACAACATAGAGGAAGACTCAAAGGTATAGCATCCAAAGGGACTAAAGTATCTTTCGGAGAATATGGTTTGAAAGCTCAAGAATCATCGTGGATCACAGCTCGGCAAATAGAAGCTGCAAGAAGAGTTATGACAAGATATACAAGAAAAGGTGGAAAAATATGGATACGAATTTTTCCTGACAAGCCTGTTACAGCTCGAGCTGCAGAAACAAGAATGGGGAAAGGGAAAGGGAATGTAGACCACTATGTTTCACCTGTTAAAAAAGGAAAAGTATTATTTGAAATTTCTGGAATAGAAAAAGAAGAAGCAGAATTAGCGTTAAATTTAGCATCGGACAAATTACCAATAAAAACATCATTCATTGAAAGGAAATTATTTTAATGTCAAATATTGACAACATCAGAGATAAAAA
>JAKUPP010000100.1 GCA_022450705.1 Alphaproteobacteria bacterium | reverse complement strand
GATGCGAAAACAGACCTTCCCAACATGTTGCCCGAGAAAATTATTTGGGAGGAAATTTTATCCAATCTAGGAATATCTAATGATGATAGGATAATAATTTATGACAACTCTGACGTTTTAAGCTCATGTAGATGTTGGTATAATTTTCTCTATTTTGGTCATGATCCAAATCTTGTTAGTGTCTTAGATGGTGGTTTAAAAAAGTGGATCTTAGAAAATAAAGCAGTTAACAGTAACAAAATCAAAATACAAAAATCAAAATACAAATCCCAAGAAAATAAAAATTTAGTTAAAAATAAAAATCAAATTGATTCAAATATTAATATAAAAGATTTTTTTGTTGTGGATGCAAGAAGTAGAGAAAGATTTGAAGGAAAAGTTCCAGACCCAAGAAAAAATGTTAGAAGTGGATCAATTCCAAATTCATTTTGTTTGCCATTTAAAGAAATTATAAATAAAGATAATAAATTTAAAAATATAGAAGAAATTTCAAAAAAATTTATGCAAATAATTGATATTAAACAAAATAATATTGTATTTTCTTGTGGTTCTGGGGTAACTGCGTGTGTTTTAGCTCTTGCATATTCTCTAGTAAATAATAAATATTCTCCTAAAATTTATGATGGCTCTTGGGCTGAATATGGCAAAATCTAAATTATGAAAACATCTACAAAAATAACAAGCATAATAATTATATTTTTCTTAATCATTGCAACCGTAATTATCGGAAGAACAATGATTGGAAATCACTTCAAAAAAAAATTTAGCAAAAGACCACCTCCAGGAATAATAGTAACTACTACACAAGAGAGAGTTTTTGAAAATGTTATCAGCACATACGGAACTGCAACTCCAATTCAAACGCAATCATTTAAAATTGAAAAATATGAAATACTAAAACCAATAAATTTTAATCAAAAAGTTAAAAAGGGAGATGTTATTGCTAATCTTAAAAATAGAAAAATTATTGCTCCATTTGATGGTATTATTGGTAAAAGAGAGTTCTCTGAGGATATAGAAGTTTCAAAATCTTCAATACTAATTAATCTTGAGGATACTAGTTCAATTTATTGTGATGTGGATATACCTGAAATTTTTGTACCATTCATTAAAGTAGGTTTACCAGTTGATATAAAATTTTCTGGTTATAAAAATAAAATTTATAAAGGAGAGATTGACTCTTTTGCAAGCAGGATAAGTGAAGACACAAGATCTTTAGCTACAAGAATAAAGATGGACAATATGTCTGGCGAAATACTACCTGGTTCATTTCTAGAAATTTCAATTAAATATGATGTAAGAGACGGTTTAAGTGCACCTGACACAAGTACTATAGTCGAAGGTGAAAATGTATTTATTTATAAAGTTAATGAAAAAAACAAAGTAATGAAAACAAAAGTAATTATAGGTGATAGATATTTGGGCTTTGTAGAAATTTTAGATGGATTAAATAATGGTGATAAAATTGTTGCTGAAGGAACAAAAAAAGTTAGACCAAATCTAACTATAAGACCAATTGAAAAAGGTGCTAAAAAAAAACAAGGAAAATCTAGTTGGGGCAAGAAAAAAAAATCAAAAAAAGGTGAAGCAAAAAAAGGTAAATTTGATTGGTTAAAAAATATTTTTAAAAAATTTGAATTTGATTGGTTAAAAAATATTTTTAAAAAATCTGAAAAAGAAAAAAAATAATTAAATGTATATAACTGAAGTTAG
>JAKUPP010000010.1 GCA_022450705.1 Alphaproteobacteria bacterium | reverse complement strand
ATAGTTGGGTTTGCTTGAATTGGTTCTAAAACGCCACCCACTCCGGATCCTGCTGAGATGTGACAATTTTTTCCAATTTGACAACAACTTCCGGCTCTTGCAAAAGTATCAATCATGGTGCCTTCATCAATATAAGCGCCTATATTTACGTAACATGGCATTAATACAGCATTCTTTCCAACAAAAGATCCTTTTCTAACCGGAGAATTAGGAACCATTCTAAACCCTGCCTTAATATGATCATCTTTTGTCCAGCCTGCAGTTTTTCCTTTTAATAAGTGGGCTTTATCATACCAACTACTATAAGGGCCACTTAGGCTATCCATTTCATTTATTTTAAAACTTAATAGTATTGCTTGTTTAATCCATTGATTTACAATCCATTCATTATTTTTTTTTTCAGCTACTCTTATTTTTCCTTTATCTAATAAATTTATAACTTCATTTATCGACTCAGGTAATTCACCTTTAGTTTTAGGATCGATTTCTTCAATTTTTTTAAAATTTATTTCAATAATTTTTTTTAATTGTTCTGTATCCATTTTTTCAACCATTCTTTTAGATTATTTGTCATATAATCAATTTTTTTTGATGTTCCATTTAATTCTTTATCAAGTTTTTTATTGTAGACCTGGACTGTTTTTAAACCTAAATCTGACGCAGGAAATAAATTTTTTGGAATATCATCAAATAAAATTCCTTTTTTTACATTATAAGTAGATATTAACTTTTTATAAGTTTTTAAATTTGGTTTGGGTAAAAAATTCATACGTTCAATATCAAATATATCTTCAAAGATATTATTTAAGTCTAAATTTGTTAGTATTTTTTCTACATATGAAATATTTGCATTTGTAAAAACTATTTTTCTTCCTTGAATTTTTTTTATTAGATTATTTAATTCTTCATCGGGCTTAACTATACTAAAATCAATATCATGTACATAACTCAAAAATTCTTTTGGATCAATATTATGATTTATCATTAATCCATGAAGAGTTGTTCCATTTTCTATAAAATATTTTTTTTGTAGTAATTTTGCTTCCTTTAAACTAACTTTTAAATTTTTTGAAATAAATTCTCCCATTTTTTTATGTATTTGATCAAAAATACCGGTATTAGCACAATATAAAGTATTATCTAGATCAAAAAACCAATGAGTAAAATCTATATTATTTTTTTCCAATTAAAGTTCCAACTCCTTTTGTCGTAAATATTTCTTTTAACAATAATTTCGGAACTCTTCCATCTAAAATTACTGCAGCATTAGCTGATTTTTTTACAGCATTTAAACAAGTTTCTACTTTAGGAATCATGCCACCTTTTATAATATTATTTTTTATTAATTCCTTTGCTTTTTTAGGAGTAATTTCTTTTATTAATTTATTATTTTTATCCATAACCCCCTTTATGTTTGTTATAAAATAAAATCTTGTAGCAGACAGTGAGGAAGCAAGCGCGCCTGCCACAGTATCTGCATTGATGTTAAAAACTTTTTTTTCCTTAAAACCCAAACTTGCAATAATTGGTATATAATTTTTTTTTAAAAGATTTTTTATAATTTTTATTTTTATTTTCTTAGGCTTTCCAACAAAACCCATTTCTTTTTTTAATGGTTTAACTTCAATCAAATTTTTTTTATGACCTGGCAAACTTATAGCTTTACCACCGGCTTGGTTAATTAGATCAACAATTTTATTATTTATTCTTTTTATTAAAACTTTTTTAACTATTTTTATAGTTTTTTCATCTGTTACTCTTAATCCGTTTATAAATTTAGTATCTAATTTTTCTTTTTTTAGTGTTTCTGATATTTGAACTCCACCGCCATGAACAACAACTAAATTAATTCCTAATTTTTTTATTAAGACAAGATCTTTAGCAAAGTTATTTGCTAAATATTTATCGCTTAGAGCACTTCCTCCATATTTAATTACAAAAATTTTGTTTTTAAATCTTTTTATATATTTTTCAGCCTCGGTGAAAGATAATACTTCTTGAAGATATTTTTTTTCGGTTGAAGATAAATTTAATTTCAATTTTTAAAAACTCTAAATATTAATTCTTCTCTTTTTCCATCTTTTTCTTTATTAAAATTTGCTGCCCCATACTTAAAACATTATTAGCGGTCCAGTAAATCACAAGGCCTGAAGGAAATGGTGCAAGAATAAATGTAAAAAATATTGGTAAAAACATAAAAATTTTAGCCTGCATAGGATCAGTCGGTTGAGGATTTAATTTTTGCTGTAGCCACATAGTTCCACCCATAAGTAAAGGCCAAATCCCAATATTAATAATTTTAGGAAGAAAATTTGGATCATATGGCAATAAACCAAATAAATTCAAAATAGAAGTAGGATCAGCAACTGATAAATCATTAATCCACAAATAAAATGGTGCTTGTCTCATTTCCAAACTAACAAAAAGAATTTTGTAAAGTGCGAAGAACACGGGTATTTGTATTAAAATTGGCAAACAACCCGCTGCAGGATTTACTTTTTCTCTTTTATACAATGCCATCATCTCTTGATTTAATTTAACTTTATCGTTTTTATACATTTCTTTTATTCTCAGAAGCTGAGGCTGCAGTTCTTTCATTTTATGCATTGCCACATATGATTTATTTGCTAATGGAAAAAATACTAATTTGATTAAAAGAGTAAGCAATATTATGGATACACCAAAGTTTCCAAATATATTTTGGAAGAAAATTAAAATGTATAAAAAAGGCTTAGTTAAAAAATAGTACCATCCAAAGTCTATAGCAAAGTCTAGCCTTGGTATAGAATACAGTTTTTCATATTTATCTAGAAGTTTAATCTCTTTTGCACCTGCATATAATAGATTCTGAATAGTTGCTGATTTATTGGAAGGTATTTCAATAATACCTCCTTTATAATCAACTTGGTATTTTTCTTTATTATTTTTTGTATAAAATTGATATCTAGCAACAACATTTGAGTTTTGATCAGGTATAAGTGCAGCTAACCAATATTTATCTGTTATCCCCATCCAACCTCCTTTTGATTTATACTCAATTGGTCCAATACTTTTTTTTAAATCTTTGTAATCTAGTTCTTCAAGAATGTCATCGATAACACCAATAGGGCCTTCGTGCAAAATAAAGAAACCCAGAGTTTCAGGTGTATCCGTTCTACTAATTTTAGCAACAGGAGTCATACTTATATTTTTGTTTGTATTATTGATGACTTTTTGTTTAATTTTGAACATATAGTTTTCGTCAATTGAAATTTCTTGTTCAAATTTAACTCCTTGTTTATTAGTCCAAGAAAATATAGCAGGGTTATTATTAGTTATTTCTTTTGAATTTGTTGTCCAAATAGTTTGATCATTTGGAATATCAAAATCTTCATTTGCAGATGCTTTAATCCAACCAAAATTAGAAAAATATCCACCTTTAGTTGAACTTGGCTTAAACAAAGTAACAAGTTTACTATCATTATTTAATGTTTCTTTGTAATTTTTAAAAGTGAGATCATCAATTTTTAAACCTTTTAAGGATATGGAACCCTGAAGTCTTGTTGCATCAATTTTAATTCTTTGATCTTTACTTAGCGCATCATCTATTTCTAAATAACCAGTTATACTATCTTCTAAATTATTAGTATTATTCTTCATTAAATCTTCTGTTTGCTCTAGATGTTTTTTTCTTTCCGCCTCTTTTTTCATTTTTGGAGCTTCAAAAAAATATTGAAAACCTAATAAAATTAAAAGTGATAATACGATTGCTAATAATAGATTGCCTTGTTCTTTCATTTTATTTTACTTGTCCTTTTTTAAGTTTATCAAATTGATGTTTTCCAAATGGATGACATTTTAATAATCTAACTATACTTTTATAAATTCCAATTATAGGGCCGTATTTTGATATTGCTTGGATAGAATACTGACTACAACTGGGATTAAATCTACACACGCCTCTATAAAAAAAAGGGGAAAAAAAACTATAAAATTTAATTAAATTTATAAAAAAACTTACAAATATCTTATTTAGAAGACTCATTTTTTTATTTAACTGTTTTAATAACATCACTTTTTAATTCTTTATAATCCATAATTAGACTTTTTTTATTTGCAATAATTACATAATCGTAATTTTTTTTCAGGTATTTAGTAAAAATTTCTCTAATTATTGTTCTAAAACGTCTTTTAATTTTATTTCTTATTACCGCACCACCAATTTTTTTTGTTATTGTAAATCCAATTCTAATAGTATCTTTTTCTAAACCCACAGTTCTTTTATATTTTTGAAGAATAAAACCTTTAGTAAAAAATTTTTTTCCACTTTTTGATACCTTTAAAAAATCAACTCTTTTTTTTATGGTTTTGAGAAAAATTGTTGGCATTAATTTTTAAGCTGAAATTCTTTTTCTACCCTTATTTCTTCTTTTAGATAAAATCAGTCTACCATCCTTAGTTGACATTCTTTTTCTAAAACCATGTTTATTTTTTCTTTTTCTTTTACTGGGTTGGAATGTACGTTTCACTTTTAAATTTTTAAAAAATTAATATCTATAATATGGTTAATATTTATAAATTAAATTGTCATAAAATATACAAAAAAATTTTAATTATATATAGCTAATCCATTTCTTCTTTTATCTGCAACTCCAAATATGAGATTGCCTTTAATTTCAAAACCATTTAAACCGCTATTAAGCTCTTTTTCAACTACTAAATGCCCCAAATTTAAAAGATATTTTTTATATTCATCGTCAAATTTATTTTTTTCAATTAAAATTTTTTCTTTATGAATACTAAAGTTTGGAAAATTTACAGCTTCTTCTATTCCCATTTTCCAATCTATGACAGCTATAATTGTTTTAACCACGTACATTATAATCGATTTACCTCCAGGCGAACCTATAACCATTTTTACATTATTATTTTTATCAAAGATTATGGTTGGTGACATCGAGCTTAAGGGTCTTTTTTTAGGTTCTACTATGTTATTTTTAAATAAATCACCATCTATTTTAAAATTAAAGTCGCTAAGCTGATTGTTTAACAAAAAACCTGATGCCATTAATCTAGATCCAAAAGTATTTTCGATACTAGAAGTAATTGATGCAATATTACCATATGAATCAATTACTGAGAAATGAGTTGTTGATGTAGGAATAAATGATTCATTATTTATTTTTATATTTGACCCCCCCCTTTTTTTTGTAGATATTCGTTTTGCAATTTGCCTGAGGTATTTTTTAGTCAAAAAATTATTTATTTCAATATTAGAAAAATCAGGATCACCTAAATATTTGTATCTATCATTATAAGAATATTTTGCTGCTTCTAAAATTAAATGAATATCTTCTTTTATTTGATCTTTAGACAGATCAAATTCTTCGAGTATTCCTAAAATTTGTAAAATACTAAAGCCCCCAGCACTTGGTGGAGCAGCACTACATATTTTATATTCTCTATATTTACCGCAAATTGGTTCTCTTTTTTTTGCCTTATAATTTTTTAAATCATTCAAAGAAATATAACCTCTTTTAATAGGAGAATTTTGAACTGCATAAACTATACTTTCTGCAATTTTTCCTTGATAAAAACCCTTAGATTTTTCCAAAGATATAATTTTAAGTGTTTCTGTAAAATTAGAGTTTTTTAGCATACTCAGTTTCTTTTTAGGACGATTGTTTTTATAGAAATATTTTTTACTTTCTGGAAAGAGATATAAATATTTGTCTTTTTCAATTGCTTTATGAAGCTTTGAAGAAACTTTGAAACCATTTTCTGAAAGTTTAATTGTCGGTGTAAATAAATCTTTCCAGTTTAATAATCCATGATCATTATGTGCAATTTCAAGCATTGATAAAAGACCGGGCACACCAACCGCACTACCACCAACTGCTATATCAAAGAATGATAAAGGATTTCCTTCATTGTCCAAGAAAAATTCTTTTTTTATTTTGGAAGGCGCTGTTTCTCTGCCATCGTAAAAAGTTAAATGATTTTTTTTTTTGTCATAATATAATAAAAATCCTCCTCCGCCAATACCAGAAGATTCAGGTTCTAATAAGTTAAGAGCCATTTGAATAGCTAAAACAGCATCCATAGCATTACCACCTTTAGCTAGAATATTTCCGCCTATTTTTGATGCTGCCGGATGGGAAGTAGAGACAAAAAAGCTATTTTTTTCAACTGCAAAAGTATTTTTTGCTAATATTAAAAAAAACAAAAAAAATATTTTTAATATTGATTTAAACAAATTTTTTATTAAACCTTAATTGATATAATTATATTGAGATGAATTTAAAAAACAAAATTACAAAATTCTTTAATAAAGCTAATCCTATAGTCGGCTTAACTGCATATTCATATAATATGGCAAAAATATTGGATAAATATGTAGATTTTATATTAGTCGGGGATAGCTTAGGTACAACTTTATATGGTATGAAAAATACCAGAAAAGTATCTTTAGATATGATGATTAATCATTCAAAAGCAGTCGTTAAAGCAGCAAAAAATACATTAGTTATAGTTGATTTACCATTTGGAACTTACGAAAGATCTCCTATTCAAGCATACGAAACTGCATCTAAAGTGATAGATAAAACAAACTGTTATGGAATTAAGATTGAAGGAGGAAAAGAAATCTCAGAAACAGTTTCATATTTAGTGGATAGAGGTATAAACGTTATGGGACACATTGGCTTATCTCCTCAATCAATAAAAAACTATAAAAATGTAAAAATCAAAGGTTTTAATATTTCAGAAAAAAAGAAATTAATAGAAGACGCTTCCTTATTGTACGAAGCAGGGGTTTTTTCTATTGTAATAGAAGCAGTAGCAGAAAGTGCAGCAAAAGCTGTGGTAAAAAGAATTAAAAAATATAAAAACAAATTTATTCCAATAATTGGAATCGGTGCCTCTAGTGAATGTGACGGTCAAATACTAGTTACCGATGATATATTAGGTATAACAAATAAATATAAAAAAAGTAAACCACCTAAGTTTGTAAAAGTTTATAAAAACTATGATTTAGAAACTTGTATAAAAATATTTTGTAAAGAAGTAAGAAGTGGCATATTTCCAGGTAGTGAATTTTGTTATATTAAGACTATAAAAAACTCTAACAATATAACATATCTAAAATTTAATAAAAAAAAGTGACTAGTTTTAAAATAGTTAAAGATTCAAAGATTTTACTAAGTGAAATTAAAAAACTTAAGTTAAAAAAAAAAATAATAGGTTTTGTACCAACTCTAGGTGGATTACACAAAGGACACTTTGATTTAATAGATTTAGCAAAAAAGAAATCTGACATTGTAGTTGTTAGTATTTTTTTAAACCCTTTACAATTTAATTCAAAAAATGATTTTATAAAATATCCATCTAATTTAAACTATGACAAAAGAAAGATTAATAAAAAAAAAGTAAATATACTTTATTTACCATCAATAAAGGAGGTTTTTCCTACTAAAAGAATTAAAATAATTAAAGCATCAAGTAAGTCTAAAAAATTATGCGGTAAATTTAGAAAAGGACATTTTGATGGTGTGGTTACTGTTTTAAAGTCATTATTTGAACAAGTTTCACCTAACATAGCTTTTTTCGGCGAAAAGGACTTTCAACAAAATTTAATTATTAAAGATTTAATATCAAAATATAAATTAAAAATAAAAGTAAATATTATTCCAACAGTAAGAGAAAATAATGGCTTGGCTTTTTCATCAAGAAATTTTTTATTAGATAAAAAGCAAAAAAAAATTGCACCATTCTTATTTAAAACAATAAAAGAAATTTCTTTTAAAGCAAAAAAAGATTTAAAACAATTAAATAATTTAAAATTAAAGGGTAAAAAAGAATTAATAAATCTTGGTTTTAATAAGATTGACTATTTAGAAGTTTATAATGAGAATAATTTATTGAAAAAAGATATGAAAAAAAATAATTTGCGAGTTTTTGTGGCTGCATATTTAGGTAAAACTAGATTAATTGATAATTATAAAAGCTAATTAATTATTGAACGTATATATGAACTTCAGGAACTACAACGTCACCACTTGTTTTAGCTGATAAAGCAACTCTTTTTGAAGGCAGGCCAAAACTAACTAGACTTCTTAAAACTCTTTCTGCATATTTTTTTACTTTACTACTATTAATACGAGTTTCCCCTTCATTCTTTCCAATTGGTGAAACTGCAACTAATCCAAAGTTAGCACCAGCTTTTTTATCAATAGTAGTTCCTATGGCATCAAAAAGTGTTTTTTCATAATCAATATCAGGATCATCAAATCTAATAACAACTAAAGGTAATCCAGTTATATTTACTCTTGGAACTTCTAGTTGTTCATCAGGAGCACCTGCTTCTGCTAAAGCTTGAGCTGCAAGGAATGAACGGTTCAAGATACCTGTTCCCATTGCTTCACCATTTCTTATAGCAACAGCCATTACTAACATATTTTGATTTTCAATTTTTGCAAAACCAGCTTGTCTAGAAATTTCTTCAGTAATTTCATTAATAAGTCTCGCAATATCAATTTCTAATTTTTCAGTATCATCTTCTAGTAGTTCCAATTGACGGTGATCTTGGTCAATTGCACCGGCTAAACGTAATGTTTTATTTAATGTACTTTTTAAAAGCGCAACAACTCCTGCATCAGCATTTACTTTTTGATTTAGTAGATTTATTTCACGCATATATTCTTCAATGTTATCAAGTTCACTTTGTGCTTGATCATATTGTCTAACTAAAACGGGGTTGCCAGGTGTTGTTCCTAATTGTAATTTTGTATTAACAGCTGCTATAGTTCCATAAAACTCCGTTGAGGCACCATAAACTCTAGATTTTACTTCCTCATATGAATCTCTATGTATATTAAATGCTTCTGCAACTGCTAGAAAATCTTCTCTTAAAGGATTAATTTTTTGACCAACGAAAGTTCCACTAGGTCCCGCTTCCATTTGTTGAGTTCTTGGGACTGAACCATCATCAACTATCGCGCCATCAACAGGGGCTATCATTTCTTCATCATCAATTAAAATTGAAGGTTCTTGTGTGATTGGTTCATCAGGGATAGTTTCAAGTTCTGCAAGATCATCATCTCTACCACCTCTATCTAGCAAACCACAACTAGTAACTAAAACTGAGAATATGAATATTAATAAAAATCTATTAAGCATGCTCCCAACACAAAATATTTCTAAAATAATTATATATTACTTTAAAACTTATACTAGTATTATGATTTGTAAATTAAGAAAAACAAGTTAATTGTGTTGTTTTTTTACAACACTTGAACATGTAATTTGCAATTTATTAAATTATAAATGAGTTTTTAATTTCATGAAAAAAAAATTAGGAAGCAGCACATCGATTGTCCATGGAAAGGAAAAAGAGATTACTTGCCATGATATGCGAAAATATGTGTGGCAAAAATTTGATTTCTTACAAAATATAAAAAAAAAAAAGAAAAAAAAGCGCCCGTAGCTCAATTGGATTAGAGCGCTTGACTACGGATCAGGAGGTTAGGGGTTCGACTCCTCTCGGGCGCACCAAATTTAAAATTACAATTATTTGATTATTTTATCTAATACGGAGGTTAATTTTTTTGAAGAAGGTGAGATCATAGATGAAAAATGATTTTCTAACTTTCCATCTTTATTTATAACAAATTTAAAAAAATTCCACTTAGGTTTTGCGTCATAATTATCATTTAACCATTTAAAAAAAGGGTGAGCATTAGAACCAACGACATCATTTTTTTTTGTTAAATTAAAAGTTATATTGAAGTTTACCATACAAAATTCCTTTATTTCTTTTTCTGATCCTGGCTCCTGATTAAAGTTATCAGAAGGTATCCCAATAACAACCAAACCTTTATCTTTATAATTTTCATGAATTTTTTGTAATCCGGTGTATTGAGAAGTAAATCCACATTTTGAAGCGGAATTAAATATTAACAAAGGTTTACCTTTGAATTGTGATAAAGAAAGTTCTTTACCATCTATATCTTTAAAAGAAAAATCATAAGCTGATCCTGGCACTTCTCGAGATTCTATATAATTAAAATTTAAAAAACCAAAAACTAAAATAAATAACGTTACAAGAACATATTTTTTCATAATCATTATTGAATTTATATAGTTTATTATAATATATTTGGAATACTTTTTATATTTTTTTAAATGGACTTATCTTTTTTAAATATCTTTAAAGATTCATATCAAATCTTTTTAAATATATTCATAATTATTTTTATAGGCTTTTTTAGTTGGAAGACTCTTTCAACAATAATAAAAAAAAAATTAGATAGTCTTGATGATTCAAAAGATGAAGCGCAAACACAAAGAGTTAATACACTTTTTCGTATATTAAGAAATTTTGTATCTATAGCGATTTTGATTGTTGTTATTATGCTTGTTTTATCAGAATTGGGAATAGAAATAGGTCCGTTAATTGCTGCAGCTGGAGTAGTGGGTTTAGCAGTAGGTTTTGGCGCACAGACTTTAGTGAAAGATATTATTACAGGTTTATTTATTATACTAGAAGGACAAATTACTATAGGAGATATAGTTGAAGTGGCGGGACATTCAGGACGTGTTGAAGCTATTACTATTAGAACTGTTAGATTAAGAGATGTTAACGGACATTTGCACGTTGTTCCATTTAGTGAAGTTACTACAGTTAAAAATATAACTCAAGATCAAGATTACCATAGTTTTGAAATAGGAGTATCTTATAATGAAGATGTAGATAATGTAATAGAAACTATTGAAAAAGTAGGAAAGAATTTACGAAAAGATAAAGATTTTACATCTAAAATTAATGGAGAAATAGAAGTTTTTGGATTAGATAAATTCGAAGATTCTGCAATTATTATAAAAGGAAGAATTCCAACAGTTCACAAGCAACAATGGGCGGTCAGAAGAGAATTTAATAGAAGAATAAAATTAGCTTTCGATAAAGGTGGAATCGAAATACCTTTTCCTCAAACAACAATTTCATATGCTAACACGAAAAAAAAGAAACCAACCAAAAAGAATATAAAAAGAGAACCTAAATTTTCAGCAGGTTCAGACGACGATTAATCATCACCATACTTTGCATATTTTTTTAATTCTTCAAATTCTTTTTCACTATTTAGATTAATTATTTTTTTTGCAATGTCGTAAGAAAAACCTGCTTGGGACATTTGTAATAGTTTTTTTTTATTCTCATAAAAATTTTTTTCTTTTTTTTTAAAAGCTAAAATTTTCTTTTTGTGTGCGTATATTAATGCAGATAACAATTCAAAATTAAGGAAAGATTTTTCTAAATTATCTACAGCTTTTTGAATGTTCTCATCTGAGATTCCTTTATTTTTGAGATTAAAAATTATTTTTTTTTTCGAATAACCTTTATCAATATAAGTTAAAACTTTATTTTCTGAGAAAACTTTATCATCAATTAATCCTATTTCTTTAAATTTTTTTATTATTAATTTAATTAAATCAAAATCTTTTTTAGGATCAATTTTATAAAAAAAAGAATTTTTAATAATTTTTCTTCTTAACACTTTTTTTAATTGATATTCTGTTGCTGAATATTTCTCTAAATATTTAATTGCACTCTTCTCAAGAGAGTCTAGAGTAATTTTCTTTGGTATTTTTTTTTTCATAAAATAAATTAATTATATTTAATATAAAAAATTAAAAAAATTAAAGAATGTTAAATAATAGAAATTTTGATGCATCAAGAACTAATTGGGTGGGATTGTGGACTTTATTTAGTAAAGAAACTTCAAGATTTCTAAAAGTCTTTTATCAAACTGTTTTGGCTCCTGTTGTTACAAATATTTTATTTTTAACTGTTTTTTTAATTGTTATTGATAGAGAAGATTTTATCATTGGCGGTGTAAGTTATCCAGAGTTTTTAGTTCCAGGTTTAGTAATGATGCAAATTCTACAAAATGCATTCATGAATACTACATCAACAATTATGATTTCTAAAGTTCAAGGAAACATTGTTGATATTCTTTTACCTCCTCTATCAAGCCTTGAACTCACTCTTGCAATAAGTTTTGGAGGGGTAGCCAGAGGAATGATTGTAGGACTAGCAAGCACAATAGCTTTGTACTTTTTTATAGATATGAAGTTTGTTAATTTTTTTTACATTATTTTTTTTTCTTTGTCAGGCTCTTTAGCTCTTAGCCTTTTAGGAATTATGGGAGGGATTTGGAGTGAAAAATTTGACCATATGGCTGGTTTGACAGCATTTATTATAACTCCTTTAACTTTTTTATCTGGCTCATTCTATTCTATTGAGAAATTGCCTTTTATTTTAGAATTCTTAGCAAAGTACAATCCAATATTTTATTTTATAGACGGTTTTAGAGCAGGTTTTATTGGATATTCAGACGCACCAATTATAAATGGAATCATTGTATGTATTGTTTTAAATACCATATTATTCTTCTTAGTTTATAAAATGTTTCAGACAGGGTACAAATTAAGAACTTAAATATAAAAAATAATGCACTCATCAATTTTATCTACTTATAAAAGATCTAATTTTTCTTTTGTTAAAGGAAAAGGTTCTTATTTAACTGCCAAAAATGGCAAGAAATATTTGGATTTTGCTAGCGGCATAGCTGTAAATTCTCTTGGACATTGTAATGCAGAATTAATTAAAGCACTATATAAACAGTCAAAAAAAATATGGCATGTATCAAATGCATTTCAAATTTCAGAGCAAGAAGAATTAGCTAAAAAGTTAGTAAAACTTACATTTGCTGATAAAGTTTTTTTTTGTAACTCAGGAGCAGAATCTGTTGAAACAGCCATTAAAACAGCTAGGGCCTATCATCAAATAAAAAAAAAAACAAAAAAATTTAAAATTATTACAATTAAAGGTAGTTTTCATGGTAGAACTTTAGCGGCAATTTCTGCATCAGGACAAAAAAAGTTAATTGAAGGGTTTGATCCTTTAGTTGATGGTTTTGTACAAGTAGAATTTGGTGATCACAAATTAATTGAAAAAGTAATAGATAAACAAACAGCAGCAATTATGGTTGAACCAATTTTAGGTGAAGGTGGTATAAAAGTAATTCCTAATGTATGTTTGGAAGGATTAAGAAAACTTTGTAATAAAAAAAAAATTTTACTAATTTTCGATGAAGTACAATCTGGTATTGGTAGAACAGGTAAGTTTTTTTCATATCAATGGTCAAAAATAAAACCAGATATATTAGCGACTGCAAAAGGAATAGGAGGGGGATTTCCAATCGGCGCTTGTTTAGTAACTAACAAAGTAGCTAAAGGAATGAAAATTGGAAGCCATGGATCAACTTTTGGGGGAAATCCGTTAGCATGTTCCGTTGCAAATAAGGTTGTTGAAATTATTTCTAAAAAGAAATTTTTAGAGAGCATAAATGAAAAATCAATTTTTTTTCTAAATAATCTTGAAAGAATTAAAGATAATCATAGTAACTTAATTGATGAAATTAGAGGAAAGGGATTTTTATTAGGGATAAAAAGCAAGATTAATAATTCTATATTAATAGAAAAATTAAGAAATAATGGTTTATTAATTGTTGGAGCTAATGAAAATGTAATTAGAATTTTGCCTCCATTAAATGTAACAAAAAAAGAACTTAAAATTGCTTTAAAAATAATAGAAAAAACATGTGAGGATATTAATAAAAGATGAAAAAAATAAAGCACTTTCTAGATTTAGACCAAATTAATAATAAAGAGTTAAGAAGTATTATAGATTTGTCAAAGTCGTATAAACAAGGTATTACTTCAGGCCAAGATACGCATAAAGGAAAAACTTTAGGATTAATTTTTGAAAAACCTTCGACTAGAACAAGAGTTTCTTTTGAAATTGCAATGTACCAACTTGGAGGGAATGTTTCAATTCTTGAGCATGAAAAAACTCACTTAGGAAGAGGAGAAACAATTTCGGATACAGCTAAAGTTTTATCTAGATATTTAGATGTTATTGTTTATAGAACCACAACAGCAAAAAAATTGTATGAATTAGCTAAATACTCTTCAATTCCTGTTATAAACGGTCTAAATGATAATACGCACCCTTGTCAATTAGTCGCAGATATCATGACTTTTGAGGAAAATATAGGTATAATTAACAATAAGGTTGTTAGTTGGTGTGGAGATTTTAATAATGTTTGTAGAAGCTGGGTACAAGCATCTAGCATCTTAAATTTTGATTTACATATCGCTTCCCCAAAGCAACTAATAAATAAAGATGAAATGAACAAAATAAATAAAATCAAAAGTATAAAAATATTTGATTCAGCAGAAAATGCATGTAAGAATTCTGATTGCGTAATGACTGACACGTGGTTTTCAATGGGTCAAATAACTTCAGAAAAAAAAAGAAATTTACTAAAACCTTTTCAGATAAATAATAAAATATTATCTATTGCAAAAAAAAAATCTATTTTTATGCATTGTTTACCAGCACACAGAGGAGAAGAAGTAGAAAAAAATATTTTAGAACATCCCAAATCTGTTGTTTGGGACGAAGCTGAAAACAGATTACATACCCAAAAAGCTATTTTAAATTGGTGTTTAAAATAATTAAAAAGTTGATGAATTTTTTTTTAAATAAGAAATTAATTTATTTTTTATTTTTTTTGTTTTTCTCATTTTTAAAAACAAATTACGCGCTATCTAATGATAAAATATATTTGGATTTATTAACTGTAAAATTTGACAATAAAATTAATTATAAAAAATATCAAACCAGCACACAGCTTTTAACTAAGACGGATTTAGATAAAGAGATACAAAATTGGATAAAACAAAACATTGTTTTAAAAGGCAATTCTGGAAATCTAATAGTACAGATTCTAGATGAAAGTGTAATAGATAGTTTTGCCGAGGAGCATAAAGAGAAGTTTAGTTTTTTATCTAAAGATGGAATAGCTTATAAAATTAATTTTAAAGTTAAAATTATAGCAGAAAATAAAAAAAATAATGCTAAAGGCGAAGTTCTTTCAATAGTTAAAGGAGATAAAACTTTTTTAGGAAGCTTCTCAATTAATGATCGTTCAAAAGCAATTGACGAATTAATGCAAAATATGATCGTCAAGATAAATATTCATTTAAGAAAAGGTATTAATAAAGAATTTAGAGATTTTCTTACAAACAAATATAATTAATTTCTCCAAAACGCAGGCGTTAAAATAATAAAAACTGAAAGAAGTTCTAATCTACCAATTAACATACCTGATATTAAAACCCATTTAGTTATATCTGATAATTCAGCAAATGTTTTGGTTGGGCCTATCACATTACCTAGTCCTGGGCCAACATTTGCTAATGAGGTTGCAGCTCCAGAAAGTGAGGTTAAAAAATCATTTCCTAAAAATGATAAAATTAAAGCGATAATAATGTAAGAAATTATAAACATAAAAAAATATCCCATTACAGATGAAGTAATATCACCAGATACAGGTTTTTTATTATATTTAGCTAATGATACTCCGTGAGGATTTAGTAATTTGAATATTTGTACTTTTGCTGACTGATATAGTATTTGAAGTCTGAAAATTTTAATACCACAAGTTGTTGAACCAGCGCAACCTCCAACTAGCATTAAAAATAAAAAAAGTATAATAATAAATGGTCCCCAACTATTGAAATCTTGGGTTGTGTAACCTGTTCCAGTAAAAATCGATATAGTATTAAAAAACGCTGGTCTAAAATTATTAAAAAGACTAGCAGTATTTTGATACCTCCAGAAAGTGACAATCAGAATTGATATAATAACAAGGAATATAAAAAACTGGACCTGACTATCTTTAAATATTACTGAAAGATTACCTTTAAGAGTTTGTAAATATAAAATGAAAGGTAGCGAACCTAAAATCATAAATATACCAATTGTAAATTCAATATTTATATTGTCATATTTTCCAATTGACATATCTGAAGTAGAAAATCCTCCTGTAGCTAAAGTTGTCATTGCATGTGCAATTGAGTCAAAAATAGGCATTCCAAATTTCCAGAGTAATAAAGCACAAAGAATAGTTAGAAAAAAATATATTATTCCTATAATGCTTGCTATTTGTCCTGCTCTTGGCAAAACTTTCTCTGATGAGTCTGAAGATTCAGTGTGGAATAATTGCATACCTCCAACTTTTAATATAGGTAAAAATGCGATAGCTATAACAACTATACCTATGCCACCAAACCATTGTAATAATGAACGCCAAATTAAAATGCCATGAGGCAAAGTATCAAGACCTGATAAAATTGTTGAACCGGTCGTTGTTATTCCTGACATAGATTCAAAAAAAGCATCTGTAAAAGATAATTCTAAATCAGAAAAAACAAAAGGTAGTGAACCAAAAAAAGCAACAAATATCCAACTTAACGTTGTAACAAGAAAAGCTTGTTTTAAAGAAATACTAAAATTATCTGACTTGTTTCCTAAAATTAGAATTATACCGAAAAAAAGACTAATTAATGATGCAAAAGTAAAGGATTGCCATTGGTTATCGCCATAAAATGCATCAACAGCAGCCGGGATACAAAGTATAATAGATAACGCTGATAGCAAATATCCTATGACATATAATACCGGTTGAAAAATCATAGATTATTAATTTTTTTTTTTAAAATATTAAAATTGAGATTTGTTAATCCCTACCAACTCGAGAAACTCTTTTCTAGTAGCTTGGTCATTTCTAAAACTTCCCAACATTCTACTTGTTACCATTTTTGCGTCAGGCTTATGAATTCCTCTTGTACCTACACATAAATGTGAAGCTTCTATAATAACCCCAACACCTCTAGGTTGAAGAACTTCATCAATAGCATTTGCTATTTGCGCTGTAAGTTTTTCTTGAATTTGAAGACGTTTAGCAAAGGCTTCAACTAATCTAGCAAGCTTACTAAGACCAACAACTTTGTTCTTTGGCAAGTATCCTACATGCGCAGTACCAATGAAAGGAACCATATGATGTTCACAATGAGACTCTAATCTAATATTTTTTAAAATAATTATTTCATCGTAACCATCAACTTCTTTAAATTTTTTTGATAATATTTCTCTTGGATCTGAATTATAACCAGAAAAAAAGTCTTTATAAGATTTAATAACTCTTTTTGGTGTTTCTTTTAAGCCTTCTCGTTCAGGATTATCTCCTGCCCATCTAATTAATGTTTTTACTGATTCTAATGCTTGATTTTCAGACACTTTTGTAGATTTAATTTTTTTTAAATTGGAAATTTTTTCTATTTTGCTCATTCTATAAAACTATTTTTTTTTTTAATTTTGTAAACCTTTTTCATGAGGACTATCTAATGAAAATGCAGGAATATGTGCATTAAAAGTTGAACCATTATTTTTTTTCATTTTATAAGTTCCCATCATAAATCCAGAAGGCGTGTTTAATGGAGTGCCAGAAGTATATTCAAATGAACTACCTGGTTTTAAAATAGGATTCTCTCCAACAACTCCAGAGCCTCTAACCTCTTGCACTCTTCCAAGTGAATCAGATATAGTCCATGATCTACTTACTAATTTTACCGTGTCATCTCCAAAATTCTCAATTTTCACATGATATGCCCATATAAATCTTTTTTCATCTGGGTCTGAATGTTCATCAAGAAATTCCGGTTTTACAGTTATTTTTATTTTTTCTGTTATTTCTTCGTACAATTATTTAATCCCAACACAAATAATATTACACACTAAAAGATTCTCCGCAACCACATCTTCCTTTTTCATTTGGATTACTGAAAACAAACCCAGATTCCATGCCATTATCAATGTAATCAATTTTCGATCCTAGAATATACATAGTTGCTGAAGCATCAATAAAAATTTTTATATTATCTATAGATATTACTTCATCCCCATTAATTTTACTTTCAGCGTAATCAATTTTATATGAATGACCAGAACACCCAGTATTATCAATTCCTATTCTTATACCAATATAATTTTTTTTTCCTTTTGCAATTATTTCTTTAACTCTATTTTTAGCCGCTGTAGTCAAAGTTATAATTTCTCTTACATTGTTCATTTTTATTCCATATTTAATTCAACTTTAGCTGCTTCAGACATCATATCCGGCGTCCATGGCGGTTCAAAAACTAACTTTAAATTTACATCTTTAACTCCTTTAGTTTTTTTTGCTGCTGTTTTTACTTGTTCCGGTAAGATTTCAGCTACAGGACAATTTGGTGAAGTTAATGTCATTATAATATCGACCAAACCTTTTGAATTTACTTTAAGATCATATATCAATCCAAGTTCATAAATATCCACTGGTATTTCCGGGTCATAAACCGTATGAAGATTTTTTATAATATTATCTTTAATAGAATTTGGCATATCAATAATAATATAATGTAAAAAAATTATCTTAAAAGGTTAATTGCGTTTTTTAAAGCATCTATAAAACTATCGATTTCATCTAAAGTATTGTATAGACCAAACGAAGCCCTAATTGTTGCTGGTATATTATAAAATTGCATTAAAGGTTGGCAACAGTGATGACCTGTTCGAACAGCAATTCCATGATTATCTAAAATAACACCTATATCATTTGGATGGGTATTTTTAACAATAAATGAGATAATCCCTGCTTTATTTTTTGATGTTCCAATAATTTTAACTTCATTTATAGACTTAATTTTATCTGTTGCATAATTTAATAAATTTTGTTCATGCTTACATATTTTTTCAATATTAATATTTTTTACATAATCAACTGCAGTTCCTAAAGCTATAGATCCTACTATATTAGGCGTTCCCGCTTCATATTTATGAGGAGGTTCTTGATATGTAGTTTTTTTAAAAGTTACTTCTGATATCATTTCGCCACCTCCCTGATATGGCGACATTCTTTCTAAAAAATCTTTTTTAGAATACAAAATTCCTATACCCGTCGGACCATAAATTTTATGGCCAGAAAAACAATAAAAATCAGCATCTAAACTTTGAACGTCTACTTTCATGTGGGGGACAGATTGACATCCATCTACTAAGACAGGTATTTTTTTTTTATGTGAAATCGAAATTAATTCTTTGATTGGCACTATTGTGCCTAAAGCATTTGATACATGGAGTATAGAAACCAACTTAACTTTTTTTGATAATAATTTTTTAAAATTGTTTAAGTCAATGTCACCATCTTGATTTATAGGAATTACATTTATTTTAATACCCAACTTATCTCTAAGTAGCTGCCAAGGAACAATATTTGAATGATGTTCCATTTGAGACAATATAACCTCATCACCTTTTTCAAAATTATTTAATCCAAAAGATTGTGCAACTAGGTTTATTGCTTCAGTTGCTCCTCTTACAAATATTATTTCTTTTTCACTTTTAGCATTTAAAAATTTTTGAATAATTTTCCTTGATTCCTCGTATGCTTCAGTCGACAGTTGACTTAAATTGTATATGCCTCTATGTATATTTGCATATTTTGTTTCATATATTTCTTTTATTTTGTCTAATACAACTTTAGGTTTTTGAGAACTTGCACCATTATCAAAGAATATTAGATCTTTATTGTTTGACTTTATTTTTAAGATTGGAAAATCTTTTCTTATCTTGTCTATATCTAACATTAAAAATTATCAATAAATTGTTTTTTTTGAAGTAAGTAATAATTTTTTTTTTAATTCTTTATTTT
This sequence comes from Alphaproteobacteria bacterium, assembly GCA_022450705.1. Classification (GTDB taxonomy): domain Bacteria; phylum Pseudomonadota; class Alphaproteobacteria; genus CAYOOR01. The sequence goes on along the minus strand of JAKUPP010000010.1, from coordinate 13,397 downwards.
CTATATCATCAAATAATTCATTTATAAAACCTTCAATTAAAAGTTTTCTTGCCTCCTCTTTGTTTAAACCTCTTGATCTTAAATAAAATAACATTCCTTCATCTAATTCTCCGGTTGTTGCGCCATGGCTACATTTTACATCATCAGCATATATTTCTAGCTCAGGCTTTGCATTCACTTCTGCTGTTTCAGATAGTAATAAATTCTGATTAAATTGAAATGCATCAGTTTTTTGAGCATCTTGCGCTACAATTACCTTACCTTGAAAAACCCCTGAAGAATCTTTTTGCAATATTCCTTTTATATGTTGATTACTTTTACTTTCAGGATGTTTGTGCTGCATTAATGTAGTTATATCGTGATGTTGATTAGTTTTTGCTAAATATAAACCTTTTATATTAAAATTAATATCAGCAGAATTTATAGAACTTATGACCTCAATTCTGGACATATTTCCTCCAATAGAGAAAATGAAATTATTATAAATTGAAGAATTTTCACAATCTATATTAGTTGATGATGAATGAATAGCATTCTTAGATTCTAATTGAATTTTATAATGTTGGAGTTTTGAATTTTTTTTTAAACAAACATAATTATGTACATTATTCCAATAAATAGATTTATTATTTGAAAAAAAAATTTCATTTATTTCGGCTTCAGAATTTTCTTCAAGAATGATATTTATTCTATTATTAATAAGATATTTTTCCTCTTCACAGTTGTAATAAAAAATTGATATAGGGTTCTTTAATTTTGCATTTTTCTTAACTTTAATGATTAAATTTTCATTTAAAAAAGCACTGTTTATATCAAGCAGACTATCTTTTCTAGTAAAATTTTTTTTATTAAATATTTTGTTTTCTAAATTACTATCTAAAGATTTTATTTCTAAGTCATCTGATTTTGTATTAATTTTTTTTAGGTATCCATTTTCAAAAATTATAAAGTTATTTTTTGGGTCAAAAAAAATATTATTTGAAATATCTAAATTTATTTTATAAGGATTAGTTGGAGTCGAATCTGATTTAACAGAAGGTCGAAAATTATTTTTCTCTTGAACTTTTTTTAAATCGGTAAATTTCCATGTTTCAATTTTTTTATCTGGTATTTGAAAATCTTCAATTAATTTTTCCATAATTACATAATTCCTTCATAACCTTTTTTTTCTAATTCAATAGCTAAGTTTTTATCTCCACTTTTAACGATTTTTCCTTTTGATAAAACGTGCACTTTATCAGGAACAATATAATTTAATAATCTTTGGTAATGAGTTATAATCAAGAAGGATCGTTCTTTATTTTTTAGATTATTCACACCATTTGCTACAGTTTTTAATGCATCAATATCTAACCCAGAGTCAGTCTCATCTAATATTGCAAGTTTCGGTTCTAATAAACTCATTTGTAATATTTCACTCCTTTTTTTTTCCCCACCTGAAAAACCAGTATTAACCGATCTTTTTATTAATTTTTCATCCATTTTTATAAATTTGGCTTTTTCTCTTAAAACTTTTAGAAAATTTACACCATCAAGTTCTTTTTGTTTTCTATATCTTCTTATAGAATTTATAGTAGTCCTCAAAAAATTCATACCAGAAACACCTGGTATTTCTACTGGATATTGAAAAGCAAGAAATAAACCTTCACCTGCTCGATTTTCAGGTTCCAAATCAAATAAATTTTTTTTGAGAAAAGTTATTTTTCCTTTTGTTACATCATAACCATCTTTACCGGATAAAACATTTGCTAAAGTACTTTTACCTGATCCGTTTGGTCCCATAATTGCGTGCACTTCACCAGGAGCAATCTGCAAATCAAGTCCTTGAATTATTTTTTTATCTTCCACATTTACGTGAAGACCTTCTATTTTAAGCATAAATAATTAACCTACACTTCCTTCAAGACTTATTCCAAGAAGCTTTTGGGCTTCTACTGCAAATTCCATAGGAAGTTCTTTAAGGACTTCTTTACAAAAACCATTTACAATTAAAGATACGGCATTTTCTTGATCCAGACCTCTTTGTCTACAATAAAACATTTGATCATCACTTATTTTAGATGTTGTTGCCTCATGCTCTACTTTTGCGGATTGATTTTTTACTTCGATATAAGGAACTGTATGCGCACCACATCTATCTCCAATTAAAAGTGAGTCGCATTGAGTAAAATTTCTTCCATCTTTAGCTTTTGGTCCCATACGTACCAGACCTCTATAAGTATTTTGACCTCTTCCAGCAGAAATTCCTTTCGATATTATTGTACTTTTAGTATTTTTTCCAAGATGAATCATTTTTGTACCAGTATCTGCTTGTTGAAAATTGTTGGTTATTGCAACTGAATAAAATTCACCGACAGAATTGTCACCTTGTAAAATGCAACTTGGATATTTCCAAGTAATTGCTGACCCTGTTTCAACTTGTGTCCATGATATTTTTGAGTTGTTACCGCGGCACGCTCCTCTTTTAGTAACAAAATTATAAACACCGCCTTTACCTTTTTCATCACCTGGATACCAATTTTGGACTGTTGAATATTTAATTTCTGCATTATCAAGCGTTATTAGTTCTACGCATGCAGCGTGTAATTGATTTTCATCTCTCATCGGCGCTGTACACCCTTCAAGATAGCTTACATAACTATCTTTATCAGCAATTATAAGAGTCCTTTCAAACTGTCCAGTATTTTCAGCATTTATTCTAAAATATGTTGATAGTTCCATAGGACATCTCACTCCTGGAGGTATGTAAACAAAAGAGCCATCGCTAAAAACTGCTGAATTTAAAGTTGCAAAATAATTATCTGTATATGGAATAACTGTCCCTAAATATTTTTTAACTAATTCTGGATTTTTTTGTACTGCTTCAGAAAATGAGCAAAAAATTATTCCTAATTTAGATAGTTGTTCTTTAAAAGTTGTTGCAACAGAAGTACTGTCGAAAACATAATCTACTGCAACTCCAGCTAATCTTTTTTGTTCTTCTAGAGGAATACCTAATTTTTCATATGTACTTAAAATTGCAGGATCAACTTCATTTAAACTTTTTAATTTTTTTTTTGGCTTTGGAGCAGAATAATAATAAGAATCTTGATAATTTATTTTTGGAAATTTGACCATGCTCCAATTTGGTTCTTTCATTTTTAACCATGTTCTAAATGCCTTTAATCTCCAATCTAAAAGCCATTTAGGTTCCTTTTTTTTTCCAGAGATTAGTTTGACAATGTCTTCATTAAGACCTTTTGGAGCCTTATCGGAACTAATTTTAGTTGTAAAACCATATTTATATTTCTCAGTTATAGATTTAACGGTTTTTTTTGTTTCTAGATCGATTGACATAATTTATATTATACAATGTTATACATAGAATATAAAAATGTTAATAATATTGTCAATCCAATTTAGAATAATTCTAAATTAGAATTTTATATTAAAATAATGAAAAATGAAAAAATTGGTTTAATTGGTTTTGGTGCAATAGGACAGGAAGTTTATAAAAAAATTTCAAGAAAAACTATAAAGGGTTACAACGTTATTGGAGTTTTTTCAGATGATATTAATTTAAAAAAACTTCCAAAAAAAATCAAATGTAAATCATTTGAGGAATTATTAAAAAAAAAACCAACTATAATTATCGAAGTAGCAAGCGTGGAAGCTTGTAAGGATTATGCAGAGAAAGTTTTAAAAAGTAAAATAGATTTTGTTTGTTTATCTGTTTGTTCTTTTGCTGATAGAAATTTTTTCAAAAGAATTTCTAATTTAGTTAAAAAAATAAAAAATAAAATTTATATTCCAACAGGTGCCATAGCTGGAATTGATGCTATATCATCAGCATCACTTTCCAATGAATTAAAATATGTAAAACTTATTCAAAGAAAACCCCCTAAAGCTTTATTGACAGTATCAGAATCAATAAAAATAAAGAATGAAAAAGTTTTATTAAGATCTACAGCAAGAAAAATATGTAAGGAATTTCCAAAAAATTCAAATATTGCAGCTACTTTAGCAATGTGCGGAATAGGTTTTGATAAAACAAAAGTAGTTGTGATAGCCGATCCTAAAATAAAAAAAAATATAGCTGAGATAGAAGCGCTTGGTAAATTTGGAAAATTAAAAGTTATTTTAGAAAATAATCCAAGTAAAAATCCTAAAACATCTAGACTAACTGCAATGTCAATAATTTTAAGTTTAAATAAAAGAAATGTTTCTTTTCTAAGCGCTTTTTAAGAAACAAATTATTCTTTTTCTTTTTCAATAATTGGTCTTCCAGTCTCAGGATCTATTTCTAAAGCATTAAAACCACTAGTTGGTGGACCACCTTGCTCTGTTCTTGTTGACGTATTTTTTTCTGGAAGCAGAGGTTTTGGAAGTTCATAAATAACAATTTCTTGGAGATTACTTAAGTCTTCATCTATATCGATATCTTCTTTTACTTTTACTTTTTCACCTTTTTGTTGGATACCATCTCCTAAACTAATTAATCCTTGTATAATTTGTTCATGATTTTTTCTTGTATAATCAATCTTATATGCTCTAGGCAAACCTTTATTTTTATTTTCTTTATCTAATCTAGTAATCCACATATATATAGCACCTTCAGTATTTTTAATTTTGTCAGGTTCATCAATTATAGCCCAATGTAATTGAAATTCTTGAGGTAGTTCAGATTTACTTGGCCAACCAATAAAATCTTTTAATGAAAGGAGAACAATTATAGAGAACAAAGTAGCTACAGTTATGACAATACTTTTTATTATCCAGAATTTTCCTTTAGAAAGAATGATTAACCATAGTATCAAGGCTACTAAAAGTAGAAAACTTGCTGATAAACCAATTATCCCTTCTGCCATTCTTGCACCAATTTTTTAGGAAGTTTATTTACATTTGTTACTTCACCTTTTGAGTTAACACTAAATCTTGTTACAGTAATTTCATCTCCTTTTTTATTCAAATCAACTGTTTCTCTTAAAACAACAGAGTACGGATTAATTTTGTCAATCTGAATCGTAACTGGAACAGGATCTCCTCCAACTTTAAAATAACAATGGACGTTTACTACATATTCACCTGGCACAATACCACGCAAAGTAACTATTTCTCTATTTTCTGGGAATAAAATTGTTCCAGCTGCAGTAACAACCTCATCATTTCTTTTTCCTAGATCATCTCTATCTAAATGCATTAATCCTGGCTCACGTGACTTAAACCAAACTAGATTTCCAGCAGGATCTTCAACATAAATATCTACATCATCTTCTAAATTATCAGGCCAAAAAACAGTTATCAAGAATTCTGCTTTAACTTCAATGTCAGCCCTTTTGGCAATTGGATTAATTAATAAAAAAGAAACAATAAATAAAAAAACAAAGCCAATTAAGACATTAAATAGCAAGTCAAGAAAAGGAAGATTTGTATGATACCTACGCTGCATTATTTTTCCTTATTTTTTTTTTCGATAGGATCAACCAAAAGATCTGTAGCTCTTCCAAGACTAAAATATTGTATTTTTAGTAAACCACCGGAAATAAGACCAAAGAGAGTTGTGTAAAGAGCAGTAGACATTCCTTTTGACATTTTTTCTAAAACATTTTGCATCGCAACTTCATCATTAAGATCAACGCCCGCAAAAGCTCCTGTAAGCATAAGTAGAAAACCTGAAACTGTTCCAACCATTCCAATTGTTAAAACAAAATCAGAGATAAACCAACCAACTTCTTGGTTACCTCTCCAATCTATATTCTTAATTTCATTTTCTGAAATATTTCCTTCTAAAGCATTTGATACTTTAATTGTTTCTTTACCGCAATGAATTGAAGTTACGAAAAATAAAAACATTATTAAAAAAGATAATTTAGTTCTATCTTTATCCCAAACTTCTGCAAAAAGACCGAAATAGTAAAAAGCAAAAGTTAATATTATTGTTAAGCTTATGAACAACCACCATCTCAATAAAGGTTTCATAGTAAGGATATTAAATTTTTTTTTTGTTAATTCAACTAACGATTATTCTATATTCACCCTATAAATGATGTTATATGTAAAAAAAAAATGATTTAATTTAATTAACTAAACTACTTTCTATATATGAAAAACATTTTTTATATTATTTTCTTTTATTTTCTTTTTATTTTCTCAATTATTGCTGCAGAAATTCAACAAATTAAAATAGTTCATTTAAATAGAATAATTGAACGAGAACCAACAATTTATTCAATTAATCCTGAGATTATAAATAATGGTATTTTAGGTAGCAGAATGGGAATTAAAGACAATAACACAACAGGTAAATTTACCAATCAGAATTTTGAATTAATAGAACAAAATATAATGCCAAACGAATCTGCAAAAGAAATTTTCGAAAAATTTAGGAAAGATAAATACAAATTTTTTATTCTGAATGTCTCTAAGGATGATTTTAACAAAATACTTTCGTCAGATTTACTAGAAGATGCGCTTTTAATTAACACCTCTTTAAAAGATAATGATTTAAGAAACGAAAAATGTAATAAACAAATCTTACATACAGCACCAAGTTACAGAATGCTTTCTGATGCATTAACTCAATTTTTAAAGAAAAAGAATTGGGTTAAGTTACTATTAATATCAGGTGTAAATGAAAGAGATAAACAATTTGCAGATTCTATAAAAGTTTCATCAAAAAGATTTGGATTAAAAATAATTAATGAAAAAATATGGGATTTTAATCATGATTTTAGAAGATCAGCAGATCTTGAAGTTGTTAAATTTACACAGGGAGAAAAATACGAAGTTTTAGTTTTAGCAGATGAAGGAAATACTTTTGGTGATTCAGGTAATAGTTTTGGTGATTATATCCCTTATAGAACATGGAAGCCTACAATAGTTGTTGGTGGAGAAGTATTAAAGCCAACATCATGGCATTTTGCACATGAACAATGGGGAGGAAATCAAATGCAAAGTCGTTTTTTAAAAGATTCTAAAAGACTTATGACAAATATAGATTTTAATTCTTGGGTAGGAGTTAGAGCAATTGGCGAAGCAATTACTAGAACCAAATCATTAGATTCAAAAATAGTTTTAGATAAAATTATGGATGAAAAATTTAATTTAGCAGCATATAAAGGAAAACCAGTTAGTTTTAGAAAATGGAATGGTCAGTTGCGACAACCTATTTTATTAGTAACCCCTAGAGCCTTAGTTTCTGTTTCTCCTCAAATAGGGTTTGTCCACCCAAGAACAGAATTAGATACTCTAGGTGTTGACCAACCAGATACAAAATGTAGATTTAATTAATAAAAAATAAATTTTATTTTTATTGGATGTAAACAAATGATAAAAAAAATTATATTAATTCTTTTCTTAACTCTGATTCAAAAAGCTGCATTTGGTGAGGTAATATATGTATCAAATGAAAAAGATCATAACATGTCTGTTATAGATGGAAATTCTTTAGAAGTTATTAAAACAGTTAAAGTTGGACATAGGCCAAGAGGTATAATTTTAAGTAAAGATAAAAAAAAAATAATAATTTGTACAAGTGATGACAATAGGATTGCAGTTGTTGATGTAGGAAGTTTAGAAGTTGAGTATTATTTACCATCTGGTCCTGATCCAGAATTAATGGTAATGGATGACGCTGGCAAGTTTATCTATGTTGCTAATGAAGATGATAATATGGTAACAGTGGTTGATTATATAGAAAAAAAAATTGTTAAAGAAATTCCAGTTGGTGTTGAGCCAGAAGGTATGGGTTTAAGTCCAGATGGGAAAACTTTAGTTAATACTTCTGAAACTACAAATATGGCTCATTTTATTGACACAGCTACTCTGGAAATTAAAGCCAATGTTTTAGTTGATGCTCGTCCAAGAGTAGCTCAATATACTGATGATGGAAAATTTGTTTGGGTTTCATCTGAAATTGGAGGAACTATTAGTATTATAGATCCAGTAAAGTTTGAAATAATTAAAAAAATAGAATTTAAAATTCCAGGTATGTCTAAAGAGTCTGTCCAGCCTGTTGGAGTTAGACTAGACGAGAAAAGACAATTAGCTTACGTTGCTCTTGGACCGGCAAATAGAATTGGAATTATAAATATGAAAACATTTGAAGTTGAAAAATATATTTTAACAGGACAACGAGTCTGGAATTTGATGATTAATACTGATGGCACAAAACTTTATACAACAAACGGCGTTAGTAATGATATTTCTGTAATAGATATTGATAAAAGAAAAGTAATTAAATCAATTCCAGTTGGTAGATATCCATGGGGCGTAGCTGTTAGAGATTAAAAAAATCTTTTTTATTCTTAAATTAATATGAACTCTTCAGCTTTAACTATAAAAACTTTAAACCATAATTTTGGAAGCCTAAAAGCTTTAGATAATATAGATATTACATTAAATGAAGGAGACTATTCAATATTATTAGGTTTAAATGGTGCTGGTAAAACAACTCTTTTTTCTTTAATTACAAGATTGTATGATAATCAAACTGGTTTAATTGAAATTTTTTCTCATAATCTAAAAAAAAATCCAACTAAAGCATTAGCAAACATAGGCGTTGTTTTCCAACAACCTACAGTAGATTTAGATTTAACAGTTGAACAAAATTTACAATATCACGCATCTCTTCATGGTATGCGAAAGAAATTTGCTTTAAATAATGCTCTAATAGAATTAAAAAGACAAAATATGGAAAATATTTTAAAAAAAAAGGTACGTGAATTGAGTGGAGGTCAAAAAAGAAGAGTAGAAATTGTTAGAGCGCTTATGCACAATCCTAAACTTCTTTTATTAGACGAGCCCACAGTTGGCGTAGACATAGAAAGTAGAAAGCTTATTGTCAAACATGTAAAAAGTTTATGTAAAGAAAAACAATTGGCTGTACTTTGGGCAACACATTTAATTGATGAAGTTGATCAAAATGGAAAGCTTATTGTTTTACATCGTGGAAAAGTATTAGCAAACGATCATGTAAAAAATATTTTAAGAAAAACTAAAACAAAGAATGTATCAAATGCATTTGATTATTATACAAAAGATTAATTATGAATATATTTCAATATTATTTGTGTTTTAAAGGAATTGTATTTAGAGAATCTCTAAGGTTTTTTTATCAAAGAGAAAGATTTTTTTCTGCTTTAGTTAGACCTTTAGTGTGGCTTGCAATTTTCGCAGTGGGTTTTCGTTCTTTTTTAGGAATAAGTAGACCATTAGGGCAACCGGAAAATTGGCCTTATCCAATATCTTTAGTTCCATACGAGCTTTATATAGCAGCAGGTTTAATAGCAATGATTCAGTTGTTTAATGGTATGCAAAGTTCTCTTTCAATGGTTTATGATAGAGAGATGGGAAGTATGAGAACTTTACTGGTAAGTCCATTCCCAAGATCCTTTTTATTAATTTCAAAATTAGTAGCAGGAGTATCAGTAAGTATTCTTCAGGTTTTTGCATTTTTAATGATTGCATTATTTTGGGATGTTCAACCTCCAACATTTGGTTATTTAACGGTAATACCCGCACTTTTTTTATCTGGAATGATGTTAGGAGCTTTAGGTATGTTTTTATCATCAGCAATTAAACAGTTAGAAAATTTTGCAGGCGTTATGAATTTTGTAATTTTTCCAATGTTTTTTGCATCTTCAGCATTATATCCTCTATGGAAAATTAGAGAATCCAGTGAAATTTTATTTTATTTTTGTTCTTATAATCCATTTACTCATGCTGTAGAACTTATCCGTTTCTCACTATATGGACAACTTAATGAAAAGTCTCTTGTTTTTGTTTCAATTTATTTATTAATTTTTTTGATATTAGCAATTTATGGATATGATCCTAGTAAAGGCGTTATTCTAAAGAAAAAGGTTTAGTTTTTTTATGACAAAAAAAATATCTATTTTTTTAATATTATTCTTTTTAGCAAATAATATTTTTGCAAAGCCGCCAGGTAAAGAGAAGAATGTGGATTGGCCATGTATTCAAGTATATATTGAAGAATTAAGTTGGGGGTCAATATGGACAGGCCCGCCTCTTGATGAAAAATCTTCTAAATGGATAGATGATGAGAAATTAAATACTTTTGCGGAAAAATTAATGAAAAGAAACACTAAAGAAAAAGAAGGTGTTAAAGAATTGAGAAAATATATAAAGAAAAATAAATCACCAGAGCAACTTACCAAATTATTTCATGCTTTATTTGATACAACAAATAATATATGGAAAAAAAGAAATATAAAATTATTAAATTTTGGAAAAAGACAAAGACTAACATCAGAAAAAATATCTACGAAGCTAGGAAAAATAAAAAAATTATCTAAAGATTATGAGTCAAATAAAGACGAGATACAAAAATTAGAACAAGAAAATTTTTGGGATGTTAGAAGATTTGAAGATAGAAGATCTCTTTCTGATAGTTTATGTGAACAACCTAGATTTTATGAAAAAAGACTAGGAATTTATAGCGGCATAATTCTTGAATATATTTAATTTTACGGTTTATTCCTAGAAAAAGTACGTAACTAATCGATTTTATTGATTAAAAATATTTCAAAAATAACCAGATATTGGTATAGTATTTAAATAGTTAATTAACATATATATTAAACATGGCACATATAATATTTGCACAAGAAATGTTTTTTCCATTACAAAGCACAATGGCTTTGTCAGCATATTTAAAAAAAGCAGGCCATACTACCGATGTTGCAATAGGAAGTCCTTCTGAGATTGTTAAATATGTTGAAGAAAATAAGGCAGATTTAGTAGCTTTTTCTGTTTTAACTTCATATAGAAATCATATGTTAGCTACAGTTGATGCTATAAAAGAAGCAAATTTGAATATTCCTTTAATGGCTGGAGGATATGATATTACATTTATGCCTCAAATTTTAGAAAATTCTAATTTAGATGTTATTTGCAAAGGAGAGGGCGGCGATCCAATGGTAGAATTTTGCAATGCTTTAGATAAAAAAAAAGATTGGAGAAATCTTAAAATTGGCAATCTTCACATAAAAAATAAAAAAGGTGTGGTAAATAAAAATCCAATGAGATATTGGTTAATGGATATGGATGCTGCACCATTTGAAGACAGGGATATTTATTGGGATAAAGACCCATATTTTCGAATTGTTCCATTTACACAAGTATTAGCTGGCCGAGGTTGTCCTTATCCATGTACATATTGCTTTAATGCTGGTTACAAAAAAATTCATGAAGATGCTGGAATGAATGGAAAAGAGTATACAAATCTTAGAAGCGTAGGACATGTTATTAGAGAATTAAAAATGTTGTCAAAAAAATATGATGCTAAAGACTTCTTTTTTAATGATAGTACTTTAACTTATAATAAAGAATGGATCGTTGATTTTTGTAAAGCCTATAAAAAGTCAAAATTAAAACAAACCTTTTCAATTAATGTTGTTATACCAGAAATGAATGAAGATGTATGTAAGGCACTTGCTGATACTAAAAAATGTAGACTTGTCCGTTTTGGTTTAGAAACAGGTAATGAAGAATTTAGATATAGAACTTTAAGAAAAAGTATTAAAAATGATGATTTAATAAAAGTAACAGATCGAATGAACAAATATGGCATACGTTATTCTATGCAAATGATGCTAGGTCTTCCAGGTGAAACACAGGAGTACGCAATGGAAACTTTGGATGTTGCAAGAAGACTTACAGGAAAAACGGGTGTTCACGGTATTAATATTTTTAAACCTTTTCCAGGACTAGAAATAAATAATGTTGGTCTCGAATTAGGCCAGTATAAAGCTTCTGATGTTATGGCACCGGGCAGCGTTGCCCCACCGACATGGCGTAAAACTGGAACAGATAATGAGAATGTAACAACCAATACTAATAATAATAAGGATGTAACAAGCAATACTAATAATAAAGTTCCTCCTGAAATTGCAGCTAGAAATAAAGCAGCTTCAGAAATAAATCAGAACGCAAAGGATGCTGCAGATGATAAAAAGAAATACGATGATTTGTTTATTCCGGCTGATGAGGCTTATTTGACTAGCAGATCAGTCATGCATAAAACTGGTATAAATGAAAATCAACACAACTCAGGCTATAATCATGGAAAAAATGTTTTTGGAAGTAAAGAAATGGTTTTTTATGATAATTATCGTAGAGATAAATTGGGTTTATATATTTTAAAACTTTCAAGATATTCTCATGTTTTAATAAGATTTCCTGGATTAAGGAAAGCAGTAGAAAAACTCATGGAATTACCAGATAACAAATTTAATAGAGTAGTATGGAAAATAACTGAAGGTTTATTGAATATCAGAGTACACGCAGGCGCTCCCTGGTCATATTTTATAAAATACGCATTATTTCACGCAGGAAAACAAGTTAGATAATCTTAGAATAAAATTATTATGCAAACATTATTCATAATACTTGGAGTACTGGCTTTAGTTATAATTTTTTTATTTATTAAAATTTGCATAACTCATTCTAGATGGAGGACAAGATAAAAAATGGATCCATACAGAGGTAGTTTTTTACAAAAAATCATAACTATTATTTTAAAACCTATATTTTACGTGGTTTATTATATTGGAAGATTGTATTTTAAATTTAAGAAGATAGATGAAAAAACAAAGGAAGACCCACATTATATTGATTTTACTAAAACACCTATCCCATCGTTTAAACTTTCACAAGCTTTAAATCCAAAAACTGAAGAAAATAAATTAGTTATATTTTCAAAAGATGAAGATCCTTATGTAAGAAGAGCTGTTGCAAGAAACCCAAGCCTACCAAAAGAAAATCTTGAAGAACTATCAAAAGATAAAGTTCTTATTGTAGCTAGAGAAGCAAAAGGGATCCTAGATTCTCCTGATATTAAAGTTGAAGAAACATACCCAACACAACATGGGGGCTAAATACATTTAAATACCATTATTTCTAATCGATATAATCCTTTATACAATAATAAAATTTTGAACTAGTCATAGAATTAATAATATATATATAAAATATGTGTAAAAAAAAATGCTTAGATTATTTATTATATTTTTTTTATTTTTTAATTTTTCTACAAAAGTTTTTTCTGATGAAGAAGAAACTATAGTTTTACCTGACATTGAAATTCAATCATCAATTGGCGATAGAACACGTTTAACGCCAGGATCTACAAATTACGTTGGCAGAGAAAAAATGGATAAATCAAGAGGATTGACAGTTGGAGAGACACTTGAAGAAATACCAGGAGTTATTTCAGAAATGGATGATGGAGATACTCGTAAAGCTAATTTTGGAATTCGTGGAGCACATTCTAGAAGATCAAGAAAAATAAGTGTATACGAAGAATATAACCCACTTAATTTTGCACCATATACGGATCCAACAACACATTACATACCACCAGATGAGAGAATTGCAGCAATTGAAGTTATAAAAGG
>JAKUPP010000001.1 GCA_022450705.1 Alphaproteobacteria bacterium | reverse complement strand
TGGAAGAAGGAACCGATAATTTAACAATTACAAATAATTCAACAGGAACCACTTATTCAATATCAGAAGAAGTACTAACATTTTCTACTGGAGATACAAATGTTTATGGAAATGTATCACAAACAAAAGAAGCGCTGACCGGTGGAACCATTCACCAGCATACAGGGCAAGGTGACTCTGGCACAAACAAAGCCGAATATTATAATGCTGGTGCAGACGGAATTTTAACAATACTAGGTGAAAAACTTGAAGTAGAAAAGGATAATCAAGAATATCGTGCGGAGAACACTTTAACCAAATTAAGAGGATTGTTTACGGCGGCAAATTACGCAGGAGGAGAATGGCCAGATTATTGTATTACGACCGATCCAAGAAAAACTGAAATGGAACTCAATGAAATTTGTAATCAAAGATTTATTAAATTATTTCACAGCTATCAAACAAGGGATGGTGTTTATGATGGAACTTCGTCAGGTGCAGTGGGTATGTTAAGTCCAATAAAATGGAAGGGTCGTCCTATTGTGAGTAATGTTTTTGTTGGATATTCAAATCAAAAAGGTGATTTTGATAATGGAGAATATTTAGGTGGAGATAATTATGTATTAGGAGTTAAAAATACTTATGAGAAAAAAGGATTCCGAGCATCGATTACTCCAATGATAGGACTTAATGATTTGGGAGTTTTAGACTTTGATACTGATAAAGTTGAAACAAAAGCTGCAAATTTTTTGAGCGAATTTGGTGCAATTAATGGAAAAATTGACAAGAAAATTGGAGTTGAAGACAGGTATTTAAATATAAGTATCGATGGAACCTATGGTTTGCAAAGATTTCCAGAATATTTATCAAAATTTACTGATGGCGATCTAAGCGTTGACGAGTCTATTGAACAACTACTAAGCGGTGGATTTGAAGTTTCATATTCAGAAACTTTACCAGGTAATTTTGTTATTAAACCTTATATTGGAGCTAGCTTAAATAGAAATTTAAACGATACAATAAATATTACAGCAAAGAGTAGAAATGCTGACGTGACAAACGATAATCGAGAAACTTGGTCAGGTTATCACGCTGGAGTTTCTTTAGTTAAAAAAGCTAAAGATTTAAATTTTGATTTAGATTTAATGTATGGTAACGAGGATGGATTAATTAATCAAATTGCAGCTATTTCATTAACCAAAAGCTTTGGTAAAGCCAAGGCAAAAACTGCAGCATTAGAGAAAACGCCTGATTTTCCTAAAATTGATGAGAGCTTAACAACGCAGGATTACGACAAAGATCTTAAAGAACTTGAAACTTTGAAAAAGTTAAATAAAAAATTAAAAGCTGAAAATACAGCATTAAAGGCTCAAAATGAAAAACTAAAACTGTTAGCTGAAAAGAAAATTCAACAAGAAAAAGCCAAAGAAAAATTAATTGTAGGACTGCTTAAAGAAAATGAAAAACTTAAACTGACTAATCAAATTTTTAAAAATAAAATTTTGGATAATGAAAATGAAGCACTGCTTCGATCTATTGAAGAAGAGGCTAAAAAATCTGAATCAAATAAACTTGCTATGCTCTATTTTTTAGCAATTTATATTACTACTGTATTACTATTAACTTCACTGATTGCATCTCTTTATAATAAAATTAGATACGGATTTTCAAGACAAGAACTTATAAGTTAAATAAATTATAGTTTTACCGCATTTAATACCTATTTAATAAGTCTATCAAAACAGTTTGTTGCTAAGCTTCTTTTGACATACCATATTAAAAGTTATGAGAAGATTAATACTTTTAGTTCTCGTTTGGCTTTTTTATAGCGGTTCTGCCTCGGCTGGACCCTGTGAAGGAGACATTCCATCTAAATCTAGTGGTGGAACATGGTGTAGCAATGGTGACACCGGTACAATTGCTTCTGATGTTACTTTAACTAGAGATAAACAATTCTCACTTGTTCCTTCTGACAATACGACTATTACAAATTATGGAAACATACTGAATGATACAAATAAAACAATTAACACAGAAGCACAATACGGTGGTGATAATTTTACTTTTAACAATAAAAGTACAGGTGTCGTAAGATCAACAAAATCTAGAGCTATATGGTTAAGAGATAACGAAGATGGAGTTGTGATTAATAATGAAGGTGAAATCTACGCATTGATGGACTGTGCAATTTGTTCATCGAATGCTTGGGGATCAATAACCATAACTAACTCGGGAACAATACATACTGGCACGACCGATTTAACTGATAGTGATTACCACTTGTGGGAGGTTTATAACACAGCCATAGGGATTACGTCCCCGAACACTGGTGCTTCATATACTATAAATAATTCAGGAACAATTAAATCTGTAGATGATAATCTTGCAGGGATTTATGTCGAAGACGTTGCTAATGCAACTATAATTAACTCTGGCACAATCCAAGGACATGGAACAAGAAGAGCTATTAATATTCAAGATCATGGTACAGAAACAGGAACAACTATTAAACTTAGTGGTGAACCAACGTTCACTAATGGTATTGATTTAGCTAAAACTATTACCAATATAGTTTTACAAAATGATATTACCGGCGATTTAACGGTAGAGATTTATAATTATGATGGTGATTTAACAATTACAAATGAACTTTCAGGTAATGATACTTATTCTTTAACAGAAGAAGATTTAGATAGTGATGGGACAGCTGATGACGGCACTCTCACAATTCTTGGTGAAGATCTTGAAATAGCTCAAGACAATCCAAAATACAGAAGCGAAAATGTTTTAACTAAGCTTACAGGTTTGTTTGATGCAGCAAACTACATTAATTGGCATTTCCCTGAAGATAAAATGTTTAAAATATTTCATAGCACACAAAAAAGAGATGGAACTTACAAAGGAGAAATGTCAGGAATCTTGGGTCAATTAGATCCATTTACCTGGGGTCCTTTAAGAAGCAATGTTTTTCTTGGCTATACCAGACAATATGGAGATTTTGACAACGGAGAATTTTTAGGCGGAGATAATTTTGCGCTTGGTTTGAAAAATGTTTATGAAAAGGGTGGTTTTAAAACGTCTTTTACACCTATGATAGGACTTAATGATCTAACGGTTACGGACTTTGATACGGATACAAAAACTTCCATAAACACCAATTTACTCAGCGAATTTGCTGCAATTAACAATAAATTTGGAAAAAAAATTGAATTAAGTGAGAAAGGTTTTGTAAACTTAAGTGTTCAATCAACATTGGGATTGCAAAGATTTCCAGAATATCTTGCAAAGTTTACTGATGGTGATTTATCCGTGGATGAAGCTGTTGAACGGGTACTTGGTGCAGGATTTGAAATTAAATATTCAAATGATGTAGGTCAAGGTTTTGTCATTCAGCCGTATGTTGGCTTTAATACAAACAATAATTTTAATGATACTATAAAGGTAACTGCAGACGGAGAAAACAAGAATGTGTCTCCAGCCGCTTCATGGACTTCGGGATATTATGCGGGAGTTTCCTTAACAAAAGAAACCAAAGGAATCGATTTTGATTTGGATTTGATGTATGGCAATGAAGACGGTCTGATCAATCAAATAGCCGCTTTTTCGCTAACAAAATCATTTGGTGAAGTAAAAACTCAACCCCGAATGCCCGATATAAAAGAGTTAAAAAAGAAACATGATTTACCAAAAGTTGATGAAAGTTTAACTACACAAGATTACAAAAAAGACTTAAGAAAATCAGACACAAAAATTAAAAAACTTAAACTACTTGCTGAAAAAGTATTCCAAGAGAATCAAATTAGTAAGCATTTAGTTAAAGAATTGCTTAAAGAAAATGAAAAAATAAAATTAAGCAAAGAAATTTTCAAAAATAAGCTATTAGAATTAGAACGTGAAAATGAAGCACTACTTCGCTCCATTGAAGAAGCTAAAAAATCTGAATCGAACAAATTTATTTTGCTTTATTTTTTAGCAATTTATATTACTACTGTATTACTATTAACTTCACTGATTGCATCGCTTTATAATAAAATTAGATACGGATCTTCAAGACAGACTATTTAAGCTAACTGATAATTAATGCTGTAATCACCATAACTTTGGTCATTTTCCATCCACAACCAAAATTGTTAAATCGTCTCTTTGAATCTTTCCTGATGAAATAATATCATCAATAATATTTTTTAATCTTAGATCGTTAGTTATTTTTTGATGTTTTTTTATAAATGATTTAAATCCATCAGCTCCCAACATATGGCCTGAGGTATCTTTTATTTCTGTAATTCCATCTGTGAATATGTACATAGAACTTGCAGAAAAAGTCAGAATCTTTTCTTCATAGACTATTTTTTTTTGTATACCCAAAGGTGGGCCAGAATCAGTAAAATTTGTAAATTTTCCATCATTTGTTAAAATTAAAGGTGGTTCATGTCCAGCATTACTTAAAAGAATTTCTTTTTTTTTAGAATCATATACTCCAATCATCATAGTAACAAACATACCTTTAGATGCAGTTTCACAAATTTCACTATTTAAAAGTGTTAACAGATCTTTGCTTGAAAAGATGGTTTTGCTTAAACAACGATATAAACTCGAAGCTTTTGACATTAGCAGTGAAGATTTAATCCCTTTACCGGATACATCAGCTACTGCAAATCCATATTTTCCGTTACCAAGTTCAGAAAAATTGTAAAAATCTCCAGACACAATTTTTGCTGGAACATTAATACCTGCAATAGGAAAAGGCTGTTTTTTATTTGTAGAAAGCAAGCTTTTTTGAATTTCACCAACTAATTCTATTTCTTTTTGCATTCTATTTTTTTCTATTAATTCTTTGGCCATTTTGGCATTTCTAATAGCAAGAGCGGCTGGTGCAGATAAGTTTTCAAGAAGCTTTCTATCATCTTCTATAAAAAGGTTATCGTTTGTTTTTTTATTTAGACATTGAATAACTCCAATGCATTCATTTGCAGCAATTAATGGGGAACATAAAACTGAATTTGTTGTAAAATTAGTTTTGTTATCTAAATCAAAATAAAATTCTGCAATTTCTCTCACATCTTTTCTAACATTACCTACCCTTATACATTTCTTTTGCTGAATTGCCTTTCCCATAACTCCTTGTGCCATGGGAATTTCATACTCATCAAGATAATCTTGTCCTAGAGAGGCTATACACTGTAGAACTTTTTTATTCTCTTCGATAAGAAAAATATTGGCAGCTTGAGCATTAATTCTCTTAACAATTAATTCGAGTGCAGTTTTTAAAGTCTCATTGAGATCCAAAGAAATTGCAAATTCTTGGTTCATCCGACTAATAATGACCAGATCCTCATTAAGTTTGGGCTCTTCTTTTTTAGGCTTTTCCGGCTCTTTAATAATTCTAAACATTTTTTACAATTGGCATTCTATTGTTTTTTTGGTAATTATAACAGTAATGGAAATCATTATTCAAACACCTGGTTTTTATATGCATTTTCAGGATGCTGTGTTGTTAGTGCAATTTTGTATAGACGGAATTATTCATATTGCCTCACAAATCAAAATCTAGCTAGTGGACTTTCTAATCATCATTGTTTTAGGAGCGATTTGGGGGAGTTTTGCAAATGTTTGTATATATCGACTGCCAAAAAATAAAGAAATTATAATTCAAAGTTCTTTTTGCCCGAATTGTAAAAAAAAAATTCAATGGTATGACAATATTCCAATTTTATCTTTTATTTTTTTGTTCGGAAGATGCAGAAAATGCAATAAATTAATTAGTCTGAGATATCCAACTGTAGAGTTTTTGGGGATCATTTCTTTTTTTTCCATTTATTTAAATTTTGGATTAACTATAACAACATTATTATTAATGATTCTTGCTATTTTCTTTATCATTATTTTTTTTATTGATCTTAAATATTTTATCATTCCAGATTCTTTAACTTTTCCTTTAATGATTATTGGTTTTGTCAAATCGTTTGATCCTAATTTGAATACATCTATTTTTCCAAATTATTTAAATTCTTTAATTGGAGGAATTTTTGGATATTTAATTATTTGGTTAATTATTTATTTTTATAAAAGGATCAGAAGAAAAGAAGGAATGGGTCTCGGTGATGCAAAATTATTAGCAGGAATTGGATTTTGGTTTGGTTGGGTTAGCGTTCCCTTTATAATATTTATATCCTCAGCTGTTGCTTTGATATTGACGATTCCCTCATTAATTAATCAAACAAGAAAAATGTCATCTAAAATTCCTTTCGGACCTTATATTATTGTTGGATGTATTTTCTATATACTTTTCTCAAACCAAATTAAGACGGTTTTGTTATAATGGATAAATTTTTGTTCATTAACATAGCTATCTCTGCATTTAATGTTTTTATTATTTTATATGCTTACTCATATAATTTTTTTCCAAAAAAATGGAGAAAAAAAGTTAATCAAGGTACTCTTATTGGGATGGCATTAATTTTTTGCACTATGCTGACTATGTTTGTATGGATTATTTATTTCTACTTTAAAATATTTTCTTAAAAATTTTCTTTCCAAGAACGTCTATAAGAGTCCGCTTCACCTGGCGCAGCCATTTTAATAACTAGGGTTGTCTTGCCTTCAGATAAACCAGCTATGTTTGCAAATAATTTACCAGCGAATACAACTATTTCGGACAAAATACCAAAACCAGCGAAATGACAATCGCGATCAGCAAAGTCTGCAGGATTTCCTGTTCCTGAACCGATTTGACCTGAATTATTTGTTCCACATTCATCATCAGCACCACAAATAAAAGCTGCTCCTACTGAACATGGATTGTCAGCATTCGGTTCGTAAATAGGAAAATAAACATTTCCTTGAAATATTGTTGGCTCTGCTGTTACTTTTTGAAGATTAGGCAAATGAACTTTCCAGCCTGCATCTGAGGAATCTGGACAATCAGTTGTGTTTGATCCAATTAGTTTACACTGATCCAAATTTTTTGGTGAATTCATATCTTTGTAGCGCCAGTTTCTCATTGGATCTTTAATTCCAAGCAAAAGGTTATCAATTCCAGGCTCTGTGTTATTTGGATCTTCATAGTCACCTGTTCCCATATATAACCAGACTTTTTTGGTATCTCTTCCCACAGCAATATCCATGGAATGATACATGTATCTGGCATTTGTTACATTTGTTTGTGAATCAAAAATCTGCGTGCTGTCGTATAGTGCAATTGTAGTAGGTGCAGTCTCATCAGAATCGGAGGCATGTGTCATACTAGTTAAATTAATTTTTGTAACCTTACCTTCTAAGTCGTTGATATAAACTAGACCTCCTCTCCACTCAATTCCAGACGTCATATCAGGAGTGACAACAACTGGTGAAGCAGGTACAGCATTCGAAATTCTATTAGCATCAGAGTCTGGAATATTAATTAGTTTTAATATTTCTCCTGGAATTTCTTTATTTTCAAGATTGATAACAAAAACATTTGATCCAATACCTCTTTTCATACTCATTCCGCCCCCCATTACCATGACATACTTATCCTCAGCAGGGTTATTACGGTTGTCCTTATCAGGCATTCTAAATATTCTTGGCGATGACCAAGTATCTCCTAAAAAGGCATAACCTGAATATTCGTCTACCCCAGCGCCATCACCTATACCAAGTTTATCAACATTAGCTATATAAACTTCAACAGATGTAGCATCGGTTGTATCTGTATCATCGTCGGGATCATCCGCTACAACCTCATGTGCTCTGAATCTTTTAACTGATGTATCGCTAAATTTTATTGTTAGTTCAGCGCCATCATCGGTTACAGTAAAATTACCTTTAGCTAATGGCTGATCGTCTACAAAAACTTGAATGTCCTCATTATCTGCATCATTTATTAATAAGTTTCCATGAGTTGGTAAAGACCAAGTCCATGTGTTGCCCTCATAACAACCATTAGTGCCATCTTCTCTAAAAGTTTGACCAGCTGCTGTTAGAGTTGCCTCTGTTTGACAACTAGCTATAGCATCTCTGGCAGCGTCATCAGCAGCATTCTGTATGTTTCTTTCTGCTGTTTCTGCTTCTAAAGATTCATCTAAAGTATAACTTCTTGCTAAATAAGGATATTCTGTTATTACTCCCTTATAATCTGCAACCAAAACTTCATTTTCTAAAGTATCGTTATAAATTGAAAATAAATGTTTTGGACCGTGTCCGTTTGCTGCTTCGGTTTCCGTAACATCTAAAACTGAATATCCAGCACCACCTCTTCCATAAGGGATCACCATAATTGTTCTCCACTGTTTACATTCTGCTACCGTGCCATCTGCTTCAGTTGGACAATCATGATTGCTCGAGATATACATATCGTGGACGACTGGTGATCCATCAACACCAAATATTGAATTTGTACCACCTCCATCAGCTTGCGTATTTAAAGAGATATCAGATACTTTTGGTAATTTAGCTGCTATAAAAGGAGGTACAAAACCCCACTGTTCTTGTCCACCCTCTGTGCAAGGACCGTCACCTACTTCACATCCTTTAAATGCATGGAGTACACCAGTATTTGAACCGGCATAGAGTAGAGTTTCTCGATTTTCATGATCTCTGATGAAATGTCCATAATTGTTACTAGCTCTAAAAAATGCTTCTTGGTTTCGTCCAAGAAAAGCTGTGTTGGCATTTGGAGGACCAACTTGAACGATTTGAGAATGATAAATATCACCTATAATGTGACTGCGCCATTTATCAAGATCGCAAGCTGTAGG